>DATFTC010000389.1:0-2032 GCA_035262305.1 Myxococcaceae bacterium | reverse complement strand
AGGCGGTCCATGAGCGCGTCATGCACCTCCTGGAATTGCTGGTTCCCGAGCGGATTGGACAAGTCGACGCCACGGATTTCCGCGCCGATGTGCGGGGTGGAATTGTGTACTTCGATGGTCTGATAGCTCATGTTCCTTCTTCCTTGACTTGAGTGGGTCGCTGACCGCTTGATCGATCAAGTGCTCGTCACGAAAGCTGCCGTGAAAGTTCGGTTTATTTGATCCCGGCCGCGCTGATGAGGGCCGCGTTGGTGCGAATCTCGGCTTTGACATGCGCATCGAACTCGGCCGGGGTCATGACCATCGGCTCCAGGCCAAGCGTGGCAAGCTTGTTCTCCACGTTGGGTGTCTTGAGGGCTTTCGACGTTTCGCGATGGAGCGTCTCGACGATATGGCGAGGCGTCCTGGCAGGGACAAATGACCCGTACCAAAGCGGATACTCAGCGTCGGCAACGCCTGTCTCCGCCAGCGTAGGCACCTCAGGCAGGATGGCGGCACGTCTCGGGCTATTCACCGCGAGCGCGAGCAGTTTCCTCTCGCGTATGTGTTCGACAACAAGCCCGACGGGGCTAAAATAGAAGTCAACCCGTCCGGCCATGACTTCCGTGATCGCTTCCGGGCTCCCTTTAAAGGGCACATGAACGGCCACGATCCCGGTACTGGCCAAGAAGCGTTCCGCGCTCATATGAACTCCGCTCCCGACACCCGCCGAGGCAAAATTGAACGAACCGGGCTTGGCTCTGGCGGCGGCAACAAGATCGCCAACAGTCTTTAAGCCCCGAGACGGCGAAACGACCAGCACGTTTGGCGAAACGCCGAGCGGGATGACCGCCGAAAAATCCCGAGCAGGATCAAACGTCAGATTCGGTTGCAACAGCGGACTGATCGTCTGCGCAGAGGAGTTTACTAGGATGGTATATCCATCAGGATCTGACTTGGCGACAAAGGCGGCGGCGATCGTGGTTCCCGCACCAGCGCGATTTTCAACGACCACCGGCTGACGGAGCTGGCTCGAGAGCTGATCGAAGACCACACGCGCCATAACGTCGACGATGCCTCCGGCGGAAAAGGCGACAATCGCTCGGATCGGTCTGGTCGGCCAAGCCTGTGCCCACGCCTCTCCGTTCGCGCAGGCGAGGGCAAGAAGCGACAGCAATATGAAGCAAACCCGCGTCATGCCGTTCTCCCTCGTATCGAGGCGGGCATTGCGTGGAAGATCTGCCACAGGGCAGTAACCCGGCAGGCTTCCGAGCGAAGGATAGCACATATCGGCCCGGCAGAAGATTGCTGCGCTGCAGGATTTCAATCCGGCCAATGTCTCTTGTGGGTCGATATTGTTGCAAAAGTCTTTTTGCACTGGTGATCAAAAATTCTCCGGGCCGTAGACGCGATTTTCGTGTAAAGATGTGAGGGGCCTCATCGCCTGACGATGAATTCACGGGCGACTTCGGTAACGCGCGTCGTGTGGCGAGAAAATTATCAGCGGGCAATTTTGGACTTTTACAACGATATCGGCCAAAAGCGGACATTCAGGATTGTCCGTGACGCCGCTTTGCCCCCGAAAGCGGATCTGCGACCTGTCCGATTTAAGAGTACACCCCCCTAGTTCGAGCGGGCGATGGTCCGCAACAGCGGCTCGAGGCGATCCATGTCCTTGCGGATGTGCGCATCGAAGTCGCGTAGCCCGATGCTGCGCGGCGTGATGCCCTGCGCGCGAATCTTGTCCTTGAGCTCGGGATCCGCGCCCACGGCGACGATCGCGTCATGGAGGGTCTGCAGGACCGGCGCGGGCGTCTTGGCAGGGGCCAAGAAGCCGTACCACGTCGCGTTTTGGTAATCGATATTCGCTGCGAGCGCGGTAGGGACCGCGATCGGCTCGCGAATGGGCTCATCGGCCGCGACGGCAAGCGCCAGCAATCTGCCGTCTTGCAGCAATAGCAGCGTGAAGGCAGCCGGTGCGAAGGTGACGTGAATGCGTCCGCCGAGCAGATCGGCGATGATTGTCGAGCTGACGGTGTAGGGCACATGCACC
>DATFTC010000388.1:0-19023 GCA_035262305.1 Myxococcaceae bacterium | reverse complement strand
AGAACGATGGCCGCCAACCCCACCGAGTACGCGACTTCGCGGGCGCTGCGCATTGAATGACGAATATATCGGAAAGGGCCGGGCCTGAAGCGCCAAAGAACGAAAGCCGAAGCATCGGCTCCGAGCGCGCGCCATCGCCTGCGAGCAAGAGCTCGCCGCCAAGAAAAGGTGGCTCAGGGCCCGAAGGAATCGCGCGAGCCGCGGCGCGCTTGATCTCGCGCGGGGTGAATCAGATCGAGCAGTGCGGCCTTCCGCTGGCCGATTGGCCTTCGCCTCGAGTCACGACCTGGATCAACGTTGCCCAGGTCGCCGTGTGGACTGCGATCGCGATGGCCGTTCTTCCCGGTCGCGGCCACTTCACCTATGACCAGGCGTACTTCTATGAGCTTTCCGTGCGCGTGGCCGAGACGCTGCGGCCGCCCGCGTACGGTCCGTTCATCTCCGGGACTTCCCCGGCGGTGATGACGCCGGGTGGGAGTCTGTTCCTCGTCTATTCAATTCCTTTTTTCGTCTTTCGCGATCCGCGAGTGGGAGTGGACTGGATCATCCTGTTGTCGGCATTTGGGCTTTTGCTCATCGACCGTTCATTGAAGAGGCTCGAAGCCGATTCTTCTCTGAGGCTCGCGCTCATTTCAACGCTCACGTGGTCCATGTGGCACGGCCGGTTCACCGATACCTTCTGGAACGCCAATCTTTTTCTTTTCAGCACGCCCGCCCTCTTCTACGCGGCGGTGCGCAACGCGCGCGACGAGCAGCCTTCGTGGTACTGGAGCGTCTTGTTCGGGCTCCTATCCGCCCTCTCGATGCAAATTCATGCATCCGGCGCACTCGCCATCGTTGCGTGCGCGCTCGTCTGGGTGAGTCAACGTTCCCAGCCCTTCAGGTTGTCGCGTCTCGGTCTTGCTCTTCTGGGGTTCGTGGCTGCGTATGTCCCATATTTCGTCGTCGAGCTTCGAGATCAGTGGGTAAACTCAACCGCCCTCCTCAGCGCAATCCCGCCGGGCTACGATCGACAAGCTGTTTCGGGAAGCCTCGGTGCTTGGCTCCTTTATCCGTCGCACGCGCAAACCAGCGAAGCACTGACGGCCCTCTTCACTGGAGGATGGCGGGGGCGCCTGTTCGGTGCGAGCCTGGCAGCGGCTGGAGCGCTGAGCGGACTCGGGCTCTGCGTTCGCTTTCGCCCCAAGTTGATTCCGTTGCTTTTGATTCCTGCGCTGCCGCTCTACTTCCGACTGAGCGGGAGGCCTTTTTACGACCATTACGTGGTCGCGGTGCTCCCTTTTCTCTGTTTGCCAGCCGCTGCGGGAGCTGCTTGGCTACTCTCGCGGCCCCTCTTGCGCTGGCTCGCGGTTGCGTACTTTGGCGCGTTCGCTGCATCCGGGGTCGCGCTGCTCCTCGCGGGACAGCAAACGCTCCGCCCCGGCGATCGATGGAACGGCCACACGGTCGACTACCAGCTCGAGCGCACCCGACATGCCATTGCCAGTGGTGCGGCCGTCGGCTCCGGTCCGGGAGACGAAGGAGCATTCGTTGAGTGGGTTGTAGCTCGACGCCTCTTTCACCAACCCTTGACCTTCGGGGTTGGATCATACCTGTGCGACGTGGATTTCCGGCTTTCTGGCACCGATCCGCCAGTCTGGAAACACATTCATAAGCCGCTGGTCCCGCTTGCACCCAACTCGGTTTTTGTTTGTGATCCTCGCTGAGCGGCGGCTACGAAAGGGTTGCCGTTTTGTAGCAAGGCCGCGAGAACCGTAATCGCTTGTCTGTTCAAGCTTTGCGGAACGCCTTGTCAATCCGCGATAAGCTGGATCCTGCCATTGGTCGCGTCGGTGGAGGAGTAGACGATTGATAGGCGGCTCGCCTGCCGCGGCTGACCCGATGGCGGAGGTTGTAGCAAGCGAAGTGTTTCAAGCGCGTGAGGGAACTTCTGATAATTAAGTACCTTGAAGTCGAGAGGTACGGTGGCCGAGTACTGTCTCAGCTCGGTGGCAATCTGCATTTGGTTGGCGAGCGTTGGGCCATAGCCTTCACGCGTTCCCCCGCTTCGATGAATGCTTGCGATCAGGAGTAGGATGGTTGTCGCCAGTGCCGCCGCATACGGGCCGCATACGGCGGTCGCCAAGGCTCGCCCAGCGAGCCAATCTACGGTGAGCCAGGCGAAAAGGGCGTAAACAATCCAGGTGGCGTTGTAATAGTGGGGATGGCCGTACGTTCCGGTCAACCAATTCAGCAGCATTTGCGTAAAGAGGACCGCGAGCGCCAGAATTGCTGCATGACTTCGGATATCAAATCGAGCACGTCGAACTGCTTGAAGCGCAGAAGCTGCGGCCAGAATAATTCCAACCCAGACCAGGGGAAATGCGACAAGCGATATCGACCATGATGCGCGCGCAGCCCACTGTGCAATGCCAGCCAGTCCTAGATGAGCGGGAGAGCCAAAAAAGTACTCGAGCCCAGATGCACTGAGGTAGCGAGGCGAGAGAAGCGGAAATAGCCAGCCCGCGCTACTCGGGTGCCGGCCGCTGCCGCCGAATGAATGGAGAAGTTGTGAGCAGTAGGTGCGGGTCGCTCCGATGGCGATGGCTGAAACTATCAGCAACACCCATTTGTGCCTCCACAACCCTTTTCGCCTGGCAATAATAACGTGCACTGCAATCGGTACGATTAAAGCTGCCGACATCAAGTGGGTAAAAACGAGCGCCCACAAGCTTGCGATCGACAGAGCCAACGAAGCAGGCGATTCCCGGACGAGGAAACTGAGATAAGCAGCGAACGCCAGCGCGCTGATAGGAATACAAAAACTGTTGTCCCAGAGTGTTCGTGCGTAGAACCAAATATAGGGTGACAGTACCACCGGTATCGAGAACCAGGGCCAAAGCTTCAGCGTTCGCGACAGCCAAGCCAGCGAATACGCAGTTGCCAAAATGACCAGCAGCGCGCGGAGGAAAACAACGACAGACAGATCGTGAGAGATCAAAAGAAAGCTCTGGTATATCCACGTCGGCAGGGGCCCATACGGAAAGCCTGTACTGCCTGTCAGACCTGTTTGCGCCAATCGATGCTCATGATTTGCGATTAGCGCATTCTTGATGAGCGCCGGCTCATCGTTGACAAACGGTGCGTCTCCGGGAAAGAGCAGCGGCAGAGCGCATGCCGTGCCAAGCGCGACGATCAAGCCTAGTGTTCTCGCCCAAGGTGGTGAGCCTCCTATCACCGCAGATTCGTCGTTCATCGAACAACCAGAGCCTAAACGATTTCGATTCGCGAACAACGTTCCCTTGCGGTCATCCGATCGTTTTCGGCTGGGCGCTGAGCCTGGCCTGGGCCTATCCCAGGCCCAGCGCCAGGATGAACGGAGGAGCTTCAGTCGGCAAACTGCGGCTGCCGACTAGGCTGTTGCGCCGTAAAACGTGGACTCGAGCTGCGAGATGTCTGCGAATCGGGGGTAGTTGCCCGACGATAGACTGTCGGGGTTGGGCAAGGGCCGCGCGCCGGACCGAGCGAGAAGCTCTCCGATCAACTGCTGAAACGCGTCGCGCGGACGGATGCCGGGGTACAAGGTATCAAGCCCGAGGGCGCCGCCGGGAATTCTCAGCACCGTCGGCCGAGCGCCGTTCTTTTTCGATGAAACAACGAGGTCGGTCACCACGAGATTCTTCTGAGCGCCGGCGGGAATGATTCCGACGCCGATGGCGAGCAGCCTGTTCCAGGCGACGAGAGCACCTTTCGACTGCACGTCGAGATCGAGGCCGTCTTCGCGAATCTGTTTGAGCCGAGAATTGAGGACGATAGGCTTCGGAGCCGCAGAATTGTGAGGCGAGGTTACCGATTCGGTCGACGGTCGCGCTGAGCTCATCTGCGGATTCGCGGTATTTCCGGTTGACACTCGCTCTGAAGAGGCGGTCATTGCGGCTTCGGGTACTCCTTCGGTTAGCGGTCTCACGGGAGCGCGGCTCATTGCGCTGCCTTCAGGAGCCGCTTCGATCGAACGGAACGCGCCGACCGGGGCAAGCTTCTTCTGGGCCTCGGCGCGCAGCTCGGCGAGTTGCGTTTTGCTCTCGGCCGGCAGCTCCGGGATTGCTTCCGCCGCCGCCAGATGCCGCAATGCGCCTTCTGCTCCGTCGGGAGCGCTCAGCGCAATCGCCGCTGCCCGGATGAAAGCCTTCGCCCCGAGGATTGCTCCCGCTGCTCCCGCTCGAGCGTAGAAGCGTTCCCCGAGCGGTCGCAGGCCCTCGGGGCCGGCGTCGATCACTTGAGCAATCTTGTAGGCGAACGCCGGTCGCAGCTCCTTGGGATCGAGCGCTGGGACGATGTCCTCGATCCAACCCATCGCCTTGTCGTGCTCTGAGCGCGCGGCGAGGTGGCTCAATAGCGGCTCCAGCTTCTGCACGCCTTCGGCGGTTCGGTGCTCCAGAATGGCGATCTTCGCCAAGCCAAACTGCGCCTCTAGATTTTTTGGATCTGCAGCCAGCACTTCCCGGTACGCTTCTTGAGCGGCGCTGAAGTTCTTTTGCTCGAGAGCCGCCTCCGCCTTCTGAATCGCCGGGTGCCGCTGCCAAGTGAACTTCGCCTCGACCTTCGGCGCGACGTACTTCGATTCGATCCCGCTCGCACGAAGACCGAACGCGAGCGCCGCGCCGAACGCAAAGCCTCCCATGTGGGCCATCACCGCCACGCCCGAGTTACCGCCGGTGCGCCAGAAGCTCCAGGCCTCGTTCAGGAACCAGAGCAACCCGCACACCCAGGCCGGCCACATCGTCGTCCCGCGCCAAATCCGGAAGTACCAGATGAAATAGGCCAGCCGAACCCTTCGAGTCGCATACCGCAAAGCGAACGCGCCCATGCAGGCGGCGATGGCTCCGGACGCTCCGGCCATCATCACCGTCGACCCTCGGTCGAGCGCGAATTGCGCAAGGGCCGCCGCCAGCCCGCCGGCGAGGTAAAAACCCCCGAACAACGGCCGTCCCCAAACGTCTTCCATCAATGGGCCGACCAAGTAAAAGAAAAACAAATTGCCAAGGATGTGTATCCAACCGAAATGCAAAAACATGTGAGTGAGCCAGCCGACTTGAGACATTCCCCTGGCCGGAATCATCGAAAATCGGCGAAGGATGCTTCGATCCGACATGGCGACGACGCGGGCCGCCATTTCGTCGAGCGTCGCCTGCTCCTTTTGGAGGACTTCCGGTTCTGGTCGCTGGTCGCTGGTCTCCTCGCTCGTTTCTGATTTGAGATGTTGCTGGACGTTTTTCGGGATGAAGCGGTCTTTGAAGGGCTCGGGCAGTACCAGGTACGGATGTTCTCGCCAGTAGGTGATCACTTCGAATAGGGCGGACTCGTCAACGCCCTGTGGGTTCACCGGCAAGACCCAGCTGATCAGGAATGCGACAAAACAGAGGGCGGCGATGACGATCGATACCCAGGGGAGCCGATTCACCTCGGCATCTTCGACGCCGACGGGAAAGAGGATGATCACGCGCCGTGCCTCGCGGGCGAGCTGAGGTGGATGAGTGCAAGCGTTTCAGAGATTTCACTGGCAAGCAAACCGCCCGGGGCGCGGAGCGAACCGCACGCCGTCGTCAGCCCTGCGTGAATGTGAATAAAGCTGGCAGAAACCGCAGCCGGACGACGCGGCGAGAGTCTCAAGACATCATTCGGGGCGATCGATCGTGTCACCCGGAGAGACGCATATTGAGGAGGTGTATGGGATCTAGGTGCTGCGGGGACCGAAATTCCCACACACCTCGCGAAAAACATCGCAAGTCTGTCTTAATTGCCGTGGTCGAAACCACGATCGCCGTTACCGACCGAGCTTTTCGCGAACTGAGCGCACTAACCTAAGCTGGGCCGCGTGGCGACGCTCGGACACGTGGCGGTGGGCCTTCTCGCGGGACGATGCTTTCAGCGAAAGGAGAAGTCGGGTACGCCGCCGCCGCAGAATCTCGGGGCGAGCATGTTGCTCTTCTGTTGGCTCTCGGTGCTTCCGGACATCGACGTCGTGGCATTCAGCCTGGGAATTGCGTATTCGGATCCGCTTGGGCATCGAGGGGCGACGCACTCCTTAGTATTTGCTCTCGCGATCGGGGTGGCGGCAGCCGCTTCGGCGTACCGTAGGTTCGTTTCCAGCTTTGGGCGCCTGGCAGTGTTTTGTTTCGTGGTGATTGCAACTCATCCTCTGCTGGATGCACTCACCGATGGTGGGCTCGGCGTCGAGCTTTTCTGGCCGGTGTCCACTCGGCGATTCTTCGCGCCGTTTCGCTTCATTCCCGTGGCGCCGATCGGAGCCCGATTCCTGTCCGCTGCCGGATTGAGTGTTGCCCTCACCGAGCTCGTTTATTTTGCGCCGGTGTTTGCCATCGCGCTGTGGCCGCGCAGCAAGTGAGCTTTGCTGAACAGGCTCGCGAACTCGCCGGCTTTAAAATCGGCGACCAGCCGGCCGTATTCTCCCGCTCGGACGCGGCGCAGATAGCGCTGCTTCTGAGCATGGTAGCGAGACACCACCCACGAGAGGCGAATTGCATCCAGCCCGCCGCGAAACAGCGCTCCCTTTGCCACCAGGTCGCGAACGACGTGAGCGCATCGCTCGAGCCAATATGGCTTGGGCCGCCGGCCTTCGTTGAACGCGCGAATCGCCCACAAGAGAGCGTAGCGATCATCCTTCGCGAGCCGCTCGTCGAGGCTCGAGGCGAAGCGGTGCTCCACCACCACCCGCGTCCGCGGCTGCCGGCCCCGAGGCAGCGCCTCGTGCACGATCATCTGCCGCGTCCACGCGGCGGCGTCGTATCGAACCAGTCGCGCTCGGGTATCGGTTCGGTAAAGGAACCTGCGCCCCGAAAAATCCGCCCAATTTCTGCGCCTGACGCGGTACACCGGCGCGCTCGGCCTCGATTCGCGCCACGCGCGCAGCTCCTGGATCGCCGGCTCCAATAAGTACTCGTCCGAGTCGAGGTAGAAGAGGTAATCGCACCCTGCCAGCGCTTCCACCGCGGCGGCCCGCGCGGCTCCATATCCTTGCCACGGAACCGGGATGCTCCGGATGCCTCTCGATCCAACCAGCTCGGCTGAGCCGTCGGTCGAACAAGAGTCGACGGTTACGATTTCGTCACAAACTTTCTGCAACCCCTCGAGACATTGGCCGAGGGTTTCGACGCTGTTCCCATGGATGACAAAGCCGCCCAACCGCATCTTGAATCAATGAAGCGCTTGGGTTGCGAGAAGTCAATTGTCGTACCTAACCTGGCCCATGAGTCTCGACAACTTCGAGGGCGCACATCGCAGTCGATTTCTGGAGAGCGGCAGCAAGCTGCTCACGCCCGACACCTGGTTGCCTCGGACGCGGCGCAGATATCGTGGAGATGACGTCGCAACGAGAAGATTTTTCCGGTGTCCTAATTCTTGGGTGGCCGGCAATTCGCCTTGAAAAAGGTGAGCGCAATCGAAGCGCGGCCGGGCCGTAAGCATCTCAACTTGGCTCAAAGGGGTTCAACGTGGACTCGATGGAAGCACTGGCGAAGGCGAGCAAGGGATTCGGAAGCACGAGCGTACTGGCGCTGATCCTGGCGGGCTACATGGGCCTTGCCGGTACAGCCTTCTGGGCGTTCAACAAGCGACCTTCCCCATCCAGCGACGCGATCGAGAACGGGACCCAGTCCGCCCCGGCGCTGATTTGCGATTGCCACTACCAGAAGCCAGTTTCGTGTCCGGCAACTGACTCCACGCCGTCGGCAAAGAAGGGCGTGTTGTAACGGTCAATGCTGCGCCTCGTGGCTAAGCAACCAGCGCTTTCGCTCAAGGCCGCCGCCGTAGCCGCACAGGCTGCCATCGGTACCAATGACGCGATGGCAGGGGATGACGATCGGAATCGGATTCGCGCCATTCGCCGCGCCGACCGCTCTCACCGCCGAGGGAGAACCCACGGCCTTGGCCACTTCCGAGTACGAGGCGGTTCGACCGACCCCGATGTCGCGTAGCGCACTCCAGACTTTGCGCTGAAACGGCGTTCCACCGGTGTCCACTCGCAACCCGTCGAGGGCGAGAAGCTCTCCCGCGAAGTATGCCTCGAGGCATTTGGACGCACCGCCGGGGTTGCGCTCTCGCCGAAGCGGCGCGCCTGCGAAGCGCCGCCGCAGATCCTCCTCAAGGCCACTCCAGCGATCGACGAAAGCGACGGCGCACAGCGCGTCACCGGCCGCCACCAGTCGGAGGTTGCCGATCGGTGTTTCAATTTCATCCATTCTCAGATTCATGGCTCGCCATCCAGAGGTGAATTGCTGCGTAGGCTCGCCAGGGCCGCCAGGCCTCGGCGCGCTCGATGATCTCCTCCTCCGTCAGCTCCCGCGTCTTTGACAAGCGCCGGCGGATTCCGAGATCCGATGCCGGGAAGGCGTCGGGTTCGTTGAGCGCGCGCATCGCGATGTACTCGGCGGTCCAACTTCCGATGCCGGGCAGCGATTGAAGCGCGGCCATCACTTCGTGAACAGCCCGCGTTCCGTCGAGACGGACGACGCAGTCCCGCACTGCCGCGGCGTACTGTTGGAGCGCCTGTGCGCGTCGAACGGGGAGGCCGATCGACGCCAGATCGGCGCGGGCTATGGCCTCGGGCGTCGGAAAGGTGGCGGTGAGGTCAGCGTGCTTCGACGCGAGCGGCTCGCCGAATTTCGCGACCAACCGGGCAGCAAGCGTCGTAGCGGCCGCAACCGTCACCTGTTGGCCGAGGATGGCGCGGATGCCGAGCTCGAATGGATCCCAGGAGCCGGGAACTCGCAGGCCGGTGTGCGCGCGAACGAGGGGCGCAAGGTCCCCGTCCATCGTGAGATGTTCCTCGATCCTGCGCACGTCCGCGCCGAGGTCGAACATCCGCGCGGCCCGCGCCACGATGGGCATCACTGCGACCGGAGGAGCTACCGGTAGCTCGAGAAGCAAACAGCGGTCGGCCAGCGCCTGCCTGACCTCGAGCACGCCCGCCCAGTCGCCGAAGGAGATCGTCCTTCGATAGGAGGCGCCCTCGATGTGCTCGACGCCGGGAATGATTCTCGGGCGCAGAAAGCTCAGCATCGCCTCCCAATTCAGAGGCGGCTTGAAGGGGAGGCGAAGCGTGAGATGCTTTTCTTCTCGCCCTGCTTCGCGGTGATCCCGGAAGCCTCTCGGGGCCACGCCAAAAGTCTCGCGCATTGCCGCGTTGAAGCTGCGGATGCTTCCGAACCCCGACGAGAGCGCAATCCGCGCCAGCGGGAGCGATGTCTCCTTAATCAGCTTCCGGGCGAAGTGCGCCCGCCGGGTGCGCGCCAATGAAACGGGCGAGGCGCCGACGTGCTTTGCGAACAAGCGCCTCAGATGGCGATCTCCGACGCCGAGCCGCTCCGCCAGCCCGTCGATCCGGTCTTCGTCCAGGGCGCCCTCGCCGATCAACTTCAGCGCGCGGCGGATCGTCGCCGCAGTTCCGACCACTGCGGCCGAGGCAGCAGGCGAGGCGGGGTGGCAGCGCAAGCACGCTCGAAAGCCGGCGGCCTCGGCGGCGGCGGCGGATGCGTAGAACCGTGCGTTCTCGCGCTTGGGAGTCCGGGCCGGGCAGGTCGGGCGGCAATAGACTCCGGTGCTCGTCACCGCGACCACGAATCGCCCCTCGAATCTCCCGTCGCGAGACGAGAGCGCGCGAAAACATGCGGTGTCGTCGAGCTTCATCCGAGGAGAAATACAGCCGAGCCTAGAATTTGTCTGGCTGTTTTCGGACCTGCTATGCAGCCTGATACAGACCCGGCGCCAGGGCTGAAGCGAAAGGAATGGATGGGGACGACCCGAATTTCATTTGAGCCTTCGCGGGAGCTGTATCCGTTCAAATCCCGCTGGTTCGAAAGCGAGATCGGCCGGCTCCATTACATCGACGAAGGCACCGGGCCGCCGATCCTGTTCTGCCACGGCAATCCGACCTGGAGTTTTCTCTACCGCGACATCATCCGCCGGCTGCGAGACAGCTTCCGCTGCGTCGCGGTCGATTACTTCGGCTTCGGCTTGTCCGATCGACCGCAGGGATATGGATACACGCCCGCGGAGCATGCCCGCGTGGTCACCGAGCTCGTGGGCCGGCTCGGTCTAGAGGACTTGCTGATTATGGGCCAGGATTGGGGAGGGCCGATTGGCATGAGCGTCGCGCTCTCGGATCCACACCGAATCCGCGGGCTGATTTTTGGCAACACCTGGTTTTGGCCGACCGATGGCCTTTCGATGAAGATGTTCAGCCGCGTGATGTCCAGCGGGCCGCTGCAGAATGCGATCCTCAATCGCAATTTTTTCGTCGAAAAGCTGATCCCCGCGGGCACCGCTCGCGAGCTGACCCCCAGCGAGATGCGACATTACCGGGGCGTCCAGCCGAGCCCGGAGGCGCGCGTTGGGGTGGCGGAGTTGCCGAGGCAAATCCTCGCCTCCGCGCCGTGGCTCGCGGAGGTCAAGTCGGGCGTCGAGACGTCGATGGCAAAAAAGCCTCTCTTGCTGGTCTGGGGGATGCGCGATTTGGCGTTCAGGCCGGCGATCATCGCCCGCTGGCGCGCCGCGTTCGCGGATAACTCTCTGGTCGAGCTTCCGGAGGCCAAACACTTCATCCAGGAGGATGCGCCGGCGGACATCGCCCGGGCCATCCTGGAGCGGTTCTCCAACAGCTCCAACCGCCCTTAACAATTCTTCAAGGTCGGACAACGCTTCAGCAACACGGCCTGGACATGCTTATCCCGTCCGCCGATTCCCGGCGGTTTAGGGCCTGCCGGATGGGCCCCGAGGAGAAGTGAGATGAAGAAGATAGCGATACCACTCGCCGCCGCCCTGGCGGTCATAGCGCTGGCCGGGTTCGCCGCGGCCGCCGGCCGATTCGAGCGTCGCGATCCGCAGAAGGCCTACGACTTCATCACCCAGAAGGTGAACGGGATGTTGGACGACATCAAGGCTACGGACGCGCAGCGGACGCAGATCACCCAGCTCAAGGACAAGCTCTTCAATGAAGGCATGGAGCTGAGGAAGAGCGAGCGCGGGCTGAAGCGCGACCTGTTGGTCAATTGGGATGCGCCGCAGATCGACGCGAACGCGGTGCACGCTCAGGTCGACAAGCGGATCGATGCGCTTCGGGCGTTCGCCCACGATGCCGCGGACGCGAGCATCCAGGTGCACGACATCCTGACGCCCGATCAACGCGCTCAGGTGAAGCAGGAGCTGAACCGGCATTTCAAGCAGCACGCGAAAGGAAACCAGGGCGACGCGCAGCAAGAGTAGGGCGCAACTGCAGTCGCCGCAGAGGCCCGGCGCGGGAGCCCACCTCTCCCGTGCCGGGCTTTTTTATTCGCTCGGGCGGAAATCCAGTTGGCCCTGTCCGCTTTGACTGGGCTGGAGTGTCATTACATCTAAAAATGATGGCCGGCCCTGAAGTGAGAACATTGCTTCGAACGTCTGCTCTCGCCGTCCTCGTTTCATTGGGTGTCGCCGCCTCCGGCTCGGCGGAGGAGAATGGATCGTCCAAGTCGAGGTTGGCGGCGAACATTTGGACCGGCCTCGGAGTCGCAGAAGCGCAAAGCTCTATGCTGCCCGGCCTGAAAGCCGGACTCAGTTTTGGATACAAGCTGTCGCCGCAGCTGTCGTTGGTCGGGTTGGGGGAGTACCACTATTGGGCGGACGATGAGTGGACCTTTCGCACTCTCTTCGCGGGCGCAGGCGTGCGTTACCAAGCCGTTGGATGGCTCGAGCTCACGTTGGGCGCGGGATACGTTCGCACCTGGCAGGAGAGGGACGAGCAACGCGCGATCAACGGCGCCGGCTTGAGGATGCTGGCCTTCGTCCCGCTGCTGGCAGGATTTGGGCCGTTCGCTGAGCTTGAATACAGCCCCCACTGGGGTCAGCCGCGCGCGTTTCAAATCGCGGCTGCGACTGTGGGAATCAGCTATTCATTTTGATCGAAGGTGACATTCCTCGCGTCAGCCAGGTTGCCGATCCTTGCCGCCGGCCAATCGGTGGGCGGCATGGCCGCGAACAGGAACGGATTGCGGCTCAATGTTCATCAAGCGACTCCGTAGCAGAAAATCTCAGCGGGCTTGGGTAGCATGCGCGCCGTGATTCGTCCGGCCCGAATGGAAGATGTCCCGATCATCGCCGATTTCATCCGCGAGCTGGCGGAGTACGAGCGGCTCTCCAACGAAGTCGTTCTCAAGGAGGAGGACCTGCGGCGTCATCTTTTCGGCAGCCGGCCGTATGTGGAGGTGCTGATCGCCGAGGAGAACGGAGAGGCAGTGGGCTTTGCGTTGTTCATGCACAACTACTCCACGTTCCTCGCGAGTCCCGGCATTTATTTGGAGGATCTCTTCGTTCGGCCGGCCCACCGGGGCAAGGGCCACGGGAAGGCATTGCTGCAGGAGCTGGCCCGGATCGCCGTCGAGAGAGGATGCGGCCGGTTCGAGTGGGCCGTCCTCGACTGGAATACGCCGGCGATCGAATTCTACCGGTCGCTCGGCGCCCGGCCGATGCACGATTGGACGATCTTCCGCGTGGCCGGCGATGATCTTTTAAGGCTGGGCGGGTCGCGCGAGCGGAGCTGAGCATCGTGGGCTGGCTCGTCGCGACTCGCGCTCGGGTTGTTGTCATTGCCTTGCTCGTGCTCGCGGCTCTCGATGTGGCGCGTTCGCTCTACGCGCGAGCGGCCTATACCCAGCCGATGTCGAGGTGGGAGCCGGATCCTTCCGACTACGCCAACCTGACCTGGCCTCCCGGCGCCGATCTCAAGCCCAGTGCATCGCCGGGCGAAAAAGTATTTGCGAAGCACTGCGCCGTCTGCCACGGGCCGGACGGCAAAGGGAACGGGCCTGCGGCGCCATCCATGAAGCCTCGGCCGCGCGATTTCACGACTGGCGAGTACAAGTACAAGACGACCGCAGCGGGAGCGCCGCCGACCGACGCCGACTTGGTGCAGGTGGTGAAGCAGGGGCTGACCGCCAGCGGAATGCCCTACTTTTCCGACGTCCTGAGCGACGACGAAATACGCGACGTCGTTGAGCACATCAAGCGCCTGGCGGGCTTGGACAGCAAACCGGCGCCGATTCAAATTCCGCCGCGAGTCCCCGCCGACGCCGCCAGCCTCGCGCGAGGCAAGGAGCTGTACGTTTCGAAGGGCTGCGCCCAGTGCCACGGCCCCGACTATCGTGGCGTGGGCAAGTACGAAGACTCGAAGGGCGCCGACGTGCCCATCCGCGATCTCAGCGCGCCATGGGCCTTCCGAGGCGGCGCGCAGCCGGAGCAGCTCTGGCTGCGATTGACGGTGGGAATGACACCTGGGCCGATGCCTTCGTACGAGAGCGCGACGACGCCCGAGGAGCGGTGGGACCTCGTCAATTTCGTTCTCTCCGTCGCGCGGATTCCTCCCTGGGACCCGGGCGGGAAGCTCGGAGGGCCGGGCCAAGATCCCGATCCGGTCAGGCGAGGCGATTACCTCGCGCACATGGAAATGTGCGGTTTGTGTCACACGCAAATCAACCACACCGGGATCTACCGCGAGGACGACGCATTCCTGGCGGGAGGAATGCGCGTGGCTGCGTATCCGCATGGAACGTTCATCTCGCGCAATCTCACTTCCGATGTGCAGACGGGAATCGGCAATTTCTCGGCAGAGCAGATCGCCAACATCATCCGCAATGGGCGCAGGCCGGATCGCACGCTCAACCCGTTTGGAATGCCGTGGTTCGTCCTGCATGTTTTTACCGAGCAGGATGCGATTGCGATCGGCTCGTATTTAAAAATGAGTCCGCCCGTTCAGCATTACGTGCCGAACCCGATCACATACGGCGTGATCGAAACCGTCTTTGCCAAGCTGACCAGTCCTCTGCCGGCGGCGCTCCCGGTCTTCCTGAGCTACGCGGACGGCGACTTCGCGCGGTTCGGCGGGGAATTGAAGGACGACCGGGACCTGCCGCAGCGGATCCTCATCGACGCGCAATACGGCGTGGTTCTGCTCGGTGCGATCGGGTTCGTCTTCGCAGGTCGCCGATCCGCGAAGCGCTCGGCGCAAAGCAAAGGTCGGCTCGTCCTCAAAGTCGCCGGCATCCTTTTCGTGATCTTGGCGATTTGGGTGCTCGATGGGCTGCCCACAATCGTTCCGCCGGACCAGCTCTCGCAAGCGGTTCTTGAAGGAGTCCCGATACCCGATCCCAAGTTCATGGCAATTCCGCAACAGGCTGCTCTAGTCGAGCGAGGGAGGTACCTCTTCCAGGTCACCTCCTGTGCCTTTTGCCACGGGAATGATGGCAGCGGCGGAACCAAGATCAGCTGGAGGCCGTTCGGAACGCTCTGGGCGAAGAACATCACTGCCGATCCCGAGACCGGAATCGGCGCTTGGAACGACAAACAGATCGCCCGAGCCATCCGCAGCGGAATAAGCCGGCACGGCGGACACCTCCACTGGCAAGCAATGATTTGGGACCTGCTGTCGAACATGGACGAGGAGGATGTTCGAGCGGTGATCGCCTATCTAAGGACACTTCCGCCGGTGAAGAAGAAGATTCCGTCGGCGCGACCGCCAGCAGCGGACGATTGCGTCGTCTACAGCTTCTTTCTTCGAGGGGAGCTGAACCAGGCCGGCTGCCGGTGAGGAGAGGCGCGCGGGCACGAAAGTCTGAAGTCAAAAGTTGAAAGTCGAAAGGGCAGTCAGTCGAGAGGGCGATTGAAAGTCTAGGCGGCAGGCGAAAGAAATTCGGCGGATTCGGAGCGAGGTAGGGCCGAGCGATAGATGGGGAGGACACTCGGGGGCCGAGAGTAGAGCAACCCGTTCGGAAGAAGCGCATCAAAGGTCCAGTTCGTAGACCTCTTTCGACGTTGAACTTTCAACTGCCGTCTCGACTTTCAAACAACCTCCACTCAAAGGACCACAACGATGCCCCTCGTCCGAATATCTCTTAGACAAGGAAAGAGCGCCGAATACCGCCGCGCTGTCGCCGACTCGATCCATCGAGCGCTCGTCGAGACGATCAATGTCCCGGAAAAGGACCGATTCCAGATCATCACCGAGCACGCGCCGGAGGACCTCATCTACGATCCGTCGTACCTGGATATCGCGCGAAGCGACGACGTGCTCCTGGTGCAGATCACCATCAGTGCCGGGCGCTCGCTCGAAATGAAAAAGGCTCTCTACGCGCGAATGGTGGGGCTGTTGGCCGAGTCGCCCGGTATTCGAAAGCAAGATCTGTTTGTCTCGCTTATCGAGGTGGCGAAGGAGAATTGGTCGTTCGGCAATGGGGTAGCGCAGTACGCGTGATACTCGCGCTCATCGCGAGCACTGCAGCCGAGGTGCTGCTTGCTCCGTATCCAAATAACAGCGAGGTAGAAAGAAACGGCCGGCTCTGAACTCAACCGCGTAGGCTAGGCGATGGTAGTGGACGCGCTGAGCTAACGAAGAGGAGCTGGTCGATGATCCAGACTCGAGAGACGAGGGAGCGGGACGCGCCGTTCCGCACGTGGAGATGCGCTTCCTTCGGACCTGCCCTTGCCCTCATCGCTTCGACCGCTCAGGCCGCGGATCCGGTTACGCTTCAATACGTCCCCAAGCCGAGCGAGCTTCGCTACACCTTCGGCGGAGCCCCGCCGATTCGGCACCTGAAGCCCGGCTCGCGGCTCGTCAGTTGGAGCGAGGATTGCTTTGACGGCAAGGTGAAAGGGCCCGAGACGCTTCCATCGAAAGTCGTCTTGCCAGGTCACGACAATCCGCAGACGGGACCCTTCTATGTGGACGGAGCCGAACCGGGCGACACGCTGGCGATCCGGATCTTGAAACTCGAGCCGGGCCGTGACTACGGCGTTTCGGCGTTTGGGCCCGGCTTTGGCGCGCTGAACGGAACCGATCGAACAGCCATGCTCGGAGCCGACCTGCCGGAGACCGTCTGGCGCTACGAGGTGGACCGCGCGAAGGGCATGGTCCGCACCAAGTCGCGCGATGGGCGATACAGTTGGGAAGTGCCGCTGGCGCCATTCCTCGGATGCCTGGGCGTTGCTCCGCCGTCCGGCGAGGCGCGCTCGACGCTCGTTCCGGGAAACTTCGGCGGGAACATGGATTGCCCGGAGGTGAAGGCGGGCAACACGGTCTACCTCGGCGTAAACATCCCCGGCGGCTTGCTGTCATTCGGCGATGGTCATTTCGCGATGGGCGAGGGCGAAATCATCGGCGCAGCGGTCGAAGGAGCGATGAACGTCGAGCTGGTGGTGGACCTGCTCAAGAAGAAGAGCACCCCGTGGCCTCGGATCGAGAACGCGGATTGGATCATGTCGCTCGGCGCCGCTCGCCCGCTGGAAGATGCTGCGCGTATCGCTTTCAAAGACATGGTTCAGTGGATTCGCGAAATCACCGGGATGCAGGAGATGGACGCGTATCAATTCGTCTCGCAAAACGCGAAGGCGCCGATCGTCCAGATCGTCGATCCCGAGTACACGGTACTGGTCAAGATCGAAAAGAAACGTTTGCCCCACTGACAGCCTTGTTCGCGAGGGCCCTCGCGAACAAGTCCTCTTGCCAGGGAATCATTCTCGAGCGGCCTATGACAAAATGTCGGAACTTGTTTAAAAGCTCCGACGTCTCGTCATTGGCCCAAAAAAGTTTGCGGGGCAAGTCCATGACCCCGAGGATGGTGGAAGCGGTGGCGAGCTCAGTCACCCCGGCTTGGGTTCCCCCGGGTGGCGCGGCTGGCGACGCTCGGAGCTGGAATTTCGCAACCG
Organism: Myxococcaceae bacterium; assembly: GCA_035262305.1. Lineage (GTDB taxonomy): Bacteria > Myxococcota > Myxococcia > Myxococcales > Myxococcaceae > DATFTC01. The sequence goes on along the minus strand of DATFTC010000388.1, from coordinate 2,295 downwards.
CGGCGGGCGCCATCAGCGGTGCGTGGATCAGGCTGGCTAGCCGCAGTCCCCGTGTCATCCCGAGCGTAGGCCGGCGCAGGCCAGCAAGTCGAGGGACGCTCCCACTGTTCCGCGGCTTCGCGTAGTGTCGACACATGCAGCCGCCGACGGCTCGAAAGGGGCGATCGATCGCGCTGGAAATGGAACGGCAAGCGGCCGCGCTTCCGCCGAAGACGGTTATGCGCCGAACGCCTCAGGGCGAGGCAATGGCGATGCTGGCTCGACGAGGCTTCGAAGCGATGCAAGCGCGTCCGGACCTCGCATTTCCGCTTGATCTCGACGATGCCACGGCCGATCAGCTCGCTCATCTGCTTGGGCATTACGCGTTTCGACTCTTTCTGCGCGCCGCCATCCTCAGCGGACCGTTCGACCCGGCGAGCATGACGCGCTACCTCAATGCGGCGCAGGCGTTTGATCTCGCGGAGAAGCTCGCGGACCTGGGTCTGGCGAGGCGCCTGCCCGAACGGAAGTATAGCCTTGCCCACCCGGCTCGGAGCTTCGGGGGAACGCTCGAGTGGTACGTCGCTCGCGAGCTTCGCCAGCGCTTCGCTTTCGATGTCGCCGTCGGTCTCAAGCTCAGGGGTCGAGGAAGCGGCGGGGACCTGGACGTCGTCGCGGCCGCCGAGGGGAAGCTCGTATACATCGAGTTGAAATCATCGCCGCCCAAGTACTTGACTCCCTCCGAAGTGAGGGCCTTCTTTCAACGCGTGCGTGCGCTTCGCCCGGACGTGTCTTTATTTGTCATGGACACTGCACTGAGGCTCGCCGACAAGGTAATCCCAATGCTGGAGGAAGAGCTGGGCGGTGGCCGCGAGCGTGAGCCGGTAAAGGCGGCTCGAGTGAAGCGCGAGCTTTGGGCGATCACGCCGCACGTCTATGCTGCGAATGCGCAGCCCGACTTAGTCGCAAACATCGGGCGCGCCATCGCCGAGGGCCTGCGTGCTCTGGCTCCACCGGCGCCATAGGCGCGAGAGGACATTGTGCTCGACGCTTTTCAATTTGGAGATTTGAGGTGAGCACCGCGACCTTCCGCTTTTACGCCGAGCTCAACGACTTTCTTTCGTCGAGCGAGAGGGGCGTTGACTTCGAACACGTCTTTTCGGGACGGCCTTCGGTGAAGGACATGATCGAGTCTTTCGGTGTGCCGCACAGCGAGGTGGACCTCGTGCTGATCAACGGGGAGTCCGTCGATTTCACTGCTCCGGTCCGCGATGGCTCGCGAGTGAGCGTGTTTCCGGTGTTCGAGTCCATCGACATCGCGCCAATTGCCCGCGTTCGCCCTGAGCCGCTTCGCGAGCCGCGGTTCGTCCTCGATGTGCACCTCGGCCGGCTGGCGGCATACCTGCGGATGGCGGGGTTTGATGTCTCATGGCGAAACGACCGCGGCGACGAGGAGCTCGCGCGCATCTCGCGGTCGGAAGGACGGATCCTGCTCACTCGCGATCGCGATCTGCTGAAGCGAAGCGCGGTAACTCACGGGTACTGGATGCGGCAGACGCAGCCGAGGCAACAATTGATCGAAGTTCTTCACCGATTCGACTTGCTTCGCTCGATTTCGCCCTTTACGCGCTGCCTTCGCTGCAACGATTTGCTGAGGGCGACTGATAAATTGCATGTTGAATCAAAGCTTCCGCCGCGAGTGCGGGAGCGACAGACGGAATTCAAGACGTGTCCCTCGTGCAATCGAATTTACTGGAAGGGATCGCACCACGAGCGCATGAAGGAGCTGATCAGCGAGCTGCGAGAAGGAGCCTCGGCGGCGAAGAGCGTTATCGGAAGCAGGGGCGGAGAGTAAGCTCCGATGTTTGCGTATTCCGAAGCGAAAATGATGCGCGGTGGCCGCAACGAAGCGCCCGCAGCACATTGAGTGCGTACGCACTCTCAGAAGTTGTCCAACAACCAGACGTCGACATGTCCGGGCTTGACGGCGAATGCGAGGTGCTTCCCGTCGGGCGAGGGTACCGGGTTCCCGAGCCACTGATTAGAGCTCTCATAGAGCGTGTGCACCTTTCCACTCAATTCGACAAGGTGATTGCGGCAGGTGCTTCTGCAGTCTATTGATGGCTTGGCGCAGCTTGGCTACGCGGCTGCGTTGATGCTCATGAAACCGAAACCGACGAGGTGTTGATGCTCGCCCGAAGATCGATCCAGGCGGGGATGATCGTCCGAGGCGCCAGCCGTTCGCGGCTCGGAGTGGTGACCGGGTGTGCGAACGTTCACTTCTACTTGCGAAAAGGGCTGCTCAATCCCGAGAGG
>DATFTC010000387.1:0-40879 GCA_035262305.1 Myxococcaceae bacterium | reverse complement strand
GGCGCAAATGTCCTCGCCTCCGACGATCTCCACCAGCTCAGAGCACCACCGGATTCCGCAGATCAGTGGCTCGTTCCACTCCTCGAAGAACACGCGCGGTTTTCGAGGCAAGGCGGCCGCTCGTTGGGCGTGGGCCTCTAGATTCGCTTCAAGCTCGCTCGCCAGCGCCTCGCTTCGCTCGGACTGACCTACCAGGGCGCCGACGATCCGCACAACCTGAAGTATCTCTGCCACCGAGCGCTGGTTGAACAAGTAGACCGGCACTCCGCGCAGCGCGAGCTCGCGGGCCAGCTCGGCTTGCAGATCCGAGAACCCCAGGACCAGGTCGGGCTTGAGCTCGAGGATGCGTTCGTAGTTGGCGTCGAGAAACGAGCTGACCCTGGGTTTTTTGCGCGCTTCCTTGGGACGCACTGTGAATCCGGAGATGCCGACGACCCGATCGCCGGCGCCGATCCGATACAGCGTCTCGGTGGTCTCTTCAGTGAGGCACACAATGCGCTCGGGGTAACGCGGGGTCGGCGAGAGCAGCGCTTGCAGGATTTCGCTCACGGCGGCGCACCAATCTCGAGCAGCTCTTCCAGATCCTCCACCGGCTCCACCGCCTGTTCCATCATCCGCTGCAGGGTGAAGATACCCGCGGTCTTCGGATTGAATCCGCGCTTCGCCGCTTGCCGCATGGCTGCAAACAACAGCGACAAGCCCACCGTCATGCAATTCTCCCACTCCTTGGAATCCTGGCGTTCGGAGAAGAAATAAAACACCATCCCAGGCTGATATTTCTCTCGCGACAGCTCCATCGCTTCCTTCGGTTCGACCGAGTCAAAGAAGCGATGGATGTCGTACCAGCGCATCCGAATGAACTTCCAGAGGAACAGCTCAACGCGACCGCAGACCTTCTTCAGGCGAGCGGGCTGATCGGGCAGGACGCCGAGCTGAGCGACGGTCTTCATCGCGCGCTCGCTCGCCGTTTGGAAAAGGCGGATCTCGTCGCGCTTCGAGGTCACCAGCCAACCTCTAGGACAAACCGTCCCGGAGTGGAATCCGTCCAGCCGCCACAGCGCACCGCCTTCGCGCCAATCGCAGAGCCGCCGATGCGTACTCGCCAGCTCTGAGTAATGCGGCACGAGTAGTGCACTGGCTCTTCTCCATGAATTCGGGAATCGTTACACTTCCAGCTACTGCCATGCGCGGAAAGAAGCCAGCGACGTACGAGGATATCGTCAGCTTGCCTGACAACATGGTTGGCGAGATCGTGCAAGGCGAGCTCTTTGTTAGTCCGCGCCCTGCAGTTCGTCACGCGCTGGCTTCCTCGGTTCTCGTAGGAGCGCTCGGCGGACCTTTTCACCGCGGCCAAGGTGGGCCGGGGGGATGGTGGATCCTCCATGAAGTAGAGCTGCATTTCGGCGCGGACGTTCTCGTCCCGGATCTCTCCGGTTGGCGGCGGACGCGAATCGCCGAGCTACCTGGCCCAGCTGAGGGCTTCATTTCGTTGCCGCCGGACTGGGTCTGCGAGGTGATTTCGCCCTCGACCGCGCAGCTTGACCGGGGTCGCAAACTGCAGGTCTACGCACGCGAGCGCGTCAACCACGTGTGGCTCGTCGATCCGCTGGCGCGAACTCTCGAAGTCTTTCGGCTCGAGGGCAATGGTTGGCATTTGATCCGAACCTACGCAGAAGATGAGCGCGTAAGGGCGGAACCCTTCGAGGCGATCGAGCTCGATCTCGGCGAGCTCTGGTCTTCATCCGCAGACCAAAAGACTTCGGGGCAGCGCCAGCCATCGCCGTAGCTCGAGCCAAGAGCCTCGAGAATTTCCATTCGCGGGCGGCGTCTGTGGCGAATGCTTGAGCTTGGTCACGCATCGCTCCTCTTGCTTCATTGCTGCACAGCCGACCAGCTCTGCCTACGGCGGCGCCGCCCGGGCAACCCGCGGCGCTAACTTTTACCCGTCCTCGGGTGTTCTTCCAGTAGTGTCCGCGGTCCTTCGTACTGAGTGTCGTGCAGCGAAGTCGTGGTACCGCATCGACCGCTGCGCAGCGAAGTCGACGAATCGGGCCGAGCGCAGCGCCAAGGCACCGAGTGCATTGATGTGTTTCAAACGTTCGCATTTGCTTTTGGCCGTCGCCCTCGCGCCCTCACTGCTCGCGGTGGGCTGTGCATCGGGTCGCCAGGAGACCGCTCGCGGCGAGGCTGCAAATCCGGCCGGACGCATCGCGATCCCGCCCTCGAAATGGACGGCGGAAAAGCAGACGAATCACGTCTTGAACCGGCTTGCCTACGGGCCGTCGCCCAGCGATGTCCAAGCGCTTCAGCAGATCGGCGTGGCGGCCTGGATCGACCGCCAATTTCATCCGGAGTGGATTCCTGACGACGCGGTGACCGCGAAGCTGCGCGAATTTCCGACTCTCGCGATGAACACCGCGGAGCTTTACGCGAGGTTTCCTCCCATTCCTGTGCAGGCGAAGCTGGCCGGATTAAATCCTGCGAATTCGGACGATCGGGAAATGATTCTACACGCGATTCCGAAAGAGGACCTGCCGAGGCAGATTCCAGTCGAGCTGGTTGCCGCCAAGCTCGTCCGCGCCGTCGAGAGCAAGCGCCAGCTTCAGGAAGTGCTGGTCGACTTTTGGTTCAATCACTTCAACGTTTCGGTCGAAAAGGGACAGGTGAAGTGGATGGTGACTTCGTACGAGCGAGACGCCATCCGGCCCCATCTGTTCGGGACCTTTCGCGAGCTGCTCGGCGCCACCGCGCATCACCCGGCGATGCTCTTCTATCTGGATAATTGGTTGAGCACGCGCGACAGCGATGAGCACAGCGCGAAAAAGGGCGAGCCCAAAAAGCCTGGCGGAGGGCGGACGGGACTCAACGAGAATTACGCCCGCGAGCTTTTGGAGCTGCACACCCTGGGCGTAAATGGCGGCTACACGCAGAAGGATGTGCGCGAGGTTGCCCGCTGCTTCACGGGATGGTCGATCGACATGCCGCGGTACATCGGCGACTTCGCCTACCGCGATAAAGCGCATGACAAGGGTTCCAAGGTGGTGCTTGGCCAGGTCATTCCGGCCGGCGGGGGACAGGAGGACGGCGAGCGGATCCTCGACTTGGTCGCGAGCCACCCGTCCACCGCCCGGTTCATTGCCACGAAGTTGATTCGCAAGTTCGTCTCCGACGATCCGCCCCCGGCTCTGGTGGAGAAAGTGGCCCGCGTGTTTTTGAAGAGCGGCGGCAACCTCCCGGCGGTGTACGGCGCGATTTTCTCCTCGGAGGAGTTCTGGTCCGACCGAGCCTTTGCCTCGAAGACAAAGACGCCGCTGGAGTACGCGGTTTCCGCGGTGCGCGCCCTGGGCGGGACGACGAATGGAGACATCGCTCTCGCGCAGGCGCTCGATCGCATGGGCGAGCCGCTGTATCGATCGCAGCCCCCGACTGGCTTTCCGGAATCAGCCGAAGCGTGGGTGAACGCCGGCGCGCTGGTGAACCGCATCAACTTCGGTCTCGCGCTCGCGGCGAATCGCATCCGAGGAACGAATGTCGATGTCTCGAAATACGTAAAGCCCGCCGCCAAGAACAGCCCGGATGCGGTGCTCGACTCGCTCTCCTCGGTGATTCTGGGTCGGCCGCTCGAGCCCCCGACCCGAGTCGCTGTGCGCGAGGCACTGGCGGAAGCGGCCGGCGAAGAAGCACACGGACAGAAAAGGACTCCGGATCCGCTGATGGTCGCCGGCCTATTGCTGGGATCTCCCGAGTTTCAGAAGCAGTGAGCGTGCGATGAAGATCGATCGAAGATTCTTTTTGAAGTCGTCCGGGCTGGCGATGCTGGGCATCGGATTCGCGCCCGAGTTTTTGAGCCGAGCGCTCGCAGCCCGAGCTTCGCCGAACAAGAAGGTGTTGATCGCGATTTTCCAGCGCGGCGGCGCCGACGGGCTTTCGATGGTGCCGCCAATCGGTGATCCGCATTACTACTCGCTTCGCCCTACGCTGGCGATCTCTCGGCCCGGGGATGGCGAGCTGACGGCGGTCGCGCTCGACGACACGTTTGGGCTGCATCCGGCGCTCGCCGCTCTGAAGCGATTCTACGACGGCGGATCGCTGGCGATCATCCACGCCGTTGGGTCGCCGAAACCCACGAGGTCGCATTTCGATGCTCAGGATTTCATGGAGGCTGGCACCGCCGGCGAGCTCTCCCAGGACGGTTGGCTGAACCGCGCGATGCAGGCGTACCCACAGAATCCGTCGAGCGCGTTCCGAGCCGTGGCCCTTCAGCAGAACCTTCCGCGCTCGTTGTTCGGAACCGTTCCCGCGGTGGCGATGGGCTCGATTGGCGATTTCAAATTGAGGACCGGCCGGCTTTCGACCCTCGCATCGAGAAGCTTCGAATCGCTGTACACCCGCGCGCTCGACGTGGCGATTCGAAATACCGGCGGCGAGACATTCGAAGCCCTTCACTTGATCGAGGATGCCAAGCTCGAGGAGGTGCCGGCCCAGAACGGCGCGGAATACCCCAACTCGACTCTTGCCAAGAGGCTCCGAGACATCGCCCGGCTGATCCGCGCCGACATCGGGTTGGAGATTGCCGCCACCGACTGCGGAGGTTGGGACACGCACGTCTCGCAAGGGAATGCTCAGGGGCAGCTCGCCGGGCGCCTCAAGGAGCTGGGCGATTCGCTCGCCGCGTTCGCGACCGATCTCGGAGATCAGATGGCCGACGTGTGCGTGGTGACGATGACCGAATTCGGCCGGACCGTCCGCGAAAACGGCAATCGAGGGACCGACCACGGGACGGCCTCAGCGATGATGGTGCTCGGGGGCGCGGTGCGCGGGCGAAGAGTGCTCGGCAACTGGCGAGGGCTGAGCGAGCCCAATCTCTACGAGGGTCGGGACTTGGCGGTCGGAACCGATTTCCGCGCGGTGCTCGCCGAAGTTCTCGCATCCCACCTCGGAATCTCGAAGCTCACGCCGGTCTTTCCCGGCTTCGACCGCTCGGCCGCGGCGCTGCGGCTTTTCGGATAGCGGCGATCTCCCCGAGGACTAGAACGCCTCGAGCTTTCCAATCGCGAAATCGGCCTGGCCGACGGTGTCGTCTCCAGACCTGTTGATCAATGCGGCGGCGAATTTCGCGCCCGGCGCGCTTCCATCAAACACCGTCCCCAGTTCCGCCGCCGGCGCGACGTCCAATCGAATCGTGTAGAAGGTTTTTCCCGGCGAGATGCTGGTGTCCGATGGAACCGCTCCGGCGCCGGAAGCCTTTTGGCTGAGCCCGGTGGCGAGCACGCCCTTGAGCGGCCCAGAGGAGGGAATCACGGCCTGCAATGCTTGCGGCGCGTCGCCGGCGATCAGCGCATCTCCCGGGGTGATCAACAACGCATTGGCTTTTACCTTGGCCGCGTCGATCGGAAGATTCAGTCCAACCGAATAGCCGTTCAAATTCTCGGCGCTGACGAGCTTGAGCACGACGCTCGTGGGCGTCGATGCCGGATCCTTGATCAACCGGATTTTCCCGCCGCCGAGTGGATCGGTGTAGACGAGGCTGGCAGTCACCTGCGTCGAAGCGCTCCCCGAAATCGAGCTCACATCCACGTCGCGAGCGGTGACCGTCTGCTGGCCGGGACGCGTGCGAAGCGCGATTGTGAATGACGCCTGTCCTTGGTCGGCATCCTTGAAGCGGTAGTCGGCCGGCAGCTGAGCCATCGCATCGGTCGAGGAGAAGTGAACCGTGCCGCTATAAGCAAAGCGGCTGCCGTTCGAGTCCTTGACGCTCAACGCGGCGACGTAAGCCGTTCCCGCCGCAACTTCAGACGGCAGTCCAGACCATTCGAAGTGAAGTACTGCGACGTTGCGAGTGGCCTGAACGCTCTTGTCGCCTCGGCTCGCGGTCAATACGAACGAGGTGTTCTGGGAGACGCGAACTCTCGCCTGGCTTTGCCCAGTGACATCACCGACGTTGGGGTCCAATCGCAGCGAGCTGGCATCGTGGACTTCCCAATTGAGGACGACCTCATCGCCCGCACCGACTGCATCCCTGGAGATGCTGAATTGGGCGATCGAAGGATCCGCCTGAGGACCGTTCGACGTCGAGCAAGCGCAGGCAACAGCCAACCCGATCGCGCACGCCCAGCGGACGACTTGATTGCTCCGCCGCTTGCGTTTCATGGATGGCCCCCGAACGCCGCCAGCAGAGCGGTGAGATCCGATTCGTCGATCGAGCTCGAGTCGCCCACCAAATCGCTGCGCCAATCGTAGAACGGCTGACCGCTGGTCGAGGGGTTGGTACCCAGCCGGGACGCGAGCGCCGCCAGATCTCGAAAATCGATTTGCTGATTGCGGTCGTAGTCGCCGTCGCCCTTCACGCCCGTCGGCGCAGCAGCGTTGGGGTAGATCTCCCAAACGCCGCGCCCGTAGGTCGCCGCGCGAAGCAGGCCGCCGTTCTTCGCGATGAAAAGGTCGGTGACTCGCCCAAACGGAAAGCCAACTCCGAAGCGCTCCCAGTTCGCGCCGCGATCGGTCGTCCGGTACACGCCGATGTCCGTGCCCACGTAGATGGTCTGATCGGTCGCATCCGCCGGGTCGAACTTCACGACTTGCACTGGGACGTTCGGGAGGCGATTGGCTCCGCTCGCGCCAAAAGGCCGCCAGGTATTGCCTCCATCCAGAGTGAGGAACAAGTGACCGATGCTGTCCGGCACCAGTGTCAGCTCGTCTGCCATTCGATTGGCGGTGCTGCCGACGAGGAAGACAAGCGCGTCCCGGTCGCGCATCCCCTGCTGGAAATTGGACGCGGCGGACGGAAAGGCCACCCCGGTGGTGAAGGCGACCTTCTGCTCCAATGCCGGTCCGACGCCGAGCGCAGTCGGCGACGTCGTCCAGACGGGAAGCGCGCCATCCATCGAATCCACGCCGGTGGCGACGCGTCCACCGCCGAGCGCGACGCCGTACAGCCGGAAGCTTCCGCTCGGGTCGCCGTAGATTTTCGCGGCCGCCCAGATGTTGCGGATTCCAAGCCCGCTGGGGAACGGACCGGGCGTTCCGTCGGTGATGCGCGCCGCCGCCGGCGTACCCGTGGCGCTCGAAGTGATCTGAAATACGTTGAAGTTCGTCGCGGTCAGAAGCGCGCCCTCCGGATCTCCGTCGAGCACGGCGTACTTGATGAAGAACGGCTGCGAGTCGCCGGAGGGCGGGGAGAAAGTGACGCCTCGCCAAGCCGCACCGCCTTGGTTGCAGTTCATCTCCGAAGGTCGGCAGTACGTCCGCGGACCTCCAGGCAGCGCGCCCCAATACACCTGGACCGAGCTGTCGCCGCCGCCGGCGTACGCCACTACGCTCGCCACGCCGTCTCCTCCGACGACCTGATTGAACGTGGTGGGCTGGGGGCGCGACGCGCTGTCGAGATCGGTCTCGCGGAAGCGCGTCCCGTTGTCCTGCAACCCGCCGAACGCGATGTACGGATTGCCCATCGCCGGATCGCCGGATGCGATCGAATAGAACTGATGGGTGGTCAGGCCGCGGTTGCGCCGATACGACCAGACGACGTCGCTGGGCGCGGCCTGGAACACATTCCCCGAGGCAAAAATCCCGCCGTCGCTGCCGGCCAGCACCCAGGTGTTGCCGTCTCGTTGGACGGTGGTGAGGGCGTGCCAATCCGCATGCACGTACGGCAGCTGAACGCTCGACGGGCCGGGCAACCAGTGAGCGATGTTGTCCCAGGAGCTGTTCCCGTCCGCGCTGATTCCGCCCCTCAAGCTCCGCACGCCGCACAGGTTGCCGCCGAAAATTACCTGATCGGGATTGGCGGCGCTCACCGCGACGGCGAGGTTGTACCAACTCTGATTGTGACCGACGTTCATCGTGGTGCAGCCGCTGACGGAATTCGATACCGGCGTCATGTTGGTCGCGAGCAATTGGAAGGACGCTCCGCCATCGGCAGACTTGAGGATGGCCACGGTCTGATTCGCCGTCCCGCCCTCATTCATGCTGCTCGCCATCGCGTACACGACGGTCGCGTTGGGATTTGAGGTATCGCCCGCCGCGAGCGCGACCCGGCCAATGCCGGAGTTGGGAATTCCATCGGGCAAGGCGTTCGCTTGCCGCAGCGAAAGCCAGGTCGCTCCTGAGTCAATGCTGCGCCAGATGTCGCCGGGATTGCCGCCGGCGCAAGACGCGCCGGGAATCGTTCCGCCCGCGAGCCCCCGCCGAGGTGGTGGCATGGCCGGAGCGCACGCATACACGCCGCTGACCAGCCAGCGCGAGCTGCCGCCGCTCGATCCCAGGTACGCAATGCTCCAGGCAGCGCTCTCCAGGCCCACCTGACCGTCGCTCGCCGTGGGCAACGATGCGAGCGCAAAGGCGCTTCCCCCGTCCGTCGAGCGGAACAGACCGACTTCCGTCGCGACGAGCAAGACGTTCGAATTCGTCGGGTCGACCGCGATGCTCCGGCTGGAAACTGCAAACTCCGTTCGTCCCCCCGCGCCGCTGGGGTACGCGCCCACAAGCTGCGGACCGATCGTCCAGGTGCCGCCGCCGTCGATTGACTTTGCCACTCGGCCTCCGCCGGTCAGATCGAACGGGTCGCCGAGAGCCGCGTACACGGTGTCGGGATTACTTCGATCGAGGGCCACCGCACCGATCGAGACATTGCCGACGGCGTCGAACACGGGGTGCCAGGTCGGCTTCTCGTCCGCGGCGCTGAAGAAGTTGTACGTCTTCCAGAGGCCCCCGGCGGATGCGGCGACGTACACGATGTCCGAGTCGCGCGGGTCGACCGCGATGTCGGCGACGCGACCGGAGTCATTGGCGGGGTATCGCCCGCCGTTGAATTGAAAATTGGCGTTGGCCGGGCCCAGGTTGATCCAGCTGTGTCCGCTCACCGAGTCGAGCGGAGCGGCGGCCTGCCCTGAGCTTGGTCGAGCGGCCTGCCCCGAGCCTTCCGCAGCAACCGCGGTCGGCGGATTCAATGCACGGCGCCCGAGCGGGTCCGGCATGCGATCTGGCCAGCGACGGGCTTCGGCGTTCGCGGCCTGCAAAAGCCGATCGATCGCCTCTGCATCCTGGAGACCAAAGTAGGCGAGATTGGCGAGCTCGCGAAGCGGCAGCTCTTCGTCCTGTTCGCTGCCCAAGATTTCTTCGTCGCCGGGAACGCCCGCCACCGGCGAGTCATCGGAGTGGTGCAGTCGCCGGCGCAGCTCCTGTTGAACGAGCTCCGCGCGCTGCTCGGCGCGAACCTGCTTGTAGAGGTTGGAGACGGCGGGGCCTGCACCGACGATGGCGGCAGCGCAGACGCCGATGGAGAAACGCCAAGCCCACCGCTTCGATTTGACGGCCATCAAGGTTCGGCTCCCGCTTATTCGCAGGCGCATCCCCCCAAAGCACTGTCAGTCCGATGAGGACGGAGCTGCCTACTCGGAACGAGTAAACACGGCCAACGGTTTCAGGTTAAACGTCGTCGTTGCCGCAGGCTCGCTCTCGGATTCCAAGGTTTCGGATTGTCGCCGAGCGGTCAGCTCAGATCGACGCTTGCGACCAGGCTCTCGGCCAACCAGCTCTGGATCGCGCCGAAGGCGGCGGCAGCGGGATGCTCGCGCTCGGCGAATGCTTCGCAGATTTCACCAAGCGTCCGGCCCTGCCCGGTCCAATTCAGCGCCCGAGCTTCGTCTTCAGCGATCGCGACGTGGTAGACCACCCATCCCTTCCGCCAGACCAGAACGTGCTGTGCTTGCGCGATGGGCTCGGGAACGGGCTCGCGGTTTTCGAGCGCGCGCCAAAGGGCGATCGCATCATGGCGCAGCGAAAGTACCCGCACCGACGGGACCAGGCGGCACCGAGCGTTGGCGAATTGCCCCGGGCTCAGCGGAGAGAAAACCGACAGCGGGGCCGCTGCCGCATCCAGCTCGACGAAGACCTCCGCCCGCGCCCATTCGAGCGCCGCCAGGTCCGCGACGTCGGGGCGACCATCGCCGAAGCGATGCTCGGAGAGAAACAGCGCCATTTTTCGTCCGAGCCTGCCCAGCGAGGGGTGCTCCGACGGGTAGGCCCGCACGTAGCCTTCGACCAGCTTGGTGAATGCATCCTCGCCGAGCAGGGCCGACAGGTTTGGAAAGTCTTCTCGCAGCGCGTCGACCAGCCGCCAGAAGTACATCTGCGAGTAGATCTCCAATCGGCGCTCGGGGCCGAGCCGCAAATCGTCCCGGACGACGCCGGTTGCGCCCTCGGCGCTCCGTTCGGTGATCGCCGGCCACAGCTTGGCCTGCAGCTCGGACAGCCTCATCGCGCTTCCATGGCTCGCTCCGCAGCGAGCGGAACCGGCCAGCTCAGCGAGCTCATCTCCACCGCCTTCGCGCGGCGGCTCTCAGCGATTAGGGCTTCGAGCGGCGGTACCTTGTCGTCCCATTCGATGAGCGTGGAAACCAGACCGAACTGGCGCACCGCCTCAGCGTAGAGACTCCACACCTCGCTGCACACCGGATGGTCGTGCGTGTCCAGAAGGTATTCGCCGTAGTCGCTGTGGCCGGCGAGGTGGTACTGGCCGACTCGATCCACGGGCATTGCCAACAGGTAGTCGCGCGGATCGAAGCCGTGATTCTTGGAGCTGACGTAGATGTTATTGATGTCGAGCAGGATCCCGCAGTCCGCGCGCCGCGCGACCTCCGACAGGAAATCCCATTCCGTCAGCGTGGATTCCGCGTAGGTCAAGTAGCTCGACACATTCTCGAGCAGAATCTGGCGGCCCAACCTTTCCTGAACGTGCTGCGTTCGCCGGACCACGTGCTCCAGCGCTTCTTCGGTGAACGGCAGCGGAAGCAGGTCGTGGGCATAGCGTCCGCCGTGGGAACCCCAGCACAGGTGATCGGAGACGAGCGCAGGTTCAATCCGATTCACCAGCTCGGCGAGGTCATCGAGGTACTCCCGGTTGAGCGGGTCGCTCGAGCCGATGGACAGCGACACGCCGTGCAGAGCGACGGGAAAATCGCGGCGAACTTTTTCCAGCACCGCGAGCGGCCGCCCGCCGATGCGCATGAAGTTCTCGCTGATCGCCTCCACCCAGTCCACCGGAGGGCGCGATTCGAGAAAGAGGCCGTAGTGCTTGGGGCGAAGGCCGACCCCGTGGCCGAGGTAGATCCGTTGAAAGGCCATGAGAAGTAGGAGGACCGACGCGACCGGCCGGTCCTCCATTCACCTATCTACTTCTTGGCGGTGACGACCGTTCCGCCCTTGTCCTTGCACTCCTTCTCGGAGGCCGCCTTGGTCCAGCCCTGGCCTTTACAGCCATTTTCGCCGGCGCAGGAATTCTTGGCACCCGCGCACGCGCCCTTGCCCTTGCACTCGTTGACTCCGGCGCACTTCACGCCCTTCGACGCCTCCTTGCCGGCCTTCTCTTCCGCACTGGCGGCATTCATTACGAACAGCGAAGCTACCGCGGAGGCAATCAACACGCCCTTCGTGGTCTTCATCATTTCTCTGCTCCTTCGCAGTGGTGTGAGGCTCCCCACCATGGGTCGCCGGACGAAGTGGTGCTTTCACATTTATCTCGAAGAGACAATGCAAAAATCCACTTCCAGCCGTTCTACGAGCCCGAGCGCGTCTCGGTTTCACCGGCAGCCATTGTTGCGGGAATTCCGCGAGATACGCGCTGTTTTAGCCTTTTCCAAAAATAGGCGACGACCCGGGTCGAAAGCAGAACGGCGAGCACCGCTCCGTACGCCACCGGTTGACTGACGTCCTTTTTCACCCGCCAGACGAAGTGAATGACGCCGAGAATCGCGGCGAGGTAGGCGAGCCGGTGCAGCCGCTTCCAGCGCACGTACCCGAGCCGCCGAACCATCGCATCCGTCGAAGTCGCCGCCAGAGGCACGAGCAGAACGAAGGCCGCGAATCCCACGGCGATGAACGGTCGCTTGGTGATGTCGGCGAAGATGGCCTTGAGGTCGAGGACCTGGTCCAATCCTGCGTAGGTGAGAAAGTGCAGCGAGGCGTAGAAAAACGCGAACAGCCCGAGCATCCGCCGAATCCGGATCGGCCACGTCCAGCCGAAGACGAGCTTCAGCGGCGTGCAGGCCAAGGCTGCGATCAAAAAAGTCAGCGTCAGCAGGCCGAGCTGGTTCAGCGCCGTGGCAATCGGATTCGCGCCGAGCTCGCCCCGAGCGGCCGCTGCTCCCAGCCGGAACACCGGGAAGAGCGAGCCGACGAAAACGGCTGGCTTGAGCCAAGGGAGCGGGCCCTTCCACACGGATTTTGTCGAGCTCAGAAGTTCGCCCTCAGGTCCATGCCGGAGTAAAGGCTCGCCACCTGCTCACCGTATCCGTTGAAGGGCAGCGTCTTGCGCCTGCGGAACTCGCCGATTCTCCGCTCCGTCGCCTGGCTCCATCGCGGATGGTCCACTTCCGGATTCACGTTCGCGTAGAAGCCGTACTCGTGGGGCGCGGCGAGGTTCCAGGTGGTCCGCGGCTGCTTCTCCACGAACTGAATGCGGACGATCGACTTGATTCCCTTGAATCCATATTTCCAGGGCACCACCAGGCGAATCGGCGCGCCGTTCTGATTGGGCAGCTCCTTGCCGTAGAGTCCCACCGCGAGGAGCACCAGGGGGTTCATCGCCTCGTCGATCCGGAGCCCTTCGACGTAGGGCCAATCGAGAATTCCCCGCCGCTGGCCGGGCATCTGAGCACTGTCGAGGAGCGTGGTGAAAGCTACGTACTTGGCACGCGAGGTCGGCTCGAGCCGCTTGATCAACTCGGCGAGGGGAAATCCGAGCCATGGAATGACCATCGACCAGGCCTCAACGCAGCGCATCCGATAGACGCGTTGCTCGAGTGGAAACCACTTGGTGAGCGCGTCGACGTCTACCTTTTGCGGCTTTTTGATTTCGCCCTCGAGGCTGACCGACCAGGGACGCGGCCGAAGCGTGTGCGCGTTCTCCGATGGATCCGACTTGTCGACGCCGAATTCGTAGAAGTTGTTGTACGTGGTGACGTCCTTGAACGGCGTCATCGGCTCGTCGGTGTCGAAGCGGCCGCGGAGGGGCGCCAGCTCGGCTCTGGGGTCCGGCGGAGCGGTTACCGCTTTGGGCGGCTCACTGGCCGGGCTCTCGGGGGAATCGGCCTTGCCCCCGCTTGCGAGGTAAATCAGGCCCGCTCCCACCGCCGTCGTCGTACCTGCGAACAGCGCCGCGTTCTTGATGAACTCCCGGCGGCGCACGTAGAGCGACTCCGCGGTGACTTCGGAGCTCGCGGGCTCTTTGGGCAGCTTCATGCCTATCAGTATGCGCGCCAAGCCGGACGGTTACACCTCGATCGTCGCTGGCCGGGCCGGTGCGTGAAGCCCTAAACAGCGCCTTTGACTTGCCCGAGGCGAAGCGGCTGCAGCGACCTTTGCGCGATGCGACCCCTTAGCCTTCGAGCGGCGGCTGTGGACCCGGAACGATGCCCGCGATGTCGGGATCGTCCGTGATCGCATTGGAGACCTCGGCGCGCTCTGCCTTCTCCTTGCGGCGCTGCACGCGCTTCTCTTCCTTCAATCGGCGCTTTTCTTGCCGCGCCAGCTCCTTTTGTCTCTTCGACGATCCTGGGTGCGCCATGGCAACCTCCAAATCGCGACCTGAAAAAACGAAAAAAGCCCAGCCGTCCAAAAGACTGGGCCTTCCGCCTGCCAAATGACGAGGGCGCTCTAGACGAGAACCCTCACGTTCGAGGCCTGGCCCTGGGGACCTTTGGTCACGTCCCCATTTAAGCGCATCCCCTGGAAAAGTCGAGTCGCCGGCGCGCTCCTTTACAAGGAGTCAAGGTATGCTTTTGGCGAGCGCTTCGGCGCGGCGGGCCGCTTTCCAAGCGCGCAGCCTGTCGAGCACTTCGGGATGATTGCGACCCAGAATCTGCGCGGCGAAGAGCGCGGCGTTTGCCGCACCGGGCTTGCCGATTGCCATCGTCGCCACCGGCGTACCCTTCGGCATCTGCACGATGGAAAGCAAAGCGTCCAGACCGTTCAGTGAGGTCGAGTCGACCGGCACACCGATGACCGGCAGCAGGGTTTTTGCGGCGATCATCCCGGGCAGGTGCGCGGCGCCGCCTGCCCCGGCGATGATGATCTGCAGCCCGCGCGACTCCGCCGCCTCCACGTATTCAAAGAGGGCGTCCGGCGTTCGGTGCGCGGAAATGATTCGCACCTCGTTGGGAATCCCCAGCTCGTCGAGCAGGTCGCGCGCCGCAGCCAGCGCATCCCCGTCCGTTTTGCTGCCCATCAGAACCGCCACCCAGGGATTGTTCGTTTCGGTCATGAAGTCATCCTTTCCAGAAGCGCCCTCGGCAGTCGAGAAGATCCGCACATCGCTGCAGATAATGCGCGCGGCACCTTCGCAAACCTACTGGCAGTAACCGCTGCTGCCGCAGGTCCCCGTCCGGCATCCCGCGCCCGGGTTGTTGCAGTTGGGCGTGCACCGGCCGATCGGCGCGACCCCACCGTCGCTCGTCGTGAGCGACGCGCAAACGTAGCTTTGGCGACAACCGCCGTCCTCCGGGTCGCCCTGGCCCTGATTGGGATTTACGCACGCGCGCGAGCAGAACGACGTCGGTCCCAGCGTCGTTTGCGAGGTGACGCAGACCCCTCCGTCGCCGCAGTGCGGTGCCCGCCCAACATCGCACGGAGCGCCGCATTCGCCGCCCGTGTGTCCACTGGGACCCCCGTCGACCTGTTCCGCGAGACAGAAGCCATCATCGGGTGGGTTTTGGCATTGGCCATCGACCGAGCAGGGCGAGCCGATCAACCCAGGCGGCGCGGGAGGTCCGGGATCGGGACTGGGGAGCGGGCTGAGCCAGCAGACGCTGGCGGACAGGCCGAGGATTCCCCAGCACTCGTAGCCGGCGCGGCAGTCCGACGGACTTTGGCAACCCTGCCAACAGGCGACGTCGTACTCGCCATACGGGCGCCAAACACCGAGGCAGTAAGAACCTCCCGGGCAATCGGATTGAGCGCTGCAGGGCCGCGTGCAGTAGCCGGCGGGGTATGGATCGCCGAAGGGATTGGTGGCCAACTTGCACTGCGCCGAGGAATCGCCGATCCCGCCGCACTCCAGAGCGGTGGTGCAGCTCGCGCCGACGCCGCCGGCGATGCACTGATTGCTCCGACACGTCTCGCCCGCAGCGCACGGGGCGCAGGCGACGCCCCTTGCGCCACAGGCTTCCTGCCTTCCCGGATTTAGACAGAGGCCCTTGAGGCAGCAGCCTCGGCAAGTCGTGGAATTGCAACTGTTGGAAAGACACGACGGCGCGGCTGCGACCAGAAAGCCGAGCACCAGTCCAAGAGCGAAGGCCCTCAAGCCCATCCTCGTCGCGTCCCCCTCCCGAGATACGACGAAAACCGGCGTGCGTCACGTCCGCGCCCAGCAGGGGCGCCGCGAAAGCCTAGAATGGAATGTCGTCTTCCGGTGTCGCCGGATTGGCTGCCTCTTCCGGCCCCGCCGGCGGGAGCGCGTACTCCTCGGAGCCATTGCGAGGCCTGCCCCGCGCTGCGGCATTGGGATCTCGCGCACCGAGAAAGACGACGCTGTTGGCGACGACTTCGGTGGTGTAGTTCTTTCGGTTTTCCTTGTCTGTCCACTCGCGCGTCTGCAGCCGACCTTCGACGAAGCACTGGCGGCCCTTCGCCAGGTACTCGCCGCAAAGCTCAGCGAGCTTGCCCCAGACGACGATTCGGTGCCATTCCGTGCGCTCCTGCTTTTGGCCATTCTTATCGGTCCACGACTCACTGGTGGCAATCCGAAAATTGGCCACTGCCTGGCCGCCCGGGGTGAATCGCACCTCTGGGTCCGCGCCGAGATTTCCAATCAAGATCGCCTTGTTTACGCCTCCAGCCATAAATTCCTGCCTTTCTCCTCGATGACCGCTCCGTTGCGGACCGGCTCCGTTTGTCTTCAGCGAGACGAGCTGTCTAGCTGATGAGCCGCTTCTATACCAGCGCAGCCTGACAGGCGTTGGCAGTCGAAAGTCCTGAGCAGTCGAAAGTCCTGGGCGGTCGAAAGTTCAAGTTGAAAGTCAAAAGGGGTATCGCAAGTCTAGGCGCGTGCTCCCCTAGTTCGGTCGCCTGAACTCTTCACCGCCTCTCGGCGCTCTTCGGCGGCGCGGCGGCTGGGGCCGGGGCCGCGCCCGCGGCAGAAGCGGGCTGAACGGCGGGGGCCTTCTCACGGGCGATCTTCAAGGACATGGTCGCTTCCAATTGCTTGGCGAAATCCGCGGCCTTCACGCTGACCGAGCCGATCATCTTGCGCAGCGCTGGCCACAGGGGATGCTCGGAATCCGCCGCCCTCGCCAACCCGCGCGCTAGCAGCGTAGTGGAGGCTTCGCGATCCTCGCTGGAGGCGCTTTGAAGCGCGGAAAGCAACTCATCGGGCGCGGTGCGCGCCACCTCGGCGAGCGCGTCGGCGATTCCCCTCTGCGACGCGTCATCGCCCGCCGAGGCGGAGGCAAGCTCGATCAGGTGGCCCAACGCTTCCGCATTTCCCTGCGCCGATAGCTCGACCAGCGCCGAAAAGCCGGGCACCTCGACGCCGAGCGCCTTGGCCACCTTGCGCAGCCTTCCGTAGACCGCTTCCGAGCCGGAAAAGCTGTCCAAGAAAATTCGAGCGCTGACGTAATCCTCGGGGTTCGACTGGTACAATGCCTCGGCGATCACCGCGCGAACCGCCGGATCTTTTTCGCTGCGCCACGAGGTGCGCAGGAACGATGAGTTCTTCCGCTCGCCCTGCTTGCCGATGCTCAGGTAGGTGCGAATTCGCGAGGTGACTTCCTCGAGCGAGCCGATCACCGTCTCTTGGGTCATCATCGCGGCAACCGCTTTGCCTGGACCTTGCACCGTGCCGCTCGCCGCGATGGCCGCGCCCAGCGCGTCCACTCCCTGCACCACCGGCGCCGACTTGCCCGCGTAGTCGTTCACCAGCACCGAGAAGGTGAATTTCTCGCCGCCGATCGACTGCACGTAGCCGGAGAGCGCGGTCACGTTTTCGAGCGTGCCGGTCTTGGCGCGCAGCCGGCCCACCGCGTCCGATCCCTCGAACCGGTAGCGAAGCGTGCCGTCCTTGCCGGCGATGCCCATCGATGAGAGGTACTCGGGCGCGAGAGGGAATCGCTCGTACATGAAGCGCAGCAGCCGGTTGATCTGCGACGCCGAGAATCGATTCGTATCGTTCAGGCCCGAGCCGTTTTGCATCACGTACGAGCCGCGTGGGATCCCCACTTCTTTCTCCAAAAATCCCTCGACCACTTCGATTCCCTTGCTGACCGTGCCCGGCGGCCCCTTGCGCTCCGCGCCCAGAGTTTTGATCAGCTGCTCGGCGACGAAATTCGAAGAGAGTTTGTTCATTCGCTTGAGGACGAGATCGAACGTGTCCGATTGGGCGACGTAAAAGGTGCGCGCGTTTTGTGGGACAGCGGACACTCGCACGTGCCCGCGCACCTTCATTCCGCGCTCGGCGAGGAGGTGCTTGAGCGTGTATGCGAGATAGAGCGCAGGCTCGTCGATCTTTTTCCAGACCGCGATGGTGCCTCGCTCGCTGGGAACGGTGCCTCGCACGAGCACCTTCTGCCTCTCGTTGCCGAGCACCAGGTTCACCGAGAAGCGGCGATGGTAGCGGGTGCCGGTCGCCAGATTGCTCTCCACCGTGAAGTAATCGCTGGGAGGCTCGACCTCGACCGAGGCCTTGCTTCCGGGACGCTCGCCGGGGCGCAAATAGATCCCCACCGCGTTCCAGTTGAGGGAGACCGCGCCGGATGGAGCGAGATAGGCCCGGTCGCCCTTTTCCTGCTCGAATCCGGGCGCCAGTCGCTCGCCGTCGAACCAACTCTCGTCAATGACGAGGTCGCCCAGCACCTCGCGAAGGCCGCTGTGGTAGAGCTCGGCGGCGATGGCGAATAGACGCTCGGTGGTGATCGACGGATCTCCCTTGCCTCGCACGTAGAGCGTGCGCGCCCTGCCCCCGACCACCTCCCCGTCGGTGAGAAACTCCGTTTCGAACCGGTACTCCGGGCCCAGCGTGCACAGGCTCGCGGCAGCGGTGACGAGCTTGACGTTGGAGGCGGGGTTGAGCAGATCGTCCGCGTTTTGAGCAAACACCACTACCCCGTCGTCCAGGCTCTGCACCTGGATGGAGGTGCGAGCGGATTTGAGCGGGCTGCGGCCGACGACCTCCAACAGCGCTCCCTTCAGCGCGTCGCGATCCGCCTTGGAGGGAGCGGCGCCTGCGCTGGAGATGAACGTAAAAAAGGCGAGAGCGGACGGAGCGAACATCCAGCATTTCGAAGCCCAGCAACGGCCCCTTTGCGGCGCCTCATTATGAGCGGGGACCGCGGGGGCCGCAAATGCGGGAGGGGATCACCCGTCCCGTGATGAAAAACCCCGGATTCGGCTGGACAACCGCCCCGGGGTATGTAGGTTCATGCGCTCAGCGCCGGCCTGTGCCGCGCATACTTTTGAAGGAGGACGAACCCCAATGTCGACAGAGTCGATCGAGGTCTCCGGAATCATTCACGCTCCGCCGGAGCGGATTTATCAGGCGTGGCTGAACAGCAGTGAGCACTCGGCGATGACGGGTGGTGGGCAAGCGATGGTCGATCCGAACATCGGAGGACGCTTTAGCGTCTTTAACGGCTACGCCGAGGGCTCGACGATCGAGCTGGAGCCGGGGCGGCGAATCGTCCAGCGTTGGCGATCGACCGAATTCCCGTTGGAAGCTGGAGACTCGCTGCTGGAGATCAGGTTTGAGCCGTTCGAGAATGGGACCCGGGTAGCGTTCTTGCACAGCGAAATCCCCGAAGGCCAGGCCACCAAATACGAGCAGGGTTGGCGGGAGCAGTACCTCGAGCCGATGGACCGGTATTTTTCCTCCGGGTCCGCGGTGGCAGAATTCGCCGGCGCGCCGATGGCGGAGCCGATGATGCGAGAGGCTGTGGTGCCGAAGCCCAAACCGCCCGCCAAGAAAGCCGCCGCGCCCAAGCCGGCAGCGAAGAAGGCGGCGGCGAAGAAGGCGCCCGCGCGCGCCGCGAAGAAGAAGAGCGCGAAGAAATCGAAGAAGGCGGCGTCTCGTCGAAGCGCGCGCAAGTCGGCGCGGAAAGCGACCCGGAAAGGGAAGAGTCGCTCATCGAAGAAAAGGAGCGCGCGACGCGGCAAGCGCTGAAGCTTTTCTCCGCCGGGCGGCGAGGAATCGCGCTGCTGACGTTTTGCGCCTTCTTCGCCGGTTGCCACTCCGAGCACAACCGCACGGGGATCGTCGTCCTCATCGAATCTCCGCCCGACAGCCTCGATAACCGCTTCGCGCTGACGGCGAGCGGGCAGCGCATTGCGGAGCTGATCTCGCCCGGCCTGGTCACCTTCGACGCGAAGAGCCGGCCGATGCCAGATCTCGCGCTCGACTACCAATTCCTGGATCCCCAGACGCTGGAGTTCACCTTAAGGGACCACCTGACGTTCCACGACGGAACGCCGCTGACGTCCGATGACGTCAAAGCTACCTTCGATGGGCTGATGGATCGCGCGCTGGGTTCGCCCAAGGCCGACAAGCTCGAACCCGTCGATCGAATCGAAGCTCCGGGGCCATCGCGGGTCGTCTTCCACCTGAAGCGTCCCTACGCGCCTATCCTCGCCGAGCTTGTGCTGCCGATCGTGCCGCGATCGCGCGCGTTTGCTGCCGCGGCCCCGGCGCAAGACCGCGCACCGATCGGCGCCGGGCCATTCCGTTTCAGCGCGCAGCCGGACGAAGAGCACATCGTGCTTACGCCCTTCGAAGGATACTACGGCGGCAAGCCGCGCATTCGCCGGTTGCTCATCCGCACCGTTCGCGACGAGACCACGCGCGTGCTCGAGCTGCTCAAAGGGCGCGCCGACCTGGTGATCGGCGCGGTGTCTCCTCCCATTTTTCCGGCGCTGCATGCCGGCGTTCGCGGCGATTTGCGGACCGACGAGCCTCGACTGCGCATTCTCTGGGAGCCGGGAAGCGCCTACGCTTATCTCGGCCTCAACTCCCGCAGCGGCCCGCTGTCCGATCTCCGCATCCGCCGGGCAATCTGCCATGCCCTCGACGTTCAGCCGATCTTGAAGGCGAAATTCCGCGGCCTTGCCCAACCGGCCACCGGGATGCTCCCGCCTGGGCATTGGGCCTATGCAGAGACGGCCGGCTGCCGAAGGGATCTCGCGTTGGCAACCCAGCTGCTTACAGAAGCCGGGTACTCGACCGCCCGCGGCGAGCGCGAAGGCTTAAAAGAGGCGCCGCCGGGGCGAGCGAAGAGAACACTTCACCTCACCTTGAAGACTTCGACCGATCGATTCCGCAAGTCGATCGCGCTCGTTTTTCAGGAGCAGCTCGCCGAAGCCGGAATCGAAGTCGAGATTCGCTCGCTCGAATACGGGACCTTCTTCAACGATGTGCGGAAAGGGAATTTCGAGCTGTTTTCGCTCGTATGGTCGTCGGGGTCGGTGATCGAGCCGGACATACTGCGATGGGTATTCTCTTCCGCCAACATTCCCGGGCCGGAGAATGCCTTCGCCGGCTTGAACCGCACCGGTTATCGCAATCGTCGCCTGGACGAGCTGCTCGATCGGGCCACCCGGGTCGGGCAAGATGAGCGCAAGGTGCTTTACGCGCAGGCTCTCGCGCTGATCGATTCTGACCTCCCCTACATTCCGCTCTGGCACGAGAGCTCCCCGGCGATCGTCTCCTCGCGGCTTCAGGATTTCGAGCCATCGCCGCAAGGCTACCTGCGCCCTCTCGCTCGGGCGCGGGAGGCAGCGCCGTGAGAAGGCTCGCCGGCGCCCCGCTGGCGATCGCCGGTTCGCTGATTTTGGTTTCGCTGTTCCTCAATCTCGTCCCCGGAGATCCGGTGGAGATGATGCTCGGCGAGCAGGCGCCTTCCGTCGATCGAGAAGCGCTGCGCCGCTCCGTCGGGCTGGATCGCCCGTGGTACGGCCAGTTGTGGCTGTTCATTCGCGAGCTGGCGACCGGAAACCTGCGCAGCTCGCTGCCGCCGTTTCAGCGGAAAATCCTTCCTCAGATCTTTGCCGCCTTGCCCAACACGCTGCTGCTCACCTTCGCGGCGATGGCGGTGGCAATCCTCATTGCCATTCCGCTCGGCGTTGCCGCAGCTTCGCGCAAAGGCACGGCTGTCGATCATGCGGCGATGGGAATCGCCGTGGCGGGCGTCGCCCTCCCGCGCTTTTGGCTGGGTCCGATGCTGATCATCCTCTTCGCGATCAAGCTGGATTGGCTGCCGGTGTCGGGAGCCGATTCTCCGCGGAACCTGATTCTTCCGTCGGTCACCCTCGGAACGGCGCTGGCCGCGTTCCTGTCGCGGATCACCCGCGCGTCGATGCTGGATACTCTGCGCGAGGAGTACGTCACGGTATCGCGGGCGAAGGGGCTCAGCCCGTCGGCGGTGCTGTGGAAGCACGCCTTTCGCAATGCTCTGCTGCCGATCATCACCGTGCTCGGTCTGGAGTTCGGAGCGCTGCTGGGCGGCGCGATCGTGACCGAGAAGGTCTTCGCCTGGCCGGGCATGGGAACTCTGTTGCTCACCGGCATCGAGAAGCGCGATTACAATCTGGTCCGAGCGGTGGTGCTGGTCTTCACCCTCTCGTACGTGGCGATCAACGGCTTGACCGACCTGGTCTACACCGCGGTCGATCCCAGGGTGCGCCGGCAATGAACCCGGGCGCAGATCCGTCGGCGACGCTCGGGACAGGCCCGCCGGCGACGCTGCGGAAAGGTCCTTCGACGAGGCGCGGGATGGGCGCCTCGACGACTTTGCGGGCGTGCGTTCGAAGCGCGCGCGGTCGATTCGGGCTCGGCGTCGCAGTGGCGATTTTCCTGGTTGCGGTGGCCGCCCCGGTGATCGCACCGACGCGACCGGCTGCCATTGATCTGAACGCTGAGCTGCAGCCGCCGAGCGTGCATCATCCGCTGGGAACCGGAGAAAATGGTCTCGATGTGCTGACCCACGTCATCTACGGCGCCCGCGTCTCGCTGTGGGTGAGCGTTTTTGCGGTAGGCATTTCCGCGATCGTCGGCGTTCTTCTGGGTGGAATGGCCGGCTACGTCGGCGGGCTCTTCGACGAAGCGCTGATGCGCGCAGTGGACATCTTGCTGGCGTTCCCGGGCATCCTGCTTGCCATCTTCATCACTGCGGTGATGGGGCCATCGCTGGCGAACGTCATCTTTGCGCTGGCGGTCACCGGTTGGACCGGCTACGCGCGCCTGGTGCGCAGTCAGGTGCTGACGCTTCGCGAGCGGGACTACGTCCGCGCGGCGCGAGCGCTGGGCGCAGGTCACGCGCGGATTCTGGCGCGCCACCTGCTTCCCAACGCCGCGGGTCCGCTCATCGTGCAGGTCACATTCGGCATCCCGGCCGCAATTCTGGCCGAGGCGTCGCTCAGCTTTCTTGGGCTGGGCGCTCCGCCGGGCACGCCCTCGTGGGGATCGCTGGTCGATCAGGGAACGCAGTACCTTTTAATGGCGCCGCACATTGCGCTGTTCCCAGGCTTGGCGATCGCTCTCACCGTGCTCGGATTCAACTTCCTAGGAGACGGCATCCGCGATGCGATAGATCCGAAGGCCGAGCATGCCAGCCGCTTTTAACGCGATGCCTTGCTAGCCCCCATGCGAGCCGTCATCCAACGCGTGCTGGAAGCATCGGTGACGGTCGACGACCGAGTGGTCGGCCGGATCGGCCCCGGGCTCCTGGTGCTGCTCGGGGTGGGCCGAGGCGATAGCGAGCAAGAAGCGTCCTGGATGGCCGACAAAGTGGCCAACCTGCGCATCTTCGAAGATGAGGCGCAGAAGATGAATCGATCCGTGCTCGACGGCAGCCGCGCAATCCTCGTCGTCAGCCAGTTCACTCTCTACGGCGACGCGCGAAAGGGCCGCCGACCGAGCTTCATCGAAGCGTGCGAGCCGGCGGAGGCGAACCGCTTGTACGAGCTCTTCTGCCGGCAGTCCCGCGCCCTCGGCCTCGAGGTTCAGCAGGGCGAATTCGCCGCCCACATGAAAGTCGCGCTCGTAAACGACGGCCCGGTCACGCTGATCCTGGACAGCCGGGATCGTTGACGCCCCTTCCCTTTCGACTTTCAACTTTCGACTTTCGACCGCTCGACGCTAGATCCGCGCATCTTCCGCGGTGATCAGCGAATAGATCTCGGCGGCGTTCTTGGCAGCCATGATCGATTCGCGGAACTGCGGATTTTTGAACAGCCGCGAAATGCGGGCCAGCGCCTTGAGGTGAATGCCGGCGGAATTCTCCGGCGCCAGCAGGGCGAAGAAGAGGTGCGTTTCCTTTCCGTCGATCGCATCGAAGTTGACGCCGGGGTGAGAGACGCCGAAGGAGGCGATCAAGCGGGACAGCTCGCCCATCTTGCCGTGAGGAATGGCCACCCCTTCGCCGATGCCGGTCGAACCCAGTTTCTCCCGTTGCTCGAGGACGTCCACGAGCCGCTCCGGCTTCAGCCCGGCCTGAGTGGTTGCCAGTGGACCGCACAGCTCCACCAGCACGCCGTGCTTTGAACTCGAGGAGAGTTCGGCAATCACCGCTTCAGAGCTCAAGAACTCGGAGATTCTCATGACGCTGGGCGCCGCAATTATCCCGGGCATTGCCTGATCGCAAGAAGCGTCGCAGGGTCAGCCGGCTTTCTTCGGTTGCACCGAGTTGACCGCTGCCTTGCCCGCCCTGGCTTCAATCAAGCCATAGTGACCGTCTTTGCGCCGATAGACAACGTTCATCTCGTTGGAGGTCGTGTTGGTGAATACCAGGATGTCGTTATTCATCAGATCCATCTGCATCACCGCCTCGTCGAGCGTCATCGGCTTGGCGAGGAACTCGTTCGTTCGAATCACCCTCGGGCTTGCTTCCGCCGCCGGCCCTTCCTCCGGCGACGGCACTTCCACCACATCGTACCGCACCCGCAGGTTGTTCAGCATGTCCTGGCGGTGGTGGATGCGCTCCCGGCCGTGGTGGTGCTTCAGTTTCTCCTTGTACCGCAGAACCTGCCGTTCGATCTTGTCCATCGCCAAGTCGATCGATGCGTACATGTCCTCGCTCTTCTCCCTCCCGCGCAAGAGGAAGGTGCCGGCGTGAATGCTGATATCTGCGTGGTGTAGGTGGCGCTCCAGCGAAAGCACTACGTGCGCCTCGCCAGCTCGGTCCAGATACTTGTGCACTCTTTCGATCTTCTCACTTGTGTATTGCTTCAGGGCATCGGTTGCTTCCAGGTTTCGAAAGGTGATGTTAAGCCGCATGCGGGCAGGCCTCCGTCGATGTTCGGTGCTTGGCGGATCTGAGGCAAGCGCCGCGCGGAAAGCAACGGGGATGCGCGAAAAAGTCGATCGGCGGAACTAGGACGGCCGGTCAGTAGTACCGCTTTCGCTTACTGCTCGGGAGGATGCTCAGGACTTCGCGGTATTTGGCCACCGTTCGGCGAGCGATCTCGATTCCCTGGGCGCGCAGCAGCTCCACGATCTTCTGGTCCGAGTAGGGGCTCGACGCGTCCTCGCCCGCCACCAGCTGCTTGATGTGGTTCTTTACCGCTTCCGAGGCGATGTCCTCTCCCGCCAACCGGGCAATCGAGGAGTTGAAGAAGTACTTCAGCTCGAAGATGCCCTGCGGAGTGTGGACGTATTTGTTGGTGGTCACCCGCGAGACGGTGGACTCATGCATCCCGATGTCCTCTGCCACGTCTCTGAGAATCAGCGGCTTGAGATAAGCGATCCCCTTTTCGAGAAACTCGCGCTGGAACTTCACGATCGATTCGGTGACCTTGTAGATGGTCCGTTGCCGCTGATGAATCGAGCGGATGAGCCACATCGCGCTGCGCAGCTTGTCTTGGATGAACTCCTTGGCCTGGCCGGGGGCAAGGTTTCCGTTGCGCAGCGCATTGCGGTAGGTGCCGGAGATGCGCAGCTTGGAAAGGCCATCGTCGTTGAGGACGACGGTGAACTCATCCCCGAGCTTGTACACAAACACGTCGGGGGTGATGTACTGCGCGTCCTCACCCGAGTAGTTCCGCCCGGGCTTGGGATCGAGCTTGTTCAAAAGCTTCGCCGCGCACACCACCTCCCCGAGCGAAAGCTTGAGATCTTTGGCGATGGCGGGGAGGTTCTTGCTCTCCAGGTGCTTCATGTGCCGCTTGATCATCGTCCCCAACAGGGCGGCACTGGGCTCCTGTAGCGCCGATGCTTGAATCAACAGGCACTCCTGTAGATCTCGCGCGCCGCACCCCTTGGGGTCGAGGTGCTGAATCTTGCGCAGGGTGCGCTCGGCCACCGCCATCGGTACGTCCGCCTCCGACGCGAGGGCGATCAGAGGATCTCCCTCCTCCTCCGGAACCTTCAGGTACCCGTCCCCATCCAGGTTGCCGATGATCAGCATTGCGATCCGCCGCTCGGCGTCGTTGAGCTTCAACATCCCGAGCTGATACGCGAGGTGCTCGAACAGGTCCTCCTTCTTGACCAGATTGGCTTCGAAGGAGGGGAGGTCGTCTGAGGCGACGTTGCCGCGATTGGATGGAGTCGTCGGCTCGGTGAACTGGTAGCTGTTGAGGTAGGCTTCCCAGTCGATCTCCGGCGGCCCCTCCCCGTCGACCTTGACCTCCTGTGCGCGCTCCGGAGCTGCCGGGGTGCCATTTGCGGGCGCTTCGGCCGTCTCCGCTTCGAGGGATGCCTCGCCGGGCGCTTTTTCGGTCAGCTCGCCTTCGGCGGTCTCGTCCGGCTGCTCTAAAAGCGGGTTCTGCTCCAGCTCCTCGCGGACCTGCTCCAAAAGCTCCATCCGCGAAAGCTGTAGCAGCTTGATCGCCTGTTGCAGCTGCGGCGTCATCACCAGCTGCTGGGACAGCTTTAGGTGCTGCTTCAGCTCCATCGCCATGCGCTGCCCACCGCCGCGCGGCCAAGAGCACCAGCCGCAATCAAGGACCGTGCCAAGGTACCAACTCCCTCTGGCGGCGTCCAGTGATTCCGGACCGGCACAATCATTGCAGCCGCTTAGGAGTGCGGATGTTCGTCCAGTTGGAAACGATCGCCGAGGTAAACGCTTCGGGCGCGCTCGGACCGCGCGATCTCGAGCGGCGTGCCCGATTCTAAAATCCTACCCTGCGCGATGATGTAGGCGCGGTCGCAGATTCGAAGCGTGTCGCGAACATTGTGGTCGGTGATCAGAATCCCCAGCCCGCGCTCTCTGAGCAGCCGAATCTGCCTCTGCAGATCTCCCACATTGATCGGATCCACGCCCGCGAACGGCTCGTCGAAGAGCATGAAGCGAGGACCCGGGATGAGGGACCGCGCGATCTCCGCCCGGCGCCGCTCGCCCCCGGACAGGGTCTCGCCCAAGCTGTCGGCGACGTGGGCCAACCCGAACTCTTCGATCAACGCAGCGGCCCTCTCTTCGCGCGACGTGCGCGTCAGTGAGCGATTGAGCTCCAGGACAGCGATGAAGTTTTGACGAACGGTCAGCTTGCGAAAGATCGACGGCTCTTGTGGAAGGTAGCCGATTCCCCGCCGCGCCCGCTTGTGCATCGGCAGGTGAGTGAGGTCGTCATCGTCGAGGACGACGTTTCCTCCGTCGGGCCGCACCATCCCGACCACCAGGTTGAAGCTGGTCGTTTTGCCCGCGCCATTGGGACCCAACAGTCCGACGACTTCGCCTTCCCGCACCTCGAAGTGGACGCCATCGAGCACGCGCCGCCGCCGATAAGTTTTCACCAGGCCTTCGACCTGCAGCTGAGAGCTCATCGGGGCGTCGCGACCTTCTTGGATGCCGAAGTCTTCTCGCTCTTGGATTCCGCAGTCTTGTCCTTCTTCGAGTCCGACGCGCTTCCCGGAGCTGCCTCGGGCGCCTTCTTGAGAACCGCGGTCGCGTTGTCGACCTCGATGGTGTCCTGATCCACGCTGAAGACGACCTTCGTGCCCCGCACGTGATTTCCGCCCTGCTTCGCCTCTGGATTTCCGGTGACGACGAGGATGCCGGTGACGTTGTCAAAATCCGCGCGGTCTCCCTTAGCCCACTTGTCCTGGTCGAACACCTGCACATTGCCGTGGCACTCGACGCGCGTGACCTCCTGGTCCTCGGTGTAGTGGGAAAGCATGCGATCGCAGGTGATGTTGGTCGTTCCGCGCTTCACCTTGACGTGGCCGCGCCAGAGCGTCTCCTGCTTCTTTCCTTCGACGTGCAGGTGATCGGCCTCGATCTCCAGCTGGCGCATGCCCGTCATCGACGACTTCACGCCCGCGTCCGGCGCTCTGTGGGCGGGGCTTGCTGCAAAGATTGCTGCAAGGGCGAGGTGGATCATTTTTTGCGTCCGACCTTACTGCTGACCCGGCCCTCGAACTCAAACTCTGCGTCCCCCAGATTCGATTGGAATGAGTCGGCCGTCAAGGTGTAGCTCGGCCCCTCTACGCGCACCGGATCCGTTCCTGCGGCTTTCATCTGCTCGCCGTCGATGCGCGCCCTCTCGGTGTATGCCGCGATGCCGGCGCCGGTGCGCATCACCACCCCGCGAGAGCCCTCCGCGCGCTTGTGGAAGAGATTGCCCACCACGGTGGGCGCGGTCAGCTCCATTCCGCCGACCGCCGGCCGCAGCGCTCCTGGCTCCGCGCGGCTCGAAATCCGAATCACCACCTGCGAGGCGGTCAGATCTCCGGTCATTCGCTCGTAGGTGACCTCCGCGGCGCGGCCAAAGGCGGCGAGATCTTGACCCTGGAAGAGCTCGAGGTGAATTCCGGTGAGCGTCGCCATCGGCGGCGGCGTTGCCTCATCCGCCCGCCGAGGCACGCATCCGAGCCAGGTCAGGACGACAAGGACTGTGATCGCTGCG
Source organism: Myxococcaceae bacterium (assembly GCA_035262305.1). Lineage (GTDB taxonomy): Bacteria > Myxococcota > Myxococcia > Myxococcales > Myxococcaceae > DATFTC01. The sequence continues at coordinate 13,063 of DATFTC010000387.1, read as the reverse complement.
CGCATCGGGCTTCCCTATCACGGCTGGGTCTTCCAGCGCCGGTGCATCCACACCCACTGCGCCGGGGCCCGCCGGATGGCCTCCTCGATGCGGGCGGTGAGCTGCGCGGTCAAGGAGACCACATCGGCTTCGCGCTCGCCGGTGGGTTCGAATGACACCTCGTCGATGGAAACGCGGTAGGTGCCGTCTTTCTTCCGCTGGCAAAACGCAACCACCACCGGCGCGCTGGTCCGAAGCGCCAGGTCGGCCGCTGCCCTCGGGGTGGCCGCCAACTTGCCGAAGAAGGGAACAAAGACGGATTGGACGTTGGTGTCCTGGTCGATCAAAAGAGCCAGGATCTCCCCGGATCGGAGGGCGCGCAGGATGCTTTTCGCCGCGCCCTCCCCACCGCGCCACAAGCTGTGCAGGCCGCCTTCGGCGCGGAAAGCGCTCACCAGTGCAGTCAGCCGCGGATCGGTCGTCTCCTTGGCCACCGCGCTCAGCGTCCCGATCTTCGATCGGGCGAGGCACTGACCGAGAAGCTCCCAGTTTCCGACGTGCCCGGTTGCCAGCACCACGCCGCGACCGCGCTCGACGGCTCGCTCCAGCAGCTGACGATCCGCTGCCGGCCATTCGATCCATGCGTCGAGCGAGCCTTCCATCTTTCGCAGGCAAGCCAGCTCGAACGCGCAGCGCCCCAGGTGGCGAAAGCATTCGCGGGCGATTGTTCCTCGCTCCGATTCCGACAGCTGCGGGAAGGCGATGGCCAACGACTCGAGCGCCTTTCGCCGCTCGCCCCGCGCGAGGCGGAAAGCGGCGGCCCCGAAGAATTCGCCGAGCCGACCGGCGGCCGCGGGCGGCAAAAGCCCGATCCCGGCGACGGCGGTGCGAAGCATCCAATATCGCAGGAATCGCTTCACGCGCTTTGCTAAAGGAGGCTGCGGCACGGGATCCTTATATGCCAATGCGCGAGTACAACTTCGATGGCTTGGTCGGGCCCACCCACAATTACGCCGGACTGGCGCCGGGCAACCTCGCATCCGCGCGGCACGAGGGCCTGCCGGCGAATCCTCGCGAGGCGGCTCTGCAGGGCCTGGCAAAGATGCGCTTCGTCTTCGAGCTCGGCGCTGGGCAGGCGGTGCTGCCTCCGCAGCCGCGGCCGTCGCTGACCGCTCTTCGCGCGCTGGGTTTTGTCGGCAGCGACGAGGAGGTGATCGCGCGCGCAACTCGAGAAAATGAGCACCTGCTTCGACTCTGCTCCAGCGCGGCTTCGATGTGGGCCGCCAATGCCTGCACCTGCGCGCCATCGTCGGATACCGCCGACGGCCGGGTGCACATCACGGCAGCCAATCTCAGGGCGATGTTCCACCGCGCGGTGGAGGCGGAGACGACCTACGACGTTCTCTCCCGCATTTTCTCCGACCGCAGCCGCTTCGCCGTCCACCGCCCTCTGCCCGGCGGGGGCCAATTCGCCGACGAGGGAGCCGCCAACCACACCCGGCTGAGCACGCCCGGCCATCCGGCGGTGCACCTGTTCGCCTGGGGCCGCAGCACCTACCGAAAAACGAGCCGCCCTCAACGCTTTCCCGCGCGGCAAACCGAGGAAGCCAGCGCGGCGCTGGCCCGCCTCCATCAGCTCGACCCGAGCCGCTGCATCCTCGCCCAGCAGTCGCCGCAGGCAATCGACGCCGGCGCCTTCCACACCGACGTCCTGGCAGTCGGAAACGAAGGCTTTTGGATGATGCACGAGCACGCGTTCGTGGATCCGGAAGCAGTGCTGCGCGCGCTGCGCGAAAAGCTGGGCCCGGATCTCCGCTTTGCGGTCGCGCCAGATTCGGAGCTGTCGCTGGACGCCTCGGTGGCGGCGTATCCGTTCAACTCGCAGGTGCTCACGGTGTCAAATCTAGCGATGGCCATCGTCGCCCCCGCGGAGAGTGAACGGCTTGAGCAAGCGCGGCGCTTTCTGGAGCGGGTCGTCGCGGAGGACAATCCAGTGACAGCCGTTCACTTCCTCGATGTGCGCCAATCCATGCGCAACGGCGGCGGACCCGCGTGCCTGCGCCAGAGAGTGTGGCTCACCGACGAGGAAGTGGCGTCCGTGCGAGCGAACGTGTTCTACACGCCCGCGCTTCACGACAGCCTCGATGCCTGGATCCGGCGGCACTACCGCGACCGATTGCTCCCCGGCGACCTCGCCGATCCCCACCTGGCGCGCGAGTCGATGGTCGCGCTGGACGAGCTGACCCGGATTCTCGAGCTCGGCAGCGTGTTCGACTTTCAACAAGCTTCGCCGCGCGCACGGACCGAATAGAATATTCCTCTTGGGCGGGATCCTGGCCACTTCGACGCATCTCCATCGCGCCGCCCGGCTGGCGCTGCCGTTCCTCGCGGCGGCGCTGGCGACAAGCTCGCTCGGCTCGGAATCATCGCCGGACGGGCAGGACAAGCCGGAGCCAGCGCAAGCGCCGAGGGAACAGCCGACGCCGGAGCCCGAAGTTCCCCAGGTTGTCATCACCGCAACGCGCACCCCCCGGCCGCTGCGCGATGTGCCCGCCGCCGTCACCGTGCTGCCGCGCGCGGAGATCGAGCGAAGCCCGACGCTGACGGTGGATGAGCTGCTGCGGACGGTGCCATCCTTTGCGACGTTTCGACGAACGAACAGCGTTACTTCGGATCCCACGGCGCAGGGGGTGAACCTTCGCGGGGTGGGTCCGTCCGGCGTTTCGCGAAGCCTGGTTCTGCTCGACGGCGTGCCGGGCAACGACGCCTTCGGCGGATGGTTCTACTGGCGCTCTGTTCCGCGGGTGGGAATCGAGCGGATCGAAGTCGTGCCAGGCGGCGGATCCGCTCTCTACGGAAACTACGCCCTGGGAGGTGTGGTCCAGATCATCTCTCGGCCCATCGATCGAACCGACCTAGACGCCGAAGGCGCGCTGGGATTGCCGAAGGAGGGACTGCTGGCCACTCGAGCCGCAACGCGGGTCGGCGGATTCGGTGTCGAGGCGGAGAGCGAGCTGTTCGCGACCAGCGGCTATCCGGTCGTCGCCAGCGCGGCGCGAGGGCCGATCGACCACGATGCCCCGAGCGATCACCAAACCATCAACGGCCGGCTCGAGTTCCAGGCGGCGCAAGACGTCACCCTCTTCGCGAGCGGCGGTTTCTTCAACGAGTACCAGAACGGCGGAACCCAGTACACCGCCGCCAAGGTGCAATCCGGTCGCTACGGCGCCGGCGCGAGGCTCGGCAGTGACAAATGGGGCAGCCTGGAGCTGAACTTCTTCGGCCACGCGCAGAGCTTCAAGCAGAACCGCGCGCGCATCAGTGCGGACCGATCGATGGAGTCTCCGGCGGCGTCGCAAGACGTTCCGACGGATGACCAGGGACTCACCGCGGTCTGGACATCGGCGGCGATTGCCTTGGCGGGGACTCATCGCGCCGCCGTCGGCTTGGAGCTTCGTCGCATCCACGGCACGGCGCGCGAAGATGATTTCCCAGCCGTGCCGACGCCCGCGTCCATCGTTCATCGCGAGGCAGGTGGCCAGCAGCGATTCGTGGGCGCGTTCCTTCAGGACTCGTATCAGCCGCTTTCCGCGCTCGAGCTCGTGGCGGCTCTCAGGTTCGACGCGTGGAAAAACTTCAACGCCAGCCAGCTGACCAGAGACCAATCGGGCGTCGTCACCTCCACGCCGTTTCAAGATCGCAGCGATCAGCAGCTGTCGCCGAAGTTGGGGGCCAGGTACCGCGCGCTCGACTGGTTGACGCTTCGCGGATCCGCTTACGGCGCGTTCCGAGCGCCGACCCTCAATGAGCTCTACCGCCCTTTCCAGGTCGGCACGATCGTCACTGCCCCAAATGACAACCTCGGCCCGGAGACGCTGTGGGGCGGCGAGGCCGGCTTCGAGTTCGCGCCGCCCTTTGGCACCTGGACGGTTCGAACGACCGGGTTCTGGAACCGGCTCGACAATCCGATCACCAACGTGACGCTCGCCGCTCCACTCCCCGACGGATCTCAGCGGCAACGGCAAAACGCAGGTCGGGCGCGAATTGACGGCGTGGAGGTGGACGCCGGCTGGCGCTTCGCGCGAGTGTGGATCGCTTCCGCAGCCTATACCTTCGTTGATTCCGCCGTGACTCAGTTCCCCGACAATCCACAGCTGGTGGGAAAGCAGCTGGCGCAAGATCCGGCGCACCGCGCGACGATTTCCCTCACCTTCGACGATCCGCGCGTGCTCACCGCGATGATTCAAGCGCGGTTCGTCGGCCCGCAGTTCGAGGATGATCAGAATCTTCTTCGAATGCCGGGCTTCGCAATCGTGGACATGAGCGTAAGCCGGCGATTGTTTCGCGAGCTGGAGGCCTACGTCGCAGTCGAAAACCTGTTCAACCGAGAGTATCTCGTCGGCCGAGCCGGCATCGACACCATCGGTCAGCCGTTGACGTTTCGCGTGGGCTTAAGAGTCCACGTTGCACATTGAGCGAACCGGGTAGTGGTTCCGCAATCCGTCCGGCCACCTCGCCAAGAGGACCTAAATGACCGGCTGCAGATCGCGCATGATGTTCGACGCTGCGATCCCCGTGCCCACCTGGGGCAAGCTCGGAAAGTCCCGCATAGGTTTTGCCGCGTTATGGGCAACGCTCGATCGCGCAAGCGACTGAAAGCACTGCGAGGCCGAAAAAATTCGTTGCCCCGAAAGTGTGAAAAACTGTGGGTGACCTCTGAACCTCCGGTCCTCGCCCTGTCGATTGGAGTTTCGCGAAGAACTGCGACATCCCAAACGGGTTGAGTGAGCGATTCGTCCTCCGCTCTCGGGGTTTATCGCGGCGAACCGGAACTGAAGGCGCCCTGTGTCCACTCGTTCTAGTCATGGCTGTCGGTGAGCGACCGCGCAGTTGAATGACTTGTCTTCCCTCCGGGGCCCGCCGGGTACTTGGCAATCACGAAACACCGAGGCAGCGCGAGCTCCGAACCGACGCATCCGAACCGGTGGCCGCCCTCGCAAATGTTCACCGCTACTCACCCCTCCCCGGCGCCAGCAGCTTCTCGTCTCGCAGCGCGTCCAGCTTGCGCCGCGCCTCCTCAAGCTCAGCGAGCCGAACCTTGTCGCGCTCGATCCCGGCGGCGTCCTCGTACTTCATCGCTTCTCGGACCGCGTCCATCGCCTCGCTCGGGCGCTTCAGCGCTTCGAGCACCCGCGCGACGCGGTAGTGATTCTCCGCCTGGGTGGGGAGCGTGCGCGCCGCCGCCTGATACGAGTGAAGCGCCCTGGCGTATTGGCCTTCGCTCTCGAAGCTCTCGCCCTCGCTCAACAGCCATCTGCTTCGCGAGGCGGGGGAAGACACCAGCGGGCTGGCGCGCGCGAGCACCTCCCGAGCACGCTTGGGATTCTTGGCTCGAGTCAGCAGATGGGCGAGTGAAAAAGAGAGCTCCAACTCGTTGGGGTGTCGTGCGAAAAAACCATCCAGCAAGGCGATCGCCTCCGCCGTCTGCCCCATCTCCCAGAGAGTCGCCGCCTTGACGAGAACTGGCCGCGACGAATTCGGCCAAATCTTCTCTCCCTGCGTCGCCGCCTGCAGCGCACCGGAGAAGTCGCGCCGAGCCGAGCGATACCGCGCCTCAAGCAGCCACAGCTCCGGGACGTCTGGGTGCGACGAGAGATCCGACAAAGCGCTCTCGACGAACGCCTCGGCCTGGGGCTTCCGCCCAGAGCTCCACAGTCGCTCGGCAACCTCTGAGATCGGAACCGGAGAGTGCGGAACGAGCAGCTGCCACTCTTCCGGCGCGCGGGCCGCCGGCACCGCCTCGTCCAGCGTCGCGCCCTGATCCTGCCCGGCTTCATACGCAAGGCGGTACTCGAGCATGGCCTGGCCTCTGCGGCCGAGCTTGAGCAGCGATCGCGCAGCGACCCGGTGGGCTTCCACATCGAGCGGCCTGAGAAACAGGGCGCGATTGGCGAAGGCGAGCGCGTCGTTCGGCTGGCCGGGCTTGGCGCGGTTGAGCGCGCCGCCGGCGAGATCATACAGGAGGTAGTCGGCGGGATGGCGGTCGATGAAGCGCGCAGCCGCGGAGATGATTTCAGCAGCCGATGGGGCCTTCGCCAATATCGCTGCCAGCCCTCGCTCGGCGGTCCCGAGCGTATGGCGACCCTTGGCGAGCGCGGCAAGAGCGACGAGGGCGAGCGCGGCGACGACGGCAACCAGCGAGGGAGACGCGCGAAGCTTTGCCTTCTCAGCGAGGATCGCATCGTCCGAGCGAGAGGCGACACCGATCCCGAGGCAGGCAACGGCGGCGCAGCCCGGCAGCTCGAGGCTGAAGTCGAAAAAATCGTGCAGCACCATGGCGGCCAGACCGGAGAGGATGGCGATGTCCAGGGGCGAGGACTGCCGCTGCAGCAGGCGCAGGAATGCCCAGACCGTCAATCCCACCAACAGCGCAGCGCCGACAACCCCGAGCTCGGTCAACAGCTGCAGGACGATGTTCTCCGCGTGGGTGAACGTCACCTCGGGCGACTCGGTCTGGTATCGAGGAAACGCCGCCTCGAAGGCGCCGCGCCCCATTCCCGCCCGCGAAACCCGGCGGGCGGATTCGATCAGCATCGGCCACATCTGGATTTTCGACTCGCGCAACTTCTGCACGGAATCTGCGGTTTGCAGCTCGGCGATGATTCGCTCCGAGGCAACAAACCCGCTGACCGAGAGCACCGCCAGCGCGCCGAGAATGACCCACGACTCGCGCCCGGGCAGCATCCGGCGGACCGGGGAAGCGGACGCGCGACCCCGTCGGTTGCGGAAAAGCAGGAAAAGGAAGATCAGCTGCGCGGCGACGAAAAAGCAGATGCCTCCGCGCGACAGCGAGAGGAAGACGGCGGCGCCGCTCGCCACGAACGCAAGCCCCCAGAGCGACGCGCGCTGCCTATCCGCGGCGGTCAGCGCCAGCCCGAGCGCCAGGGTGCTGGTGAGCGTGAGGAAGGAAGCCAGGTGATTGGGGTTGCCGAACGTGGTGAGGAATGGAGGCGGAGTGACCTCGTACGAGTAGATGCCGAAGAGCGAATGGGCGTCGGCGAGGGCGTGACCATAGCCCACCAGCGCAACCGCGACTCCGGACAGCGCGATCGCCGAGAGCAGACGCCGCCGTCCCCCGGAGCGCGAGCGGGAGACCTGAAGCGCAGTGAAAAAGATGAGCGCATAGGCGATCGCCTTGGCGAGCTCGCGCCACGTCGCGGGTGGATCGAGCGAGATCGGCCGAGGACCGCGCAGGCCGAGCGGGATCAGCGCGAAGTCGCGAATCTGGGCCGATGCAGGGCTCAGCCAATCGAGCAGCGGCCGTGGCAATGGAATGAGCTGAAGCACGCACAGCGTCGCGGCCGCTCCGAGCGCCAGTCCGAACGGAGGCAGCGCAAGCACGCGCGCGCTCCTCGCCGATCCGACCGCTGCGGCGATCGCCCCCGCTCCAGCGAGCGCGCAGAGCGGCCAAAGGGTCCAGGTCGGCGAGCTCCCCAGCGCGAGCGGGCAAAAAAAAGCGATCGCCCAGAGCGCCCATTCCGCAGCGAGGATGAAGATCGAGAACGGACGGTGCCGACCGCTTCTGGGCATTTTCCACGGATCATGCCACGAACGCGGTCCCATCCTCGCCTTCGGGCGGCCCTTGCGCCGAGGAGCGCGTGTGGGGCATCCTGCGCCGCTCGATGTTTCGACCCAGAATCGCAGTCGGAGTTTTTCTCACCGCCAGTCTCGCCTTGGCGGGTTGCAAGGGCAATTGCCGCAAGCTCTCGGAGCGGCTGTGCGATTGCCAACCGAACAGCTACCTCAAAGACGATTGCAACCGGCGCGCGGCCAACGAAGAGTCGCGGGTCGGCGCGAAAACAACGGACGAGGCCGTCTGCGGGAACCTGCTCAACACGTGCGACTGCCACACCATCGGTACGCCGGAGGGCAAGGTCGCCTGCGGCCTGGCGCGGAAGCCGCCTTGAGCTTCGCGCGAACGTCGCTCTTGTCTACGCCGCCTTCGCGCTCCAGGCGCTGGCGCGGCGTGCGAGGCCGTCTTCGTATTGGCGGAACAGCCGACCCCAGGGCGTGGCCAGCGCTTCGCGCACGCGCGCTTTGCCAATCATGGGGTACCAGTAAAAGTCGTGGTAGGCGATTGACGCCGCGTAGCTCCAGGGGACGATCGGGCTGCGCAGCAGGAGCTTCTCGAGCGGCTTGAGCGGTCCCCAATAGATCATCTTCTGACCGCGCGAGGCGAACGTGTTCTCGCTGTCGTGGAATTGCCAGTTCACCGTCGAGATGTCCTCGCCGACGACGTCGATTTCCTCGAATCGGCCCATCCCCAACCCGTGCTCGGTGGCGAGCCGGATGAATTTGATGCTCATCGGATCGAAGCCCATCATCTTCGCTGCCACCGCGTCGATCGCCACCTGGTCCGCGGAAGCAAGGATGTAGTTCTTCACCAGCGGGACCATGCAGCGCGGCCCGGGACCATCCCCGGCGAAGGTTCCATCCATCACCGCGAAAACGCCGGGGTGGATCTCTTTCTGGATGGCCAACAGATCGACGAGCGTCTCGTGGATCACCGAATGCGTCCAATGCCGCTTCTCGTGCAACAAGCCGCCGAAGGCGTTCTTCATCGCGCCGGTAATGGTGGTGAACACGTGCGTCTTCATCGTCGGAAGTTGAATCACGTTCTCTCCGATGAGGCGCTTGGGGATCTCGATCCCCTTCGGATAAATGCCGTTGAGCGCGAGCATTCGAGCTTTCGGCTCGTATCGAATCCACTCCTGCCCTTCGTACAGATGGACGCTTTTCAAACCGTAGGCGTCGAGAACCACCTTGTGCTTGTTGGCCAGCTCGCCTCGCTTGGCCGAAACCACCACGGTGCGATTGTGGCAGCCATAGATGCGATCGCGGCTGAAGCCATCGCGAAGCAGTTGGTCGATGACCCCTTCGAGCTCCCACGGAGGCGTATTGCAGGCGGGATACCAGAAGTGCCAGGTGATGTTGATCTTCAGCGCGGTGTCGTGCTCGGGGCGGATGACCTCGCGGTAGCCCGCCATCACCATCGCCCGGCCGTAATCTTCGAGAACGGTCTCGGGCGATGTCTTCAAGACTGCGACGACGCTTTTCTTTGCCATTGTGTCTCCCGTTCGCTTCAGCGGGCGCGCGTAGGTCGGCTCAGGAATAAAGTGCCCAGCTGGCGACCGCCACGAAGAGCACCAGGTTGATCATCATCGGCGCGTCGGAGAGCAGGACCCGCTCGGGCGATCCTCCGGCGCCTCGCTTGTGGATGAGAAACAAGTACCGGAAGATTCCGTAGATCACGAACGGGACGGTGAACTTGAGCCGATCCGAGCCCACCTTCGCGATCGTCTCCTGCGAAACAGTGTAGAGGCCGTAGGCGAGAATGCACGATGCCGCGACCACCGAAATCATCTGGTCCAGCAATGGAAGCGAGTACTCGTTGAGGTTCGGCCGATGCGACACCGCCTCGGCGTAGAGCGACGCCAGCTCGTGCCGCCGCTTGGCGAAACCAAGGAACACGGCGAGCAACAACGTACAAAGGTACAACCAATTCGACACCGGGACTGCAATCACCACGCCGCCGCCGAGCACCCTGAGCACGAAACCCAAAGCGATCACCACCACGTCGAGGATCACCAGCTTCTTGAGGAGCACGGAATAGAAAATCTGAAGCCCCAAGTATGCGGCGGCGACGAGGGCAAACTCCGGGCGAGCCAGGTATGCGATCGCTCCGCCCGCCGCCCAGCAAACCAACACCACAGCGCTGACGGTCCGCCCGGAGAAAAGTCCCGCGGCGACGGCGCGCTTGCGCTTTTCCGGATGTCGCCGATCCCGTTCTCGATCGAACCAATCGTTGAACAGATAGACGCCGCCCGCGAGCAAGCAGAACGAGACGACCGCGAGCGAGGCCTTGAGCGCCGCGGCGTCCTTGAAGACGCTCTTGGCGAACAACAAGGGCGCGAAGATGATCAGATTCTTCGTCCACTGTCGAGGCCGCAGCGATGAAAGGAGCCGCAGCCAGCGCGAGGACGACTCGGCGTCGGGCGGATCCGGCGTCGAGACGGGCAGCTGCCGCGCGCTCTCCCGAGCCGATCTCACGCGCCTCGACCTATTCCAAAATAGACGAAGCCCTTTTCGCGCAATGTCTCCGGGTTGAACACGTTTCGCCCGTCGAAAATCACCGGTGATTTCATCAAAGACTTCACCCGATCAAAATCCGGGTGCCGAAATTCGTTCCACTCGGTGACCAGGAACAGCGCGTCGGCGCCCTCCAGTGCATCGTACGGCGTCGGCGCGTAACGGATCCGATCGCCGAAGTAGCGCTTGGCGTTGCGCTCGGAAACGGGATCGTGGCAGGTCACGGTTCCGCCCTTGGCGAGCAGTCCTTCGATCACCTCGATCGACGGAGCTTCGCGCATGTCGTCGGTCTTCGGCTTGAAGGACGCGCCCCAGACGGCGAAGGAACGTCCCGCCAAGCTTCCGAAGTGCTTGAGCGCCTTCGCCACCAGGCTTCGCTTCTGCCGCTCGTTGGTGCGCTCCACCGCCCGGAGCAGATCGAACTCGATGCCCATTTCGCGCGCGGTCGCAATCAGCGCCTTCACGTCCTTGGGGAAACAGGAGCCTCCGTACCCGGCGCCGGGGAAGAGGAACGGATACCCGATGCGCCTGTCCGCCCCCATCCCCTTGCGCACCGAGTCCACGTCGGCGCCGACTTTCTCGCAGAGCAGCGCGATGTCGTTCATGAACGAGATGCGGGTGGCGAGCATCGCGTTCGAGGCGTACTTGGTCAGCTCGGCCGAGCGCGCGTCCATGAAGAGAATTGGATTTTCGGTGCGCACGAAGGGCGCGTAGAGGTCGCTCATCAGCTTTCGCGCTCGCTCCGAGCGGGTGCCGATCACCACCCGATCGGGCTTGAAGAAATCGTCGAGAGCAGCTCCCTCTTTGAGAAACTCCGGATTGGAGACAACGTCGAATTCGGTCGTGGTGACCCCGCGAATGGTGTCGCGAACCGTGTCGCAAGTTCCGACCGGCACGGTGCTCTTCACCACCACCACGGTGTAGCGCTGGATCGCGCGGCCGATCTCCTGCGCCGCGCCGATCACGTGCCGCAGGTCCGCGTCCCCGATTTCACCCTCGGGAGTTCCGACGGCGATGAAGACAACCTGCGACGCGGCCACCGCCGAACGCAGGTCGGTGGTGAACGAAAGGCGGCCATCCCGCATGTTCTTGGCGAGCAGCTCCTCCAGACCCGGCTCGTAGATGGGCACTTCTCCCGAGCAGAGGGACAGAATCTTTTTTTCGTCGATGTCGACGCAGGTGACGTCGTTCCCGGAGTCTGCGAAACCGGTGCCGGCGACCAAGCCGACGTACCCGGTTCCAATCATGGCGATCTTCATAGGGTGAAAACTACCCGAATTCTCTCATCGCCGCCTGCCGGCGGTAGTTCTTTCACTCAGCTGGACCAGCCTCCGCCCGCCAACAGCCGCCGGAGGCGGTCCGCGCCCTTGGCAACGCGCGTTTTGCCAAGCTGTGACACCGGGGTGATGATCGTCCGATCCAACAAATCGCGGCTGGCGGCTCTCAAAGTGGGTTTGGCTTTTTCGGCGGCTACGTCCACGTGGGGAAATAGGCGCTGAACGATGGAGGCGGAAGCGAAAAGAGCGCGCTCGATCCTCCAGGCGGCGGCCCGCGACTTCAGCTGCTCGAAGTCGGGCGAACGGGAGTACGGACCGCTGACGGAAGGCGCTCCCGCCAACAGCTCGCGCAGATCCACGAACGAAACCATCGGGACCTCGTATCCGGCGCGCGCCTGCTCCAGGCTGAGGGCCAGGATGGCATCTTCCAAATCCAGTCGGAACATGGACGGCCCGTACACGGGAAGCGGAATGGCCCGCGCGAGCAGCCCCTCTTCCTCCAGGCGCCGCGCCGCCGGCAACAGGTTGGTCAACACGATGACTTGCGTGCGCCCGTCCGAGAGCGTGCGAGCTCCGCCGCCGTCCGGCTGCAGGCGAAAGTCTGCCTCCTGCAGACGGGCCAGCAACGCATCCAACGCGCGCGGCTGCGCCAGCAGCTGAATGTCGAGCAGGGGACGAAATCCGATGTGGGGGTAGAGCGCTTCGATGAAAGAAGCTCCGCCGAGCAATACGAGCCGCTCGCCGGAGAGCGCGTCGATGGCGCGCTTGAGGCTCACCAGCTTCATCACCGTGTCGTTGATCGAGCCCTGATAGATGGACAGGAGCCGGTCGCGCGCCCAATCTGGAGCGCCGGCGCCGCCCATCTGAAACTCCAGGTTGTAAGCGGCGAGCGGCGCCAGCCCCTGGCCGATGCTCCAGTCGACGTACTGGTCCCAAGGCGCATCGGCGAGCGATCGCCGCGCCGGCTCAAACGAGGTGAGCACCCGGAACAATTCCAGAAGGGTGGTGGCCACCCCAGACCACTAGCGGATCGGGCTCACGCGCGCCAGTGCGCTGGCGCGAGCGTTGGAAAGTGACGAGCCAGTTTTCGCAGCGGCGCGCGCCAGGCGAGGTGGAGAGCCGCTCGCGACGTTCTCCAAAAGTCGCTCGCCAGGAACGGCGCGGCCATCCACGAGTACCGAAATTCTGCAAAGTTGCTGTCGACCAAGCGCTTGTTCGAGAAGATGAGACCGCCCAAGAAGACTTGCCACCCGGAGGGCCGCAGCTCGTCGAGCACCCCTTCTGGTACGTCGGCGTTCATCGCGGTCCGCGCCGTCCGAAGCGCGAAATACACCGGCCCTTGCATTTTGCTCTCTCGCGCAGCGGCAATGACCGACGGCCAGTCCAGATTGGGATGGCGCTCGATGAAAAGTTTGAGGTCGTAAAGCCAACCGACCCCTTTGAATAAATGCTGCGTCGCGTGGGTGGCGAGATACGCGAGCTCGTCCTCCGGTCGCAGATACTTCACCGGGTGACCTTCCAAATCGGCTTGGATCGCGCGCTGGAGAAGCCCCTCCGCCTCGATCGCTCCGCCAAATCCGCTGATCGCGCGGAAATGCAGCTCGACCGAGCCAGAGGTTCCATAGAAGTTCAAGTGGTGGTGATGGTGAAGCTGATAG
>DATFTC010000386.1:0-6829 GCA_035262305.1 Myxococcaceae bacterium | reverse complement strand
CTGTTCAAACATTGGCCAGCGAAGCTGGGATTGATCGCGCTCGCCGTTGCGATTGTCTCCTGCTCGTCCGGGGGTGTCGTTCCAAACAAGTCGCAACAACGGACGATCGCCACTTCGCACAACGACGTCGTGAGATTCCTCGAGCAGGCCACGTTCGGGCCTTCCGCTTCGAGCATTGCGCACCTCGAGCAGGACCTGGGTGGCGACTTCAACGCCTGGTTCAACGAGCAGTTCCCGATGGGCATCTCGAACTACCCGGACGTCTGCTGCGACGGCTCGCGGGCCGACACCACGTGCAATCAGACGATCGCGTGCGGTCCGGAGGACTTCTACGCTCTGCCGCAGACCCCTCCCAGCGACTGTCCCGCGGGCACCCCGTGCCGGCGAGACAACTACACGATGTGGAGGCTGCAGCAGATATTCTATCGAAACGCGCTCAACGCGCCGGATCAGCTGCGGCAGAGGGTCTTCTTTGCCCTCAACCAGATCCACGTCACTTCGGCGGCGGACGGGGTTGTCAATTATGCCGACCGGATGACGGGTTATCTGCGGATGCAAGAGGCAGATGCCTTTGGAAATTTCCGGCAGATTCTCTACGACCTGTCGCGCAACCCGACGATGGGGCAGTATCTCGACAACATCGCCAATACCGCGGCTCAACCGGACGAAAACTACGGGCGCGAGCTGATGCAGTTGTTCTCGATCGGACTGGTGGTCCTCAACCCGGACGGCACCACGGATGGTACACCCACCTATGGGCAAGACACCGTCGTGGACATCACCCGCGCGCTCAGCGGCTGGGTGCTCGCCCCGGCGCTCGCTCGTAACAATCAGACCGGACAAAACGTGGCCAACTACCGGGATCCGGTTGTCGCCGGCGCGGCCAGTAGGCACGACAACGGAGCAAAGGTTCTCTTTGCCGGCTCACCGTTCCAAGCTCAAATTCCCGCCGGTCAAACGACGCTTCAAGATCTCAACAGCGTGATCGACATCCTCTTCGGTCACCCGAACGTCGGGCCGTTCATCGGGAGGGCGCTGATCCAAATGATGGTGACGAGCAACCCCAGCCCGAGCTACGTGGCTCGCGTCACGCAGGCATTCAATGACAACGGCAGCGGCGTGCGCGGAGACATGCAGGCGGTGATCCGGCAAATTCTGCTCGATCCCGAAGCTCGCAACGAGGCGCCAGCGGCGGACTTCGGCAAGCTGCGCGAGCCTGTGCTGGCCGTCACCAACCTCCTTCGCCAGATGGGGTACACCGTTCCAAATCCTCTGGCGGACCCCGACCCCATCTCAGACTTTGCCCTGACTAATCCGGGCGGAACCATGACTGCCTACCTCGCTCAAGGACAGGACGTCTTCCATTCCCCCACGGTGTTCAACTTCTTCCCGCCAGACTTCGCGGTGCCTGGTGCAGCAGACCTCAAGGGCCCCGAATTTGGCATTTTCTCGACCACCACTGCGCTCTCCCGCGACGATTTGCTTTATCAATTGATCAACGGCAGCGTTATCGGGCAGGCTCTTTATCGACCGAATTTTGTCATGGTCGACCTGTCCAGCTTAATGCCTATCGCCAGCGACTCGACTGCGCTGATCGAATCTTTGAATCAGACTCTGCTCCGCGGACAGATTCCAGACCAGCTTCGGAGCATCTTCGTGAACTCCATTTCCAGCGCTCCCGACGACCTGACGCGGGCGACGGAAGCCTTGTACCTGATTTCCAGCTCCGCCAACTATCAGGTTCAGAGGTGACGCCATGAAACACACCAGAAGAGACTTCATCGTCGGCTCAGGATGTTTGGCGTTGAGTGGGGCGGCTTACGCTGCCAACTTCAACAATCTTTCGCTGATGAATTTGTTTGCCTCAGCGAATCCCGTCAATGATGCCAATTACAAGGCGCTGGTCTGCATCTTCCTCTTCGGAGGCAATGACGCGAATAACATGGTCATTCCCTATGACGACAACAATCCAGCCCACACCTATTCGGCTTATGCCTCAGCTCGAACCGGTGCGCCATTCCTGATCGCGAACACGGATCTGTTGCAAATCAACACATCCAGTCAGGGAGCGTTCGGTTTGCCGAATCGCGGCACCTACAACACGACCGGGATTCAGTCGTTGTACAACGGTGGGAACCTCGCGTTCGTGGTGAACGTGGGCACGCTCGTCCAGCCGTTGGATCGAGCGACCTACTTGAGCTCCCCGAGCCTTCGTCCGGATCAACTGTTCTCGCACTCGAATCAACAAGCGGAAAATCAAAATGGGGTTCCTCAGGGAACGAGCCAAACCGGATGGGGCGGCCGCCTGGCGGATCGCGTTTACAGCACCGAGCTGTTCCCGCTTCAGGTATCGGTGGCGGGAGTCAACATTTACCAGGCCGCACAGAGAACGCAGACGCAACAGCTGGTTGTTCCGTCCTCCGGCTTGTTGAATCAGGCGCTGCGGTATGATCCGCCTCGCCAGGCCACTCTGGACGCCGTCAACGCCGCTCTGGCGCTGCCCGACACCAACAGGCTAAGGCTCGCCATGAACGGCACGAAGGGGCAAGGGTTGGCGACCAGGTCCCAACTCGGTACGGATCCGCCCATTGTGACGACGTTCCCCAATACGGCGCTGGGCAATCAGCTCAAGCAGATCGCGAAGTTCATTTACCTTCGAGATGTGCTCAGCTCCGGCGGGCCGATGCGCCGGCAGATCTTCTTCGCGTCGCTCGGCGGGTTCGATACCCACGCCAATCAGAACGCTGGCCAGGGCGGTCTGCTGACGCAAGTGTCCGCCGCGCTGCTGGCATTCCACCAGGAAATGGTGGCGCAGGGGATCGACTCCCAAGTGACCACGTTCACGCAGTCCGACTTCAGCCGCACGTTCAAGATTGGAGCGCAAGCGTCCGGCACGGATCATGCTTGGGGAAGTCATCAGATGGTAATGGGCGGAGCCGTCCTCGGTGGCGACTTCTACGGAACGTATCCCACGCTGGTGATGAACGGCCCCGATGACACGGACACGGGCGCGAACGCGCGCGGCCGCTGGCTACCGAGCACCGCGGTCGCTCAGTACGGTGCGACGTTGGCCAAGTGGTTCGGCGTCTCCGACGCGGACATGCCGCTGGTGTTCCCGAACATCGGTCAGTTCGGCACGACTGATCTGGGCTTCATGGCCAGCACCTAGCGTCGAGCAAGAGACCACGGGCACTGCATCGCAACGCGAGCAGCGCCTGTGAGTGGAAATCGCGAGTCCCGGGGTGCAACTTCCCCGGGATTCGCTGTTTTAGACACCTTTTGACACGAACGATGCTTTAACAAACGAGGGCATCGCTTGTATAAGAACTGAGGCGGGAGCTCCGGAAGTGCAGGGGGGGCTTGGTTGCGGCGTTCCTCGCCTGGAACGAAAAGGTGGGGACGATGACAACACCAGTGAGGCTGAGCGCAGTCGCTTTTCTCGTTCTCGTCGGTTGGAGCGGGGAGGCGTTCGCGGATATGGTCCAGCTTACGCCGAGCAAGGACAACGCCTTGTATGAAGACCTTTCCGGAAGCACGAGCAATGGACAGGGACAGCATTTCTTCGTGGGCAGGACGAACGGCGGTGCGGTTCGCCGTGGCCTGATCGCTTTCGACGTCGCCAGCAACATTCCGGCTGGGTCTACTATTCAGGGCGTGACACTTGAGCTCCATGTTTCCCGCGTTGCAGCCGGCGCTGCGGAGGTAGAGATCGATCTCCATGCCGCTCTCGCCGACTGGGGGGAGGGGACTTCGATGGCAGCGGGAGAGGAAGGCATGGGGGCGCCGGCGGCGCCGGGAGACGCAACCTGGCTGAACACGTTCTATCCCAGCCAATTGTGGACTGCTCCGGGCGGCGACTTCTTGCCCAACATCACCTCCAGCGCAGCGGTGAGCGACATCGGCTTCTACACGTTCGATTCGATGTACGATACGGGTCTAATCTCCGATGTGCAGCAGTGGCTCGACTCCCCCTCCACGAACTTCGGCTGGGGGGTAATGTTGGGGGACGAATCCATCGCGGCGTCTGCGAAGCGCTTCGACGCTCGTGAGAACTCGGCTCCGGCGTTCCAGCCCGTATTGACGGTGACCTACGCACCCGCCGACGAATGAGCTGCGCAACCGACAGACCCGAGCGGTTAATCACAGCGGAGCAGCGACGCAGGGTCCCAATCCGTTTGCGCCGGCTCCCTGTGCGATCCACCGCTCGATCAAAGCGAACTCGTCCGGCGCAATGACTCCCAGGCCGGCCGTCCCATTGGGCATCGGATTCCTACATCGGCTGTCGTCAGGCTTGAGCTTGCGCCACAGCATGCTGGCCTGGGTATCGCAAGGGACCACGCGAATGCTGTCCGGCACCACGGCCATGCACCCCGCCGATGTCGGTTGATTCAACAAATTGGCACGCGCACTGCCCTCGCTCAGGTCGAGTCCTCCCGAATGCGTCGCTGCACTGTGACAGGACTCGGCGCACCGAGCGCTGAAGATCGGCTGGATATCCCTCGAGAAATTCACAATACCGCTGAACACGGTGTTTTTGGTGGGGCCATCGCTTCCACCGTTCGTCGACGGGCCGTTGCTTGCGTCGTTCGTGGACGGATCGTTGCTCCCAACGTCGATGGTCGAGTTGTCAACACTGCTGCGAGTGGCACTACTGGCTGTCGGCCCTTGACCGGCGCCGCAGCGCGCTAGAAGCAGTGGCGCCAAGAGGCCGAAAGACAAAGCTGCAAGCCTGCGATGAGCTTTCATTGGATTCCCCTTCCAAGTTTGCGCAAACTGCCGCGAGAGGACACCGCTCGCAACAATGCGTTGCATTTTTTTGTGCGCAAAGCTCTTGGAGGGCTTCGGCTACCGACGCACCGAGGCAGCTAGGTTCCCGAGTTGGCTCAGCTCTAGCCGGCGGCAAGCTCCCTGGCCAAGCGTTCGCGCAGCTCCGTCTTCAGAACTTTCCCGTAGTTGTTCTTCGGAAGAGACTCTACAAATCGATACGCCTTGGGTCGCTTGAATCGCGCGATGTGCTGGCGGCACAACGCGTCGAGGCTGCTTTCATCCACGGCTCCGGGCGCCGTCGCGACAACGAAGGCCACGACCTCTTCCCCCCACTCCGGGTGCGGCCGTCCCACGACCGAGGCTTCCCGCACGCCAGGATGCCTGAGCAACACCTCTTCGACCTCCCGAGGATAGATGTTGCTGCCGCCGCTGATGATCAAATCCTTGGAGCGGTCCTTGAGCGTGAGGAAGCCGTCCTCGTCAAGAGCGCCGAGATCGCCAGTGTGGAGCCAGCCGCCTCGCAGGGTGGCGGCGGTTGCCGGGGCATCGCGCCAGTAGCCAGCCATCACCGAATCGCCGCGCACCAGCACCTCGCCGGTCTCGCCGACCGGTTGGTCGCGATCCTCGTCGTCCACGACCCGGACCTCGACCACGGTCTGCGCGATTCCGACCGAAGAGAGTCGCTCGAGATACCGCGGATGGCCGATGTCCGCGTGCCGCGCCCGGGACAAGGCGGTGATCGTCATTGGACTCTCGCCCTGGCCGTAGATCTGCACCAGCTTCTGCCCAAGGCAATCGAGCGCGCGCCGAACGTCTTCGAGGTACATCGGCGCGCCGCCATAGATGATTGTCTTTAGATGGTCGAGCGAAGCGCCCGCGACGCCGGGATGATCGACGAGTCGCTTTACGATCGTCGGTGCAGCGAAAATCGACGCACCGCGATGGACTTTCAGCAGCTCGACTGTCTCCGAGGGATCGAACCTTCCGCTTGCCGGGACGACGTGGGCTGCCGCCCGGGCGACGTGCGGCAGGATGTAGAGACCCGAACCATGGGACATCGGCGCCAGGTGAAAAATGCAATCATCCGGCGATATGGCATCGACGTCGGCGAAGTAGCTCAATGTCATCGCCCACAAATTGCGATGGCTGAGCATCGCGCCCTTCGGACGGCCGGTCGTGCCGCTGGTATAGAATAGCCAAGCTGTATCATCGGCGTCGCGTTGAGCGATCGGCTCGGGATTGCCGGTCGCCAGGCGGCGATACTCCGCTGCGTCGACGTCGACGATGCGGCTCAGCTCGGGAAGCTCTTGTTTGAGGCCTGCGACCGTCTGGGCGAGGTCCGCCGTGACAAAACACAGTCGAGCGCCGCTGTGGTCCAGGATGTATGCGAATTCGCGGGCGTGGAGCTTGGCATTGATCGGCACCGCGACCAACCCTGCATGCCAGACGGCGAAGAGCGCTTCGACGTAGGTTGGATTGTTGTGCATCACCAGCGCGACGCGATCGGCCGGCTGCAGCCCAAACTCGTTCCTCAATCGCCCCGCCAGAATCGCCGTTCGACTCGCGAGCGACCGATAGTCATGAACCCTCTGCTCGCCGTGAAATACTGCCGGCCGCTCGCCGAAGCTGCGGCCCGCCCGCACCAACAGGTTGGCCAGATTCATTCAGTCCCTCCTGTTCAACGATTAGACATCACAGACTTTGGCCGATTGACAGACGCGCAGTTCGGCGTACTGCCCGATGCGGGGCGAGGCGCGGAACCGCAGCGGCACCGCGGCTCACCTCCAAAGCGTCGGGACAACCCGAGGGGAGAGAGGAATCATGCAAGGTCATACAAAGCAGAGCCCAGTTTTGCTGGCGGTGGGATTGGGATTCTTGGCCGTGGCGATCTTGCCGCGCCCAAGCGAGGCCCGCCTCGTCAGGCTCGAGGTCCAGCAGCGGGAATTGTTCGTAGATGGCGTCGATTGGGGAAAAACCGGGCCGTACGAGCGATTGCTCGGCACGGCGTACATGGAGGTCGATCCTCGCGATCCGCTCAACGCGCTGATCGTCGACATTGAAA
>DATFTC010000385.1:0-2003 GCA_035262305.1 Myxococcaceae bacterium | reverse complement strand
GCTGGCAAGCCCCAGCGTAACGGTGGATCGCCTCCCTCTCACTAGGGAATTCGTCCTCCAATCGCTGAACAAGGGCGCCCCACCCGTTCGGAACCCGGAAGGAAAATTCAGGGAAGCGCAGCAGATCGAATCCGTCTGGATCCAGGGGCTGAAAGGACAAGCGATGATAAACGCCCAGGTAGCGGAGGTATCGCGCGAGAGTTCCATCCGGCCCCACTCCACCCACGTAGTGAAATCCCGTCTCAAAGGGAATTCGCTTGCGAAAGAATTGATGAAGGCAGCCGCCAGGCCTGTAATGCTGTTCCAAAACACAGACCTTGAAACCCTTCTTGGCGAGCACGAGTCCGGCGGACAACCCGCCCATCCCAGACCCAATGACCACTACGTCATAAGCATCCGGTCCGAGGTTCGGGGCCGGGCGAAATGCCATTGGGTCGATGCGCGCTGCTTGCCTTTCGAGCGACATGTCTTTTGTCACCCGAGTGGGTGGCTCGATTCGCCTGAATACCCTTTCACAGTAGCGTCCGCGACCCGACGCTCGCCTACGCGTGCTTGCCCCTCACCGGTCAAAATTCCAAATCGTTCCTCACCGATTCGTACCTCGAAAATTACCTCGCTTCCCGGTGTGACCGCTGAGCGAAAACGCGCGCGATCAATCCCTACCAGGTAAATCCGAGACGCGGGACGGTTCACGAGCGCGTAGTAGGCCATTGCCTGCGCGAGCCCCTCCACGAGCAGCACGCCCGGAACGATCGGCTGGCCTGGGAAATGGCCAGCAAAAAAAGGTTCGTCGTCGCGAAACATCCGAGCCGCGACGATGCTGCTATCGCTTAGCTGCAGTACGCGATCGATAAATAGAAACGGCTCGCGATGCGGCAGCACCGATCGAACGGAGGGCAAGACAGGAGAGTGTGTGAGGGTTTGAGACAATATTTAGTCCATCGACCGGAGGACCATCGAAGCATTGGTTCCTCCGAATCCGAAAGAATTCTTCAGAATGGTGCGTGGTCGTACGGCCATCGATGTCACTGGAAGATTGAGAGCGGCCGAGATCTCGTCGGGTTCCTCCAAGGTCGCATTTCCGGCAATGAAGCCATCCCGAGTCATCAGCAGGCAATAAATGACTTCACTTGCGCCAGCCATCCAGCACTCATGTCCGGCCAGGCCCTTGGTGGACGAGACCGGAACCCGAATGTCTCCAAAGACCTTCGAGATCGCCGCCGCCTCTACTGCGTCGCCAATTGGTGTCGACGTTGCGTGTGCATGAACGTAATCCACCTCGGAAGGGTGAACGCGGGCCTGGCGGAGCGCGTGCGTCATTGCGCGCTCTGCGCCCGCGCCGCTGGGGTTGGTCAGGTGGTCTCCATCGCAGCCGAAGGCGTAACCGAGAATTTCCGCGTAGACGCGCGCGCCTCGAGCGCGAGCTGAGTCCATTGACTCGACCACCAGCGCCGCGCCTCCGCCGGATGGGACCAATCCATCGCGTTTGCGATCGAAGGGGCGCGACGCTCGCGTGGGGCTCTCCTCGTTCGTCGAGAGCGCACCCAGAGCATCGAATGCGGCCATGCCTTGCCATGAAGTCTCTTGCGCTCCTCCGCAAATGACCAGCTCTTGCGCGCCGGTGGCAATGAGCATTGCAGCCTGCCCCAGCGCGTGAAGACCACTGGCGCAAGCTGCGGAGATCGACCAGCATGCCCCCTGAAACCCGAGCAGCGTGGCCAAGTTCATGGTTACGGTCGAATTCATCACCTTTATGATGTGGCTACTCCCGAGCGCAGTTGTGCGCCTGACGTCGCGGAGCTCGGAAAACAATGCCTCCGAGGCTTGGCAGGTCGTATCGTTGCCAAAGATCGCGCCGACCTCTGGCCGGGCCAGCTCATGCGTGGCAATCGCCGCGTCCGCGATGGCGTCCAACGCAGCCGCACATCCATAAGCAGCCGCTTCACCCATGGTCTTGCGGGTCTTGCGATCGAATCGCGCGGCAGGGTCGAATCCCTTGATCA
>DATFTC010000384.1:0-6482 GCA_035262305.1 Myxococcaceae bacterium | reverse complement strand
ACCAGCGAGGGCAGCGCGCTGCGCTGAAGCCGAGACGTGCCCTCGGAGAGCTTGCGCGCATCGTGCAGCGCGCGGCTGAGCTGAACTTGCACTCCCACCGTGGTCAGCAGCCTTGTGTTGTCCCACGGCTTCTGCACGTAGTCGCGCGCCCCCAACCGCATCGCCTCCACCGCGCTGTCCACGCTTCCCCAGGCGGTCATCACCACCACCGGGACGTTGGGCCACTGGCTTCGAATGCGCGCCAGCAAGTCCAATCCTTCGCGTCCGGATGTGGTGTCGCGCGCGTAGTTCAAATCGACCAGCGCGGCGTCGAATTCCTGCGCTTCGAGGGCGCCCAGCACTCCAGCGGGAGAGTTGGTGGTCACCACCGAATAGCCATCTCGCTTGAAGAGCAGGCGCAGCGCTTCCACGATGTCCGGTTGATCATCGGCGATGAGAAGTGCGGGAGCTGACATGATAAGAGCTGGGTTGCGAAATCTAAGCGGGCTCGAGGCGAATTCCTAGTTCGCTCGCATGGCGATCGCAGGGTCGATTCGAAGCGCGGCTCGGGCAGGAATGAAGCACGCGCCGAGGGCGACGAAGGTGAGGACAGTTGTCACCAAGAGCGACGTGGGAATGTCGTAAGGACTGTAACCAAACAGCATGTTGCCCAGAACGCGGGAGGAGAAGAGGCTGACGCCTGTTCCAATGGCAAGCCCCACCAGACAGGGAAGCATCCCCTGCCAAATAATCCAGCGGAGCACCGAGCGGCTCGGAGCCCCGAGAGCCAGGCGGATGCCGATCTCCTGCGTCCGGAGACTTACGGTGTATGAAACAACGCCGTAAATACCGATCGCTGCCAGAAACAGCGCCACCAGGGCGAGGATGCCGGTGACCAAGCTCACCGCCCGATAGGCGCTCAGCGCCCATTCGTCCAGAACCATCGAGAGCGGCGCAACCTCGCTGACAGTCTGGGTCGGATCGATGGCCACCAATTCCGAGCGGACCACCTTGATCAGCGGCTCCATCGGTCGCGTCGTGCGCATGAAGAAGCCGAGCTCACAGCCCATCCGCCGGAAGAGCGTCTGCCAATCCTGATCAAAGAGGGGCAGGTAAACCGTTTCCTCGCTCTCCTTCGAGGACACTCGATAGCGAATGTTGGGCACGACGCCGATGATTTCTGCCCACGACGGAGAATGGCCGGGGTTGATCCGTATCCGGTGTCCCACCGCGCTTTGATTTGGCCAGAAGCGGCCCGCAAAGCTCTCGCTCACCACCGCGACTCTTCGTTCGGAGCCCTCGTCTTGCGAAACGAATCCTCTTCCTCGCATGGGCTGGACTCCCACGGTCTCGAACAGGTTGGGAGAAATCAGGTTCACCGAGACGCGCAGTTGGGTCTCCGGCCGGGCCGATTGCCCATCCACCTCGAGCGAGAAATCGGAAAAATTGTAAGCGAGCGGTAACAGCGTGGTGATGGCGACGGACTCAACTCCATCGAGCTTCCCCAGCCTGGCCAAAGCCTCCGTTACGTAGCGCCTGACATCGCTCGGGTAGGTCTTTTCATTCGGGGGCGAGGAAACCACCGCCGCGAGCATCGTCTGAGGGCGAAACACCGCGCCCTCCTTCGCCAGCCGCCGGAAGCTGCGGGCCGTCAGCAGCGCTGCCACCACCAGCATCAAAGCCAACGCAGTCTCGGCGACCACCAGCGCGTTGCGAAAGCGATGCGTCGCTCGTCCAGGGGTCAAGCTTTTCGCCTCTCGTTGGAGTACCTCCTGGAGGTTGACCGAAGACAAGCGAAGCGCGGGAACGAGGCCAAACTCCAGCGCGGTCATGCAACAAAGAATGAAACCAAAGCCAATCACTCGCGGCGTGACGCGGATCTCGTCAAACGCGGGAAGATACTGGCTCGCGCCGGGAGGATATATCGAGCGCAGGGCGTCCGTCGCCCAAAGAGCGATCACCAAACCCAAGACCCCCGATATGAAAGCGAGCAAAAAGCTTTCGGTGAGCAGCTGGCGGACGATCCTCATCCGGGTCGCTCCGAGCGCCGCGCGGATGGCGATTTCCCGTTCGCGTTGAGACGCGCGCGCCAAGAGCATGTTCGCGATGTTGGCGCAGGCGATGAGCAGCACGAAGAATGCCGCCGCCATCATCAGCGTCATCCGTTTTCGACTGTTGATCAGCACGTAAGAAGTCGGAACGACGCGCGCCTGGCTGTAGAGGTCGAGCTGGGGGTTCTCCTCCTGAGCGCGCTTCATCAAGCGGCTAAGCTCCGCTTCAGCTGCCGAAGTGTCGACGCCTGGGCGAAGCCGACCCAAGCCGAAGATGTTGCGCAGCTCGCGGTCGCCGCTGTCCGCTGCCGTCGGTACGTAGGGAAGCCAGAATTGCGCGCCATGGGGGAACCGCATGCCTTCAGGGGCAATGCCCACCACGGTGTAGCGCGTGTTGTTGAGAATGAGGCCTCGGTCCAAAATGTCGGGCGCTTTTTGAAACTGCTTCTCCCATAGAGAATGGCTGAGGAGGATGACGCGCGCGTTAGGATTTTCGCTCTCCTCGCGCGTGAACAGCCGCCCGTGCAGAGGTCGCATTTGAAGTGTCTCGAAGAATTCGGGAGATACGCGCGTACCAAAAATGCGCGCGGACTCGCCCCGCTCCATCAAATTGAACTCGATCAGGGATATCGCGGCCAGGCTCTCGAAGGTTTGGCTTCGCCCCTTCCATTCGGAGAGCATCGGTTGTGAGGTGGGGAAGAAATCGAGGTTGGGCGGCTTTTCACAGGCGAACACCCAGCCGCTCTCGTCCACCCCAAAGGGATGCAGCATGAACGCGTCGACCATGCTGAAGAGCGTGGTGTTCGCGCCGATGCCGATGCCGAGCGCAGCGATTGCAATCGCGGTGAAAAGGGGCGCCCCAAGCAGGCCGCGCCAGGCGTATCCGAGGTCCTGCCGCAGCCTTTGGATCGAGCTCATTCGCCGTCGCCTTCGTCGGCGTCTGGCGAGCTCATGTCTTCCGCGTTGCACAGCTTGCTGACCATGACAACCACTCGCGCCAGCGACTTCGCCGCCACGGTCAATGCCACCAGACGCTGCCCTGCTTCGACGACATACGGACGGAGCTTGAGCGCATCCAACCACCAGTCAACGCTGCCGAGCTCCGCCTCCGGTTCCGCAGATTGATTCTCGCACACCGGATCGCGTTGCGCGCCGGCGTCGCCGGCCGCTGCGGTCGAATGAGTGCTGAGCAACTCAATCGCGCTTCGCCCGAAATTGGCGGCCGCGACGAGGGCAAGCATCAACAGCCAAGCCCAGAGTTTTCTCATCGGTTCACCGCCTTGCTCAGGTTGTCGGCGACGATGCGCCCGTCGAAGAGGCTGATGGTGCGCGAGGCGCGGCGGGCGTATTCGTCGTTGTGGGTCACCATGCAAATCGTCGTGCCCCGCCGATGGAGGTCGGCCAGCAGCGAGAGAACCGACTCTCCGTTCTTCGAATCCAGATTGCCGGTCGGCTCGTCCGCGAGGAGCAACCGCGGTTCAGCGGCCACCGCTCGAGCTACCGACACTCGCTGCTGCTGTCCGCCCGAGAGCTGTCCTGGAAAGTGATTGGAGCGATGTCGCATGCCCACGTGGTCCAGAGCAAGCTCCACGCGACTGCGCCGCTGCAGCGTGGGCATCCTTTGAAAGGTGAGCGGAAGCTCGACGTTCTCATAGACGGTGAGATCGCCGATCAGATTGAAATTTTGAAACACCAGCCCGATTTGCTGATTGCGTTGCCGCGCTCGTTCTTCCGGCGACAGCGAAAGCACCGGGACGCCGTTGAGCAGATAACTCCCTTCGCTCGGCGTATCGAGTAAGCCGAGAATGGAGAGAAGGGTTGTCTTCCCGGATCCGGAAGGTCCGACGACTGCGACCCACTCGCCCTGGGCGATGTGCAGATGAACGTCCTTGAGCGCTTCGGTCTCGATGTCTTCACCGGGAAAGATTTTGCTGATCTGCACCAGCTCGACGATCGTCTCGGCCGAACGTTCGGATGGACGAGCGCTCTGCTGCATTGCGGCGGCGTGCGGTGCGGATGCCATGGGATTAGGCCAAAGACAGCAAGGCTTATGCCCGTTCCCGTCCGCAGGCTAATCAGCCCAAATGAGGCCCCTTGTCGCCTAACACCGCTGCTGGATTGACCGGACCTGGGAAATTCCGTCCCAGAAACGGACACTGACCGGTTCCGAAACGCCGATTCCGAAAACGCACAGTCTCCACCTCGAAAGGGGAGCTTCGTCCGAGCGTTTTCAGCTCTTTAGGTTTGGCATCTGCCGTGCTGTGGAAAGGGCCCGAACGCGCAGCCGACAGGAGCCACGCATGAAAGCCTCAACCGCGAGCAGCTCAGGCGAAGTAAGCAACGCTCGGATTTTTGCCGCTGCGATTGCGAGAGACGGACGCTCGATCCTGGGCGCCGTTGCCGTCGTGAGCGTCTGGGCTCTTCTGCTTGTCGCCTTTATCACCGGCGTGGCAAGCCCATTGGGCGACTCATTTGCGACTGCAGCTGCTGACGATCGCATAGCCCAGGAGAGCTTGGTTAGCGATCCACCGGCCAAGTCCGTTGCAGCAGAAGAACCTGTCCCAGCATCCCGGTGGACCATCAGGCGATCTACCGCCTCGACCACTTGCGTTGAGTAGCAGTCGAAAGTCAAAAGTTGAAAGTCGAAGGGTCATCCAGAATCGCCCTTTTGACTTTAACTTTTAATTTTTGACTTTTAACTTTCAACTTTCGACTCCGCTTCTGTCTACCGACCCCCTCCCATCAGGGCGACCCTGTTGGTCGGCGGCCCTGCGAGCGCGCACTGCTCTTCCCGAGCAAATCGAGGGCAATCACCGTCAAGGCAGACACGCCGGCTCGAAGTGTCCGCTCTCGATCAGGTGCGAACTCCGAAGAGTGCAGCGAGGGCAGCGACGCACCGCTCGCGGTCGCTTTTTCGTACTTCTGGGGCTCGACAGCACCCAGCCAAAAAATCACCGCTGGAACGCCGGCTCGCCCATACACGCTGAAGTCTTCGGCTACCATCTTGGGCGGAATCTCAATCACGTTCGATTCGCCGAATTCCCGGGAGAGGATGCCAGCCACCCTCTTGGTGAGGGCGGGATCATTGACCGTCGCCAAGGCCTGATCGGAGAGCGCCATGGTCGGCTCCTTAGGTGCTCCGGCCGCGGCCGCTTCCGCTTTGGCGATGCGCTCGATCGCCGAGAGCAGGTGCTTGCGCACGTCATCCTTGTACGACCGGACGGTAATCTGAAGAGTCACTTCGTCCGGAATAATGTTTGCCTTTGAGCCGCCGTGCATCGAGCCGACGGTGATCACCGCCGGGTCGAGCGGATTGTTTTCACGAGCGACAATGGTTTGAAGCGAGAGGACTGTCCGCGACGCAATCACAATCGGGTCCACTGTCTTGTGCGGATAGGCGCCGTGCCCGCCGCGCCCGAAGATGGTAAGCGTCACGGTATCCACGTTCGCCAGTGCTGGGCCGGGCGTGTACCCGAATTTCCCGGCGGGCAGATCCGACGCATCGTGCAGGGCGACCGCAAAGTTGGGTTTGGGAAATTTCGTCCAAAGGCCCGCTTTCATCATCGCCTCCGCGCCGGCCACCGTCTCCTCCGCAGGCTGCCCAACCAAAAAGAGCGTCCCCTTCCAACGGTCCTTCATCTTCGACAGCACGCTCGCCACGCCGATGAGAGATGTCATGTGCACGTCGTGTCCGCACGCGTGCATGACCGGGACCGGGCCGCTTTGGCCGGGCGCGCTGGCCTTGCTGGCGTAAGGTAAGCCGGTCTTCTCCTGGACCGGGAGGGCATCCATATCGGCGCGAAGCATCAGCGTCGGTCCGTCGCCGTTGCGCATCAAAGCCACAACGCCGTAGCCGCCGACCCCGGTGGTCACCTCATACCCAAGCTTCTTCAGCCGATCGGCGAGCTTTGCCGAGGTCTTCTCCTCATGGCCCGAAAGCTCGGGATTCTGGTGCAGGTCGATGTAGAACGCATCCAGCTCGGGGTACAGAGAATCAAGGCCAGGGATGTTCGGACTCTTTGCATCCGCCCGACAAATCGCGCCCGAGACGAGAATCAGCCCAGTCAACAAGGTAGAAGAGGTTCGCATCGTTCCCTCCGAGTAGAAGCGAATCACCCGGCTTCCTACTCGGGACGCTCCGAGAAATCCACCGCGCAGTTCCGTGCTGGGCGAGCGTAACGTTTTTTCACCTTCCGCCACCCATTTCGGGGCCGGTTCTTGGTTCCTGGTGAGTGGGGAACGCCGAAAGGAGTTCGACAATGTGGCTCGTGCGATGGCGGATCCAGCTTTTTCACGCCTGCTTGACGGTTTTATTTCTTGGCGCGTGCATTCGCCAGAACGACGTGCCCGTGGCGTCCAAATCCGCGTCGCCCTCCGCGACCGCCGACGACACTTACGAGCAGGCCCAGTACACCGCGGACTGCGTAGCAAAGCTCGGCGGCTGGCCCTGGG
>DATFTC010000383.1:0-7223 GCA_035262305.1 Myxococcaceae bacterium | reverse complement strand
CAAGGCCTCGTCGGACTTGCCTAAGCGGTTGTCGACTTGGGCGATCTCATTGAGGCTGGCCGCGATTCCGCGCTTCTGCCCGAGGCGGCGTCGGATGGCCAGCGCTTCTTGATAATTGCGTAACGCGTCGTCCAGCCGGTTCATCGTTTTACAAGCCACGCCGGTGGCGTGAAGAACGGCTGCCCGTTCCTCATCGTTTTCGAGCTGGATGGACAGACTTAGCGCGCGGTTCAGGTCGTCGAGCGCCGCCCGCGGATTGCCGCTCTTGGTATGGACCCGGCCCATGCCGATCAACCCATCCACATACTTCGGGTCACGCTCGAGCGCCTGGCCGTAATATTTCAGCGCCTGGTCCAACGCACCTGTCTTCTCATAGAGCACCGCCAGGTTGAGCTGCACGTCAGGGTCGTCGGGCGAGACTTTGGCGAGGTTCTCGTACGCCTCGATGGCCTTTGGCGTGTCGTTCAGTATGCGAGCGTGGTTGGCCTGAATCAGGTAGCCCTCCGCTTCCGGGCGCTTGCCGCGAAGCTCCATGGCCTTGCGAGACATCCGCTCGGCTTTGTCGTCATAGCCTAAGTTGGAGTAAGTGAGCGCCAGCCGCGAATAGGCCAACGCGAATTCCGGGTCCTGCTGGGTGGCCGCCTCAAAGCGCTTAGCCGCTTCCAGATGTTTGCTCTGACGGCTGAACTCCAAGCCCTCATTGTAACCGCGCAGCGCCTCCACGGATTTGGAGTAGGGCTGGAAGGATTTGGCGCCCAGCTCCTTGAGCACATCGGTAGAAAGCGACAAGTTTTGCTGGATCGACTGGGCCAGTTGTGCGATGGCCTGCAGCAGCTCCTTTTCGCTGGGCGCCTGAGCCTTCACAGGGACGATGCGCTGGTGCTTCAGGTCCTGGAGCGTGGCGTCAATGCGAATTTGGCCGCCGACTCTGACATACTGTCCGTGGACCAGCGTTTGGGCGTTGCTGAATTCCGCTAGGCGCTGCAGGGTCTCCAGATCATATTGTGCGTTTGCGGGAATGCGCAGATCCTTAAGGATCTGGTGAACGCGATCGGCCGAGACGGTGCGCAGATATGCGGATTGGCCGACGTCCAACCGGAGCATCTCGGCAAGGCTCGGGCCGAGCCAGTCCATTGCTGGATCACCCGAGGCGTTGCGGAACGGAAGAATCGCCAGCGAGACCGGCTGGACCGGCGCGCTGGGCTTCGACGACACTCTAGGGGCGTGTGGAAACAATCTCAGATTGCTGAAGGTTATGGTGAGCACCACCACAGCGCCTGCGCTGGCGACGGCAACCAGCGCAGCAATCACAAGACGCCGTCGACGGCGCACCCGAACCACCGGAATCGGTCTAATCCCCGAGACGTCGTCGAGCGCCGCGATGACTTCCTCGGCACCTTGAATTCGATTTGCAGGATTCTTGGCCAGCAGGCGCGAGATGGTGCCGGACAACGCGGATGAGATGCCCGGCACCGAAATCAACGGGTCGGGGTCGCTCGACAGAATCTTCATTGTGGTAGAAGCCGGCGAGTCGCTGCGAAACGGCGATACACCGGAAAGCATTTCATACGCCACCGCCCCCAGCGACCACAGGTCCGCACGATGGTCCACCTGTTCGCCGCGAAGTTGCTCGGGCGCGATGTAGAAGAGGGTACCCACCGCCTCCCCAGCGACTGTTATTGCTTGCCGGTCCGCGACAAGTTTAGCCAATCCAAAGTCGAGCAGCTTCGCGCCATTTTTGGTGAGCATCACATTGGCCGGTTTGATATCTCGATGAACAATTCCGGCCGCATGCGCCGCCGCAAGCCCAGACGCCATTTGCCGCAGAAGGGTAATAGCCTCCTCGACCGGAAGCCGGCCGCGGTCGAGGCGCTGCTTGAGCGTTTCGCCCTCATACAACGCCATCCCGATAAACAGAGTCGGCCCGTCTTCCCCGATTTCGTGAATGGTACCAATATTCGGGTGGTCCAGTGCGCTGGCTGACCGAGCCTCCCGGACAAAGCGGGCTTTGGCTTTTTCGTCATCCGCGAGATCCGGAGGCAGCACTTTGAGCGCCACCGCGCGGCCGAGCTTGAGGTCCACGGCGCGATAGACAACGCCCATGCCGCCGGCTCCGAGTCGCTCCCGTACCTCGTAGTGCGACAGCCTTTGGCCAACGAGCGAGTGCTGCCTGGCAGCCGATGCCGTTTTCCACAGTCCAATAGACGGCGAGGAAACAGGCTCTCCGCACGCCGGTGCCGAGTTGTCCAATCGCTTGAGCAGCTCGCTCGCACTCTGCGGCCGCTCGGCCGGGTTTTTCCGGACCAGCTGTGACACGAGCTCGGCAAGCCAACCCGGAACGCCCGGTACGGTCGCGAGGGAGAGCGGGTCATCCTCGAGAATGCGCTTGGTGGTCGCCGCGTTCGACTCGGTTTGAAACGGTGAGACACCGGCCAAAACTTCGTACGCGAGAACTCCCAGGCTCCACAGGTCGCTTCGCGCATCTACTCGTTCCCCCGTGAGTTGCTCGGGAGACATGTACAACACCGTCCCAATCGGCTGCCCCGCCTGCGTCATTTGCACTTCCGACTCGCCCAAAAGCTTCGCCACGCCGAAGTCCAGGATTTTGGCCGTCCCACCTGTCGTCATCAGGATGTTCGCCGGCTTGATGTCTCGGTGAACGATCCCGGCGCGGTGCGCGGCTTCCAGCCCGAGGGCCACTTGCCGCAAAATTCCAACTGCTTCGCCGATTGGGAGCCGCCCTTTCTCTAGGCGCTGCCTGAGTGTCTCCCCGTCATAAAGCGCCATCACGATAAAGAGCTCATCCTCGATTTCGACGATGTCGTACACGGTACCGATATTGGGATGGTCCAACGCGCTCGCGGCGCGGGCTTCTTGAAGGAAGCGCGCCTTGGCGGTCGCGTCTCCGACTAGGTGCCGGGCGAGGAGCTTGACGGCTACGGCGCGCCCCAGCTTGAGGTCGGTCGCTCGATACAGAACCCCCATCCCGCCCGCGGCGAGCCGCTTCTGCAACCGGTAGTGCGACAGCACGCGGCCGGCAAACGGGTCCATGCCAAGTGCTGTCTGGCTGGGTTCCATCTCCTCCGCGCCCTGGCCCAAGCCTTGCGTTTGCGGAGTCTCGGTTCGCGACGCCACGGCAGGCTCTCTCCGTACCGCAGGTATACCACTTTCCCTCAGGTTGAAACCGCCCCGGTTCAACGCGCGGTGCCGCTCAGCAATGCGAAATGCCCGCGCGTTGCCGCGCTGCAACCGCGCCGTTTAGCGGACGCGTCTAAGGCTCCGGTGACGAAAATGGATCGATCCATGCAAACGAGCCGCATCCAGCGCGCAGCAACGCAGCGCAACCAAGGAGAACTATGCCGATGCATGATCAGATGAAGAGGGGATTGAGGACCGCTGCTATTTCGCTGGCGCTCTGCATGGTGTCTGTGGGCTCGCTGGCGCGCGCCGACGATTGTAGTGATGCTCTGAACGCGGAATCCTGTGCGTGTCAGTCGGCCGTGCGAACCGAGCGCGAACAACTGAGCGCTGTGGACAAGACCTCGCTCGAAAAGAAGGAGACGAGATCGCGCAATCGCGTGAAGGCGCGCATCGCGCGCGTCAGGGCCTCGCATCGGGCCCAACGAGAACAGCGTCGTGGAAAGGTGACGAGCCATCGCGGGCGCGCCTTAGCGACTGGCTATCAGCCTGCTCGACTTTGATAAGCTGCCCTGGTGGACTTTCCGCCTTTGCGCCGGGCCCGAGGCCTAATCGCAGCTTTCAGGGTGGCAGTCCCATGCGGTGCAGCATATCCTTGAACCTCGGATCGGAGCGTAGTGGGTCAAACATGAAATCGGTTTTCAGCGCCTTAAGAAAATACGCTTGATGTTGATAGGCTTTGTCCAGCCACTCGAATGCACGCTCCTTGTGACCGAGTCCGACAAACACCTGCGCCATTCTTATCAGGTCATCGTCCGTCTTGGCGGTCGATTTCAATTCTTCTGCGACTCTCAATGCATCGTCCTGATTACCCTTGTGCGGCAAGTTTCTCGCACGCGAAGCGTCGAAGCTCGGTCGCTACCTCGCGCCCAGCCTGCTTCGTGAGATCTCTTTACATGCTGAAAGTCGATCAGCCTCGAAGTAGGCCTCTTTACTCCTAACTTCGAGCCTGGGCGCACGACCGAGTTTGCACTCAGTATGCACCCATGCACCCAAAACCACCGTTTTCGAAAAAAAAGTTGAGCAATTTCAGTGGAGCTAACCGGGATCGAACCGGTGACCTCTTGAATGCCATTCAAGCGCTCTCCCAGCTGAGCTATAGCCCCGTGCAACAGTCGAAAGTTCAAAGTCGGAAGCGGCTGCGTCCGGCCTGATCTTTCGCTCGAGCGTCGTTTACCACAAGTCCCGACCGACGTAACGTCCGTCTCGCGGAGCAACGGGGCAGCGGATCCCTGGGACCAATCGCCGCTCTAGAGAATACGCTCGCCGAAGTGGAATCTCGGTGGAGGATTGGATAGACCTGCCGCCCTTCACCCGTCGTCATCAATTGGGAGAAAAACCATGCACAAGAGAGCAACGCTCCTATTCACGTTTTTTCTCACCGCTGCCGCATATGCCCAGGCTCCGGCTGCAAAGCCGCCCTCCTCCGAGGATGCGCTGGTCGTGAGTCTCGCCGACGCGAAGTGGGCAGCACCCAGCGTACAGGGCATTCCGCCGGGTCTGTTGGCCTCGCCCATCGGCGTCGACCCGAAGACCGGCGGCCCGATCGGCTATGCGAAGTTTCCACCCGGCTATGTTTTCCCGCAGCACTGGCACTCGCACACGGAATACGCAGTGCTGATCAGCGGGAAGGTCACTTTCACGATGGATGGCAAGGCGTACGAGCTCTCGCCCGGAAGCTACGTAGTCATTCCCCCTAAGGCGCACCACGGCGTGACGTGCGCCAAGGGCTCAGAGTGCATCATCCTCTCACGCCGCGCGGGACCGGTCGACTACAATTTCGTCGGCAAGTAGCGAGCAGTCAAGAATCGCGCGCGGGCGGCGCTCTGCGGATCGCCGGCTCGTCCACCTTCGAGTCAGCAGCGTCGGCGCAGATGGCGACTGCGCTGACGGTCCTAGGTGTCAGCTACAACGAGTCAGCCTCGGAGAGGGCCCGAATGTGTTCGAGCACTCGCAGATGAATGGCGTGAACGAGGTGGTCAGCCCAAAATTCCCAGTAAAAGGAGGGCGAGAATTTGAGCTCATACCAGGTGCTGCCTTCGAGTCGGGTCCGACGTTCCCCGAGCGGGACGATTCGGAACTCGCCGCGCACCGAGTGGAAGTAGTGATTCAAGTGCGGCGGCGCGATCTGGTACGGGCTAAGCTCTCGCATCGGCGGCGGCTCGGAAACGACGTCAAAGCTCAGGCGCCGAGGCGGATCCCATCCGGTGATTGGCTCGGTGAAAGAACCCGTGGAGAAGTTGCAATGCCTGACCGCGCCCACTCCTCGAAGGTCGATCTTCGCGGATTGAGGGTAGGCGATTCCCGCCCGAAACCACGGCTGACTTGGCGGTGGCAGAGGCGGAAACTCGATCACTTGATTCCAAACGTCCTCTGCTGACGCTTGAATCTCGACCGCCGAAATCGTTTCGAAGACGCGTCGCTTGCGGCCGAGCGATTCGAATCCAGCGAGAAATGGTACTGAAATGAGAACGAGCAAAGCGGTCGACAAGGGCGGCCCGGCGCCGGTAGCCAGAGCGCGCCCAACCAGGGCACCAAGAACGGAGCCTCCAATGAGAAGCGGAGCCGCCATCAAAATACAGACGAGTCCTTCGACGGCGAATATGAACGCCGCGCCCGCCGCGATGAGCGAAGTCAAAAGCGAAACGCCAATCGTCGCCTTGATCGATTGCCGCTGATAGCGATTGAAGAAATACCCGCTCAGCGCTCCCATCGCGACCGGAAGCCCGACGAACAAAACGCCGCCGTAGCTGCCCAGACCGTAGGTGCTGACCGCTAGCACGATTGCCGTGTAGATGAGCCCTGCACCGACGCCGATCAATGCGCTTTCGATCTGACCTGGGCGCCTCGCCGGACTCCAAGCACGCGCGACGGGTCGAGCCTTCGACGGGTGAAGACAGAGCTCGAGCATGAGCAGGTAATTGACGAACGGCACCAAGAACAGCAGGCCGAACCACCTCGGTAAGCCGGCGTCGATGGCCCGGCGAAACGTCATTGATACGCCGATCCAGATGAACGGCAGCGTCCAGATCGCCAATGCAACCGCCACCGCGGTGTTCTTCCCTACAGCTTCGATTCGCGCGGACTCCAGCGGCGTCAAATATGCCAGCGGCGTCCAGAAAGTCCGGGAGCTGGCATAGATGATTCCGGCATCGACGACGTACTTGAAAGCCATCAGACTAAATCCGGCAACGGCGTACTGCCGGCGATTGACCGGCTCGCTCAACCCAAACAACAAGGAGGAGAGTCGGCGCAGCGTCTGAGTCATCACGCTCAGGACCATACCGGAAACGTGGAATGCCTGGACAAAATTGAATCGGGGTCCCTATTCCAAAGCCGCTCGCGTGCAAAGGACCACCTTGGCGGTGGTCGGTTGCACTGCTTGTCGAGCAAAATGGTCCGCTCCAAAAATTCGACCAGGGGTAGAATGAACGTTTGGTCTACGCGCTTGAGTCGTCGCATGCGGTGATGACACCCGTGTATGCGATTGCATTTTCGCGCAAAGGCCACCCGCAGACGCTACCGGCCAGCTTTTTCTTCGCTTTGCCTCCAACCTGAGAGATCATAAGCTCGGGGACTGAGGATACACGTGAGCGCGTGGCTCCGCCGCACCAGACAGGGATGGAAGCTCAAGCTCGGAATGGCTTGGATCCTCGCCGGCATTTTCGTTTTGATCATCGTCATTGTCGGGAGTGCACTGACGCTGACTCGGATCGTGGCCGCGTTCGCATTCGCAGCTGCCGGATTCCTTTGGACCGCCTTCGCTGTCCGCTGTCCTGCTTGTCGCAAGCGAGCCGTTCTTTGGGCGATGCTCTATGAGCCGGGACATCAATGGCTCGTGCGGATGACAACCGCGGATTGTTGCCCCGTCTGCGGTGATCGGGCTGATCCGAGCGCGTGAGGACCGCAGGGGCAGCGTGCTTCCTCTCGCCGGCGGCTCATGTGATCGACGAGCGGGCCTGTGCGGTCACCGGTTTCCTTCATCGAGGCCGGCGAGTTTTGCGGCCGGTGAGCGTGCCTGCAAT
>DATFTC010000382.1:0-19549 GCA_035262305.1 Myxococcaceae bacterium | reverse complement strand
AGGGGCTTCTTCGAAGCTCTCTCCCGGTGCGGGCCGGCGCCGCGGCCGCTTGGATCGTTTGCTGCGCGGCGGCGGGTGCGTTTTTGCGATTTCCCATCTCCGAAATGTTTTCGCTCGATGCAGCGAAGAACATCGGCTCGTTTGCAGCATCGATGTTTCCGCCCGACCTAAGCTTGCCCTTTCTCCGGAGCCTGTGGCCCGCAGTGCTGGAGACGCTGTCGATCAGCATCCTTGGGACCGCGATCGCGGTGGTGCTGGGATTCGCCTTCGCGTACGCGGCGGCAGCACGCATTCACCTCGAGGACGGGACCGCTGGCCGAGCCGGATTTCGGGTCGAGCGGCTGCTCGTCCACGGAATCTCCTTGCTGGCCCGCGCGATTCAAAACCTCAGCCGGACGTTGCCCGAGTTGCTGTGGGCGCTGATGTTCATCTTCGTGGTTGGCCTGGGACCCTTCGCCGGCGCACTCGCGCTGGGTCTCCATACTGCGGGGGTGCTCGGCCGCTTGTACTCCGAAGCGCTCGAGGAGGTTCCATCGGGCCCGATGCTGGCGCTGCGCGCCTCGGGCGCTTCGCGTTCGGCGGCGGCGACCTTTGCTGTTGTGCCCCAAGCATTCCCGCAACTGGTGGCCTACACGCTTTACCGCTGGGAGGTGAACATCCGGGCCTCGGCCATCCTCGGCGTTGTCGGCGCTGGAGGCTTGGGCAAGGCGCTGTTGATATCGCTTTCATTGTTTCAAAATCATCGAACTTTGACGTTGATCGCGGTGGTGGTCGCAATTGTGGCATCGGTGGATCTGTTCAGCGGCTGGCTCCGCCGACGCGTCTTGGAGGGAACGCCGAGCCGTCAGGAGGCGCGCGCTGGCGAATGGGCAGGACCGCCGGCTGCTTCGGCGACCGCGTTCTAAAAGCAGCAGCCCGCGTTGAAAGGATACGGAATGAAACATCGACGCCTGATTGCTTTCGCCCTGCTGATCGCGGCCCCATATGCGGCGTTCGGGCAGGAGACGCTGCGTGTTTCGGCAATTCCAGACGAAGCTCCGACGGAGCTGCAACGAAAGTTTGTTCCACTCGGCGCTTACCTCGAGAAGGCGGTGGGCAAGAAGATCGAGTTCACCCCGGTGAGCGACTACGCCGCGACGGTGGAGGGACTCGCCGCGAAGAAGCTGGACCTCGTCTGGTACGGCGGCTTCACCTTCGTGCAGGCGCGGCGGCGGACCGGAACTGCGAATCCGCTCGTCCAGCGCGAGGAGGATGCGCAGTTTCACAGCAAGTTCATCGTATCCACGAACTCGAAGGCCAAGACTCTGGCCGACTTGAAGGGAGCCAACTTTGCGTTCGGCTCGGTCAGCTCGACCTCCGGCCACCTGATGCCTAGGTATTTTCTGCTCAAGAATGGCATCGATCCGGAGAAGGATTTCGCAAAGGTTGCCTTCTCGGGGGCCCACGACGTAACCGCCAAATGGGTGGAGTCGGGAAAAGTCGACGCCGGCGCCCTCAACGAATCCGTCCTTCAAAAATTGCTGGATGAAAAGAAGCTCGATCCGGCCAAGGTTCGCGTGATTTGGACCACGCCGCCGTACTTCGATTACAACTGGACCGTGCGCGGCGACCTCGATCCGAAGCTTGCCGAGCAGATCAAGAGAGCCTTCCTTGCGCTTGACTATTCGAAGCCCGAGCACAAGGTCATTTTGGATCTCCAGCGGACGCACAAGTTCATTCCGACCTCAGCGGAGAACTACAAGTCGATCGACGAGGCAGCGATCTCAGCGGGGTTGATCAAAGACTGATGGATACCCGTTCGGAAATGGCCAGGATGGTCGAAGACGCCCGGCGCCGCACCTTCGCGCTGGTGGCCGACCTCACCGATCAGCAGTTGATCGGCCCAAAGCTCGCCATCGTGAATCCTCTCCACTGGGAGATCGGGCACGTCGCCTGGTTTCAGGAGCGATGGGTGCTGCGCCACGCGATGCGGCGAGCGCCGATGCGTCAGAATGGCGACGCGCTGTACGATTCTTCTACCGTGCCACACGACACGCGATGGGATCTGCCGCTGCCTTCGCGAGCCGAGACCCTCCGTTACCTGGAGACTGTTCGCGACGCTGCGCTGGCAATCCTCTCCGACGCCGATCGCGCTCGAGCGGCGGAGTACTTCGTCCGCCTCAGCATTGCCCACGAGGACATGCACGACGAGGCATTCATCATCACCCGTCAGACGCTGGGGTATCCGAGCCCCGAATCGATCGGCTCACCGGTTGTGCCACTTGAGGGGGGAGCGCTCGAAGGAGATGTGCCGATTCCGGGGGGAGCGTTTACCCTCGGCGCATCGCCCGGCGAGGAGGCGTTCATTCACGACAATGAAAAATGGGCGCACTCGATCGACGTCCGCCCGTTCAAAATCGCCCGGGCTCCGGTCACACAGAGCCAGTTTGCTGAATTCGTGTCCGCCGGCGGCTACCAGCAGCGCCGATACTGGAGCGACGAGGGATGGCGCTGGCGAGAATCAACCGGCGCGGAACACCCTGTCTACTGGCGCCGGGAGTCGGACCGGTGGCAGCGCCGCGATTTCCATCGCTGGGTCGCGCTCGAGCCGCACCGCCCGGTGATTCACGTCAATTGGTTCGAGGCGGATGCGTTCTGTCGGTTCGCTGGGCGCCGGTTGCCCACCGAGGCCGAGTGGGAAATGGCAGCCGCCGGCGCGCCGGACGGCGGCAGCGCGGCCGTGCTGGGGAAACGGCGATTCCCTTGGGGCGAGGATGCGCCGACCTTCCGCCGCGCCAATTTGGATGGCAAATGGCTCGGCTGCGTGGACGTGGCCGCATTCCCCGAGGGCGACAGCGCCTTCGGCTGCCGGCAGATGATCGGCAATGTCTGGGAATGGACGCAGAGCCCCTTCGAGCCGTATCCCGGCTTTGCGGCCGACCCTTACCAGGACTACTCCCAGCCATGGTTCGGAACGCACAAAGTCCTCAGAGGGGGATGTTGGGCTACGCGCGCCAGGCTGATTCGGAACACCTGGCGCAACTTCTATACGCCGGATCGCCGGGACGTTCTGGCCGGCTTCAGAACGTGCGCGCTCTGAACATCTGCATCGCCAGCACCACGCCTTCCCACTCGAAGAAGGGCAATCGCGTCACTGCGGTGCGCTGGTTCCGCCTGCTGAGAGCGCTGGGCCACCGGGTGCGCATCGAGGAGCAGTACAAAGGGGGCAGCTGCGATGTCTTGATCGCCATGCACGCGCGCCGCAGCCGCCCATCCATCGAGCGCTTCAGGCGCAAATACCCCGAGCGTCCACTCATTCTGGCTCTGACGGGAACGGACCTGTACAACGACATTCACTCCTCCGCGGCAGCGAGGCGCGCCCTGGCAGAAGCCGCCCGCCTTGTGCTGTTGCAGCCGCTGGGCATTGCCGAGATTCCGAAGAAATTTCGCGGCGCGGCTCGGGTCATCCTTCAGTCCGCTGAACGACCCGCGGTCAAACCAAAGGCGCGAACAAGCGCCTTCGAGGTCTGCGTCCTCGGCCATCTGCGACGGGTGAAGGACCCCTTTCGGGCGGCAAAGGCAGCGCGTTTGCTGCCGGCGGCCTCGCGCATCTGCATCCTTCACGTCGGCGGCGCCCTGACCGCCGGGATGAAGTCACGCGCCTTCAGCGAGGAGCGCACCAATCGGCGATATCGTTGGGTGGGCGAGCTGACTCGAGGAAAAGCGCTTCGGCTGATGGGTCGTTGCCGGCTTCTGGTTCTCTCCTCTTGGATGGAAGGGGGCGCGAACGCCATTTCCGAAGCGCTGGCCTGGGGAGTTCCAATCATTGCTTCGCGCATTCCCGGGTCCGTTGGGCTGCTCGGCTCTGACTATCCGGGCTACTTCCAGCCGGGGGATACGCGCGGCTTGGCCGAGTTGCTGTCCCGCGCCGAGACAGACAAGGAGTTTTATCGCGAGCTCAGGGCGCATTGCGCAAAATTGGCGCCGAGCGTCCGTCCGAGCCGCGAGCGCGAAGCTTGGGCAAGGCTGCTGAGGGAATTAGCTTCGGCGCACAAAAGCTGAATGATGTAGAGAGCAGACGGGCGAGGAGGACGCGGATGCCGACTTACGACGCGATCATCATCGGCACGGGCCAGTCCGGTCCGTTCCTTGCGCAAACGATGAGCAAGCAGAGATGGAGGGTTGCTGTCATCGAGCGGAAGCTGATCGGCGGGACGTGCGTCAACACCGGTTGCATTCCAACGAAAACGCTGGTGGCGAGCGCGCGCGCTGCGTACGTCGCACGTCGGGCCGCGGACTTCGGCGTCGACATCGCGAGCCCGGTCCGGGTGGATATGAAGCGTGTCAAGGCCCGCAAGGACGACGTGGCCGGCGACCACAATCGCTACGTGACCCAACTGCTCGAGACATTGCCGAACGTCACCCTCTATCGGGGGCACGGCCGATTCGAGAGTCGAAACACGGTCCGCGTCAACGACGAGATCCTGGAGGCGCCGAAGATCTTCCTCAATGTGGGTGCTCGGGCGGCGATTCCGAAAATCCCGGGGCTCGATCAGGTGAAGTACCTCACCAATTCGAGCATGATGGAGGTGGACTTTCTTCCCCAGCACTTAGTCATCATGGGCGGCAGCTACGTCGGCCTCGAATTTGGGCAGATGTACCGGCGCTTCGGCAGCGAGGTGACCATCATTGAGCTCGGCCCGCGCCTCATCTCGCGGGACGATGAGGATGTCTCGGATGCAGTGCGCGAGATCCTCGAGAAGGAAGGCATCCACGTCCGGCTAAACATCGGCGTGAAGGCCGTCGAGCCGCGAGGCAAACAGGTTGCCGTCAAGCTCGGGGAGCAGGGCTCGGACGCAATCGTGGGCTCGCACCTGCTGATCGCCACCGGTCGGCGTCCGAATACGGACGACCTCGGCCTCGACAAGGCCGGCGTGGAGCTTGACGAGCGTGGCTACGTGAGGGTCGACGACCAGCTGCGCACCAACGTCCCCGGCATTTGGGCGATGGGCGATTGCAATGGAAAGGGAGCGTTCACCCATACGTCGTACAACGACTATGAAATCATTGCCGCGAATCTGTTCGACAACGATCCTCGCCGGGTCAGCGATCGGATCCTCTGTTACGGGTTGTTCATCGATCCGCCGCTCGGAAGAGCGGGAATGACCGAGAAAGAGGCGCGCGCTTCGGGCAGACGAGTGCTGATCGGCAAAAGGCTGATGACCAATGTCTCTCGTGCGGTGGAGCGCGGTGAGACGGACGGCTTCATGAAAATTCTGGTGGACGCCGACAGCAAGGAAATCCTCGGGGCGGCCATCCTCGGCATCAATGGAGACGAAGTGGTTCAAGTGCTGCTGGACGTCATGTACGCAAAGAAGCCGTACACTGTCATTCAACGCGCGATGCATATTCACCCAACCGTGTCCGAGCTGCTACCGACCACGCTCGGCGAATTGCAACCGCTCAGCTAGTCCTATCGAGCTGCTTTCCGAGCGGCGTCCTCTTCCGCCGGAGAGGAAATGCAGAAATTCCATTTCTTCATCGCCGGGGGCGGCGACGCGCGCTCGCGCAACACCGCAGCGTGCCGAGCCTCGAGGGACTTAGCCGATTTCCCGTTCTTCTTCTCAATCGCGGTCATCATCGCTTTCCAGGCCTCGAGCGACGCGCCTTCTTTGGGCGCCTTGGTGACGGCAACCAGACTTGACAGATCCTCGAGAATCTCCGGATTGCCCTTGTCGCTCTTGAACGTTTCCGTCGTGGCTGGAACTAAAACCCGATCCCGGAATTGTTCCATGTCCTGACCATCCACCTGGCACCACAGCAGACGCGCGTGCAATACGCCGAGCGCAGCGCCTACCTTGGAGCGAGATTGCTCGAGCAGGGTCCGCGTCGGTAAATCGTAATCACCTTCTGACGCGTCGTAGGAGGTGAGCATGAAGTCGACGAGCTTGCCCTTGCATTCACTGTCGCAGTTGTTTTCGAACATGTAGTGCGTCAGCCACTTGCGGTGTTCCGAGTGGAACTTCTCCAGCGCTGCCGCCTCTTGGTCGCCGACCAGCTCGCCAGTGCGAGCGCTCGCCAATACCAGCGACGCCACCAGATGCGCTCCCGGCGAGGTGGCCTCAAATCGGTCGATGCGACTCCACTGCCGTCGCTCGTACATGTTCAGCAGGGCGGGCGTGAACAACCAGCTGAGACGCGTGGCGTTGGCCTGCACCTGAATCTCGTCTTGGAGCAATACCATAGGGTTGTGTTTGCCCGGCCCGTTGCCTTGAATTTCGTCGGCGATCAGCTCCGCAAGGGCGGCTGAGCGGTCGGCGAGCTTGTCGACGTTGCAGATCTCCACCGGCCGGGTGATTCCGTAGCGCTGCTCGCAGGTGGGCTCGAACGCGCGCGCGAGTCGCCAGTAGTCTTTGTTCTGCGTGCCGCTCAGCACGCTGCGCATGTATTCCGGGTTCTCCTTGCCCAGGTCGAGCGCGTACGAGACGGCGACCTCGGAGTCCAAGATGTTGCCGCGCGTCAGCGAGAGCAGCACTCCGTAACGCTGCTCGACGTTGCCGGACCCCTGCGAAGAGAGGACCTGGAGGTTCTTGGCGAGGATGTCGGCTTTCTCGATGTTCCAGCTGTTTTCCGCCTGCTTTGCTGCCACTTGTTGCTGCGTTTCCGCCTGTTGCTTGGCGGTCTCGGACTGGCGGTATTGCCAGATCGAAGTGGCGACCAGGCCCGCAGCGCCGATCACGAAGCTGGAAAGAAAGCTATGGTACGTCTGGATGAATTTGCCGAGGCGGCTCGTCTCGATTTCGGAAGAAGGTTTGTCGGGCGTTGGCGACTCAGATGGATTGTCCATGATCGCCGCACTTTAACCGATCCTCGGATGTCGGATGCACAGCGATTCGGGGTGCAGGCGGGTCGAGCGAAGGCGTCGCAGCAATGTCGCCGCTAGAGTGGTCGTCTGCTCAGCTTGCCTCGAAGCGAACTTCAGCTCCGCCGCTTCGATTGACGTTCCGCTTGGCCGGATTCCCCTTTACCAGGACCCTCGCACCACCGGAGAGATCTGCTTCCAGCGACTGCGAAGCGGCTACCTCCGCGTGGGCTCCGCCGCTACCGCTGACCTGCACCGACGCTGCTGGAATATCCATCGCCTTGACGCCCGAGCCGCCCGACATATGGATGGTCAAATCCTTGCCAGTGCCCGACAGGTTGACCCTCGCGCCGCCGCTGGTGGCTACCTTGATTTGCTCTGCGTTGACCTTGCTGATGTTGATCACGCTTCCGCCGCTGCCGTCCGCCGCAAAAATCGAGCCGGTCGTCCCCTCGACGGTGAGGGAGCTTCCGCCGCTGCCGCCCACCGCCTTGAGCTCAGGAGTGATGATGTTCACGCGAATGCCGTTCGAGCTCGTGACGTGCCTGTCGGTCAATCCGACGATCAGGCGACCGTTCTTCACTTCGGTTCGAACCAACGGCAACAGGTTGTCATCGGCGGAGACGGTCACCGACGTTTTCGCCCCGACCGAAATCGTCGCAGTGAGTCCCTGCTCGATCCCTACCTCGGAAAAGTCGCCGACGTTGCGATTCTCTTCCTTGATGTTGCCGCTTCCGGTGACCGCTAAAGCGAGCACTGCCAACTTCGCAACAACGACCGATTGCATGTGATCCCTCCGGTGAGAGTAACCGGGAACATACGATTGGCGTCGCGGGCGATTGCAGAGGCGGCGGCTTTTTTCAGCTCAGCGGCCGCGGCGGGCCAAGGCGAAAACGATCAAGCCGATCGCCGCCAGTGCTGCGCCGAAAACTGCCAATCCGGTGGCTCCGGTCGCTTTGGTAGCAACCGGCGGCGGTGAAGCTTCCGCCGGTGGAGTCGAGGGAACCTCGGCGAGGGGAGCCAATGGGAAGCCGCCGTCGCTGTCGGAAGATGCGACTGCTCCTCCGTCTACGTCCTCGCCCTTACTGGAGGGCGAAGGCGTCTCAGCGGCTTGCGTCGGAGCGGCAACAGCATCGACCGCCGCAGCGGACGTCGCGCTCGGATTCGCCTCTCCTTTCAAGGCGGTCGGCTTCGGCGAGGAGAGCGCCACTTTTGTGCCAACGCGGGACCGGCGCTTCTGCGGTCGGCGCATGGCTTCCTCTTCTGCGGTCGGCTCGACGGGGGCAGCTTTCTTTCCGTATCGAATGGCTCCCTTGTCCGCGGCTTCGGGCTCCGTCCCCGGTGCCGGAGGAGGCAGGCTATCCTCCAGCTTGGCGCGCAGGGCGGTTTCGGCTTTTCCCACCAGCTGCAGACGCTTGGATGGCTCGGCACCGTCGTCCACGTCGATGCGCGCCCGCACCCTCATGAAGATTCCTCGCTGCGCGGTGAAGATGAACTTGCCCGGGACTTTGTACTTGATCGAGCCGGAGTTGACCGTTGGCGCCTCGTACGAGAACGTCGCGCTCAGCGTGTGCTTGCCCGGCTGCACCTCGCCTGCGTACAGGACCTTCGTGTTCGGCGTGAACGGTATCGGCTTGTCGTCCAGCACGAAGCTTGCCTCGAGCAGCTTGTAGCGCGTGGAATCGATGCCGTCGAACACCACTTCCACCGAAGCGGCTGGAAGCTTCACCATCTCGTTGAGCTGTTGCTCCATCTCCTCCCGCACGCGCTTGCTCCGGTCGTCTTCCGCGAGAGCGGGGCCGACAAACGGTATCAGCAGCAGGGCGATCTGTGCTGGACGCAATCGTTGCTCCGAATCGGAGCATGGCACGACCCGCGGACGCGGCAAAAGACGGGGACCCGGATCGACGGACGCGGACGTGTGCCGCGTCAGCAGCTTGTAGGTGATTGGGCGAGAGCGAACAGCGGCTTCCGATTGCGAGGCCGAAAGAAATCTTCCCG
This sequence comes from Myxococcaceae bacterium, assembly GCA_035262305.1. Classification (GTDB taxonomy): domain Bacteria; phylum Myxococcota; class Myxococcia; order Myxococcales; family Myxococcaceae; genus DATFTC01. The sequence goes on along the minus strand of DATFTC010000382.1, from coordinate 10,707 downwards.
CAAAAGCTCGGCGAGCATCCGCTTGTCCAATGCCCAGAGCTGCAGAGCTTCTTCGCACTCGCCGAGTACGGCGACCGCCTTCGCCGAGGGGTCGAGCTTGAAGAGCTCGTTCAGGTGATGAACGAGCGCCTCCTGGCTCCCCACCTTCCACGTTTTCTCCAATGCTCCAAGTCGAATGGTCATCTCCGATTGCGGTCGATCGCGAACGTCGATCACCCTCAACTCCGCCGCCATGCCGCCGATTGCCATCGCCAGCGGACCGACCAGCTCGTCGGGCCGGACGTCCAAGGCTACCGAGAGGCCGCCTTCGAGGGCGGCTGCGCTGCACAGGCTCAGCAACTCGCTCTGCGGGCCGGCGCTGATCGAAATCGACGCCGGATCGAATGGGGTCTTGATCAGCCCAAGCTGCGAGAGGCGTTCGAGAACTGCATCCATTCGATACTGCTTCTCGCAATGGAACGCACCTTCAGTCAACTAACTTGCTCTGGTAGCCCTAGCGGCCGCGCCCCATTTGTGGCACACAGCGAGCGCCACAGTCTTCTGGAGGCTGCATGCCGAAACTGAAAATCATCCTCGGAAACAAGAACTACTCGTCCTGGTCGCTTCGGGCGTGGGTTGTTCTCAAGCAGTTGGAGGTTCCTTTTGATGAGCAAGTTGTGCCGCTCGATCAGCCGTCCACGGCGCGGGAGATAGGAAAGCATTCTCCCTCCGGTCGGGTTCCGGTTCTGATCGACGGCGATACGGTGATCTGGGACTCGCTGGCGATTTGCGAGTACCTCAACGAGCTGTTTCCAGATCGAAAGCTGTGGCCGTCCGATGCGAGGGCGCGCGCCACGGCTCGCTCGGTGAGCGCGGAGATGCATTCCGGATTCGCTGCCCTTCGTGAGAACTTGCCGATGAAGTTTCGCGAGTCATTCGCGAATTTTCAGCTCAAGCCCGAGGTCAAGGCGGAGATCTCCCGCATTCATCAGATTTGGAGCGACTGCCGGAGTCGATTTGGTGCTCAGGGCCCGTACCTGTTCGGCGCGTTCACGATTGCCGATGCCATGTATGCGCCGGTGGTGAGCCGCTTTAAAACGTATAGGGTCGCCTTGGAGGGAGAGCCTGCCGCGTATGCGGAAACGATTTGGAAGCTGCCCCAGATCCAGGAATGGCTGTCGGCCGCACGCGCCGAACCCTATCGAATGGCGCGGTATGAAGTCTCCGCTCAGGCTCAGTGAACGACGTCGCTTTTAGAGATGCCGTCGACGCGGATTCGGAGGCGCTGATCGCCCTGCTCGGCGGCGTGTTCGAAGAATACCCGGGCTGCGTGATGGACGTCGACGGCGAGATGCCCGAGCTGCGCGGGATCGCCAGCCACTTCCGCCGGCTCGAGGGCCGCTTTTGGGTTGCCGAACGAAACGGCAGCGTGGTCGGCTGCATCGGCTTTGCTCCGTTGCCGAACGGCGGCGTTCAACTTCACAAGCTCTACGTGCGTGCCGATTCGCGGCGGATGGGGCTCGGCACAGCGCTGTGCCAGCTGGTCGAAGCGAACGGTCGCGTGCGTGAGGCGACCCACGTCGAGCTGTGGAGCGACACGCGATTTGAAACGGCGCACCTCGTTTATGAGCGTCGGGGATACGTTCGCGACGGCAGGACGCGCGAGCTGCACGACAAGAGCAATACGGTGGAGTTCTTCTTTCGCAAAGAGCTTTGAAATGACCCGATTGGACATTGAGAGCGCCGCCCAAAGGCTTGAGGACTTTCCAACTGCTCTGCGGGGTATGGTCGCGGGCCTTCCCGATGAGGTCGTGCGCCGGAAGAGGTCGATGACTGAATTCTCGATCCTCGAAAACGTCTGCCATCTTCGCGACATCGAGCGCGATGGCTATTCGGTCCGCCTTCGAAGGCTGCTCGATGAGCCCCAACCGTTCCTGCCCGACCTCGATGGAAGCCGGCTCGCGCAAGAGCGCGATTACAACTCACAGGCGATTCAAAATGCCCTCGAAACGTTCTCGAAGGAGCGGATGGCGAACGTCGCACTCATTCGCGCGCTTCGGCCCGAGCAGCTCAGCCGCACGGGTCACCTCGAGACGGTCGGCCCTGTCAGCGTCGAGCAGTTGCTCGGCAGGATGCAGGAGCACGATCGAGAACACCTCGAGCTGATAGAGGGGTTGCGAGATTAGAACCGAGCTCGAAGTGGCCGTGCTGCAGGCGTTGCGCTCAGCTTCGGCCGGCGCTGGCGATGCCGCCGATCCAGTTTGCGATCTCCTCTTCCACCCGGCGATAGATTTCCTCCTGCGGCACCGGCCCACCCTTCGGAACGGAAAGCGAATGGTCCCCGCCATCGATCGGGAGCAATTGCACTCGGGTTCTCATCGAGCGGATCGCTTTGCGAATCTCTTCCGGGCTTCCAAAAGCATCCCGCTCTCCTTGAACGATCAGCACCGGCGCACGAATGCGCGGCAGGTGAGCGTCGCGGAGGACGGGTGAACCGGGTGCGTGCAGCGGATAGCCCAGGCAAACGAGGCCGGCAATCCTGCCGGCCCACTCGTCCTCCGCCGCGGCGAGGTGGGAAGCGATTCGTCCGCCGAGCGACTTGCCTCCGATGAACAGCGAGACTGACGCAAAGCGCTCGAAGACCGCGCCGATGATCGCTCGGTAGGAGTTCTCAAGCTTCGGCGCGCGATCGGGAACTTTCTTTCCCCGTTCCATGTACGGGAAGTTGAATGTGACGACGTGGATGCCGCGCTTGGCCAGGCCCGTCGCAAACCGCACGATGAATGAAGAGAATTGGCCGGCGCCCGCTCCGTGCGCGAGCACGAGCATCGACGATGCTCGGCCGCTCTCGAGCTGATACACTTGGGCCGCCAGCCGATCGCCTTCCACCTCCACCTGGAACGGGTGACGCGATTCCATGCGCGGGCACCGGGGCTGCTCGCCAGCTCAGTGGCCTCCGCTCACGAGGTTAACCAGCATGCGCAATAGATAATCGAAGCCAGAGCGGCGGGGCTCGTCGATTGCACGACTGACCAAATCGGCCGGTAACTCTCGGCTGGACACGGCGCCAGGCGGCCGGCATTGCTCGCAGTAGATCTCGCCTTCGTACGCCCATACCTGCGCGATGCCGAGGCTCGCTGAGCAGTGCCGGCAGGTAAACGGCGCGCGGGGGTTTGGAATGCTGCTCGCCCGCTGAAGCGCCTGCGCCTGGCCCGGTCCGAGCCAGGAATCCTTGGCGGGCGCCGAAGGTTTGGGAATCTCCCATCCGCGAACAGGCCGCGGTGAGGCGTCTTCGGAACTCGGCGTTGGGCGGGCGACGCCCCTCAGCGCGTCGAACTCCCCCGCATCCAGCCAAACGCCTTCGCAGCGGACGCAAATGTCGATCGCGCATGCGGCGGTGGGAACCATGGCGAGCCTTAAGTTGCACGACGGACAGTGGGCGGGGCCGCCGCCGCAGACCGCACAGCGCACCAATGCCTGGCTGATCGCATGGCCCCCGCGCCGGCAGCGCCCCGGCGCATGCTGCGCGAGCGGCAGCAACACCTTGGGGGAAGGCCGATCAGGGAAATGCTCGAGCTTGCCAGGCTCGAACCAAAGACCGCCGCAGCGCAGGCAGGTCTCGATTTCGACGCTCTGGACCGAGGTGGAACCCAGCGGCTGTCGCTCGCAAATTGGGCAGTCTCTGGGGCTCAATCCTCGCTTCCACAATTCGACTTAGGCAGCGCCGTTCGCTCGGCGCTAGATTACACCATGCCAGGAGGAATCGAAGCGTGAGCACATCCGAAGCGTCGCCGGCCCAGTCGGGCCTCGAGGGGGTGGTGGTGGCAGATACTCGCCTGAGCGAGGTGGATGGGCAGCGAGGTCACCTGATAATCGCCGGCTACAGCGTGGAAGACCTTGCCGGCCACGTGCCGTTCGAATCGGCCTGCTGGCTGCTGTGGCATGGCAAATTGCCGGACTCGCGCCAGCAGCAGGAGCTTGGGCGGGCTCTTGGCGAGGCGCGCTTGAAGGCCTTTGAAGCAATCCCGCGGCTGGGCGACGCGCTGCAGATGAGCAACGGTATGGAATCGCTGCGAGCCGCGATGGCTCATCTGACCGCGAGCGGTTCCGACGTCATAAGCCAGTCGACGGACCTGGTGGCAGCCACCGCGGTCTTTGTCGCCGGGTGGATGCGCCAACGGGAGGGACAGACTCCGCTTCGGCCGGACCCTTCCCTCGGGCACGCGGAGGATTTCCTGCGGATGGGCCTCGGCCGCTCGCCGTCGGCGCCCGCGGTCGACGGGCTCAACACCTATCTCGTCACCGTGATCGACCACGGCATGAACGCCTCCACGCTGACTGCGCGCGTGGTTGCCTCGACGGGCTCAGACATGGTCTCCGCGGTGACCGCGGCAGTGGGGGCTCTCAAGGGGCCGTTGCACGGCGGGGCTCCGGGCCCGGTTCTCGAGATGCTGCAAAGCATTCGCTCGCCGTCGCGCGCGCGGTCCTGGCTCGAGGCCGAGCTCTCCCAGGGGCGCCGGATTATGGGCATGGGCCACCGGATCTATCGGGTCCGCGATCCCCGAGTGGCGGTGCTGGAGAAGGCGATCGAGCGCCTCGCTCGCGCCGGCCTGGCGGGCGAAAAGCTCCAGCTGGCGCGCATCGTGGAGCGCGAGGCAGAGCGACTTTTACAGGAGCGTCACCCGGAACGAGCCCTCCGGGCCAACGTTGAGTTCTACACCGCAGTTCTGCTCGACGCTATCGGCTTGCCTGCGGCGGCGTTCACGACGACGTTTGCGGTCGGCAGGGTCGCCGGATGGTGCGCTCACTTCATCGAGCAACAGAAGGTCGGCCGACTGATGAGGCCGGTCTCGCGTTACGTCGGGCCTTGGCCGGAATCGGTACCTCGCTGAGCGCAGCGACTGCGACGCATCAGCCAAAGAAGCGCTGCGCTCCAACCCAAAGCGGAGGGAAGGGCACCGGCGGTTCCGCAGCCTTTGGGACCGATGGTCGTCGGATCGATGTACTGGTCCGTGGGCGGCACAGCATCGGATCGGTAAGCGTAGCTTGCGGGCATGGTGGCGCTTTGCCCGTCCGAATTGGTGACCACCACGTCAACCATCCCGGCGGGGTGGAGCGGCGTGGTGGCGCTGATCGTCGCGCTGCTGACAGTGACGTTGGTGGCATTTGCGCCGCCGAAGCTGACCGTTGCTCCGGGCGAGAAATTGTCGCCGCTCAGCGTCACCTGTGTCCCTCCGCTCAGGGGACCAGAGCTGGGTGACAGAGTCCTAAGAACGGGCGGGACGTTGCCGTAGTTGAAAGCGGCGGCAAGGGTTGCGCTTTGCCCGTCCGGGTTTGTGACGGCGAGGTCGACGACTCCGGCGACGTGCGCAGGTGAAGTTGCGATCAAGTTGCTTTCGTCGATGACGCTCGCCGCGCTCGAACTAGCTTCGCCGAACTGAACCAGCGCGCCCGGCTGGAAGTTCGCTCCGCTGACAGCGACCAGCGTGCCCCCTTCGATCGGTCCCGTGCTCGGGTTCACCCTGTCAACCCGCGGCGCGGCGCCGAACGTGAAAGCGCCCACCAGCGTTCCGCTCAACAAATCGGGGTTGGTAACCGCCACGTTCACGGTTCCCGCGTCGTGACTCGGGGTCACCGCAATCAATTGGGTGCTGCTGACGAAGGTGACGCTTGTCGCGGCCAGCTGTCCGAAGGAGACGGTCGCGCCCGAGGCGAAGTCGCTCCCGGTCAAGGTCACCTCCGTTCCACCCGCTTCGGGTCCGCTGGACCTGTCGAGCGATGTCAGCGAAGGCGGCGTATGGTACGTAAAACCTCCAACGATGACATCGCTGATGGTGCCGGGATCGGGCGGCTTCAAAGCCAGATTCACGCTTCCCGCGTTGTGCGGCGGAACGATTCCGGTGATCGTCGTCGAGTCCACCACGTTGATGTCTAGGCCCACGGTGGTGTCGAAATACACTCTGCAGCCTTGCTCGATGGCGGAGCCCGTCAGCGTGAAGAGCGCGCCTCCGTGAATGCTGCCGACCGTCGGAATGATCGCGTCAATGGTGAGCAACGTATAGGTGTATCCATTCGTCCTGGTCGCGACCTGACTGTCTGGATTGGTGACTGTGACATTGACCGGACCAGGCGAGCCGGCGGGCGTGGTCGCGCGGATCGACGTGCCGCTCAGCACGGTCACTCCCATGGCTGCTGTTCCACCGAACGCGACCGTCGCTCCAGCTGCGAAGTTTGTCCCGCTCAAGGTGATTACGCGCGAACCGGAAGCAGTTCCAGTGTTCGGGGTGACGCTGGTCAGCGTCGGGGTTGGGAGTCGATACGTGTACCCGCCGGCAAGCGTTGAGCTCTGAGTGTCCGGATTGGTAACCGTCACATCGACCGGGCCAAAGGCGGGGTGAGCCGGGGTTCTCGCGGTCAGCCTCGTCGAGCTGACGAAGCTCACCATGGTGGCGGAGATCCCGTCAAAATCGACCGTCGCTCCCGATTGAAAGTTTGCGCCGTCGAGCGTGACCATCGTCCCACCCGCGACTGGACCGAAAGCGGGCGTGACCATCTGAAGATCGGGGGCGGTCCCGTCTATCTGAACCAGAGCGATTAAAACACCGAGGTGCGCGAAGTTACCGATCATTGGATTCCGCCGCTGAGGTGTCCTGGAAGCGTGCCCCCGCTCGCCGCCAGAGGGGCGGACTTAAGACAGACGCGTCCGCCCTGTCAAACGGCGGTTACCGTTTGGCCCGCCGTTGCGGTTATCACGAACGCGCTTTCCTCGCGGATGCCCCATCGGCCTCGCGAAAGAGGGCGAACGCGCTCGTGTATCCATGCAGAAACGTGGACGCGCCCACCGGGCCTATCTCGCCGTTGCAGAAAAAACCACCGAGGGGAATCGGGCCCAGTTTCTCCCGGAAGAGCCCGGTGTCGTGATCGGCGCACCCAAACAAGTGGATTCCGCGCCCCAGGCAGGAGAACAGCAGCGCGCCATCGGGTTTGGCCGAGTCGCGGTACTGCGAAAGCAGGCGGGTCAAATCCTCGGTAGCGGTCTGCGAGTCGCGAAGGAGGAACTGCATCACCTGCCATTGCTTAGGCGTTGCGCCGATGGCAATCGCGCCGCTGTCGGGATCCATGCCGATGATGTTGCGCACCAAAAAGTCGCCTGGATGAAACTCCACTTCCTCGGATTTCATCTCCAGCCCTACGAAGAGAGAAGTTTGCAAGAGCGCTCGGTCCTTCGCGGGGAGCGATTCGAACAGCTGGCGAACGACGAGCAGGGGGGGCCGACCATCCAGCTCGAGCAGCACATTTCCCTCGGAGGCGGTGATCATCATCGGCGTTCCAATCGGCCGGCAGCCCTGCGCCACGATGGTGTCAATAGAGATGTTCCCGCTCATTGCGATGCCCACCACTCCGTCTCGCCAGATGCGCGAATTCAAAAAAAGCGAGCTCGAACCCGGCGCCTCACCGCCACTTGCGAGTCCTCCAATCTTCCGCGAATCCGGATAAGTCGCATCCAGGCCCGAGATCAGCGCGCTGGCGTCGAAGGTGAACGGGTCGGCGAGCAGCAGGAAGTGAGGATTCTTCGTCGGAGCAGCGCCAACGAGCGCCTTCCATGCCTCGCGATCCGCTGTTTGTGCCGGGAGCTGTTTCGAGCTGACATGAAAAGCCAGCAAGTCCACCCCTGGCAGCGAGGCTGCGGTCAGGGAAAATGCGGGGCGCTGCTCGACCTCATGTCCGGCTCCGATCACGCCGTTTGCCGAGCAGCCGACGAGGAGAGAATCGGGAAATTGGGCTGAAACGAGCTTGGGAAGCTGCTGGTAGCCATTTGCATGGTGTGGAGAGACAAAGGCAAGGACCAGATTGGCAGGGGATTGGCCCAACTCGCGCCGCACCGCGTTGCTCGCTTCGGCTGCGGCATCCTCGAGGGCTGGATTCTCAGAAATGGCCGACGCCCACTTCACGTTACTTCGATGGCACATCGCTCGCCCGCGCGCAACATCCTGAATGTAGGCAACGGTCGCGAATGGACAAAAGCAGGCGAGGAGCGCTCGAAGAGAGGTTCAACTCCGCCGCTTGCGCAGTACCAACGAAGCGCCGCGGGCGGCGAGATCCTCCGCCGCATACCTCTCAATTCCTTGGCAGGGGAGCAGTGAGGGCTGTCGCGAGATCCGCCGGGGATGCCTCGCAACGGCGTCGGAAGTTGTATTCAGATTTATCAAACGCGTCGAGTCCTGCCGAGGAAAGGACGGAGCCGTTTGCGTTTCGGCTTGACATTCCAGCTGGGATGCGGGAACCGCTCCGCCATGAAAAATTTCTCCCCGCTCGGTCGCCAGTGTCTCATCGTATGTTCAATGCTACTGGTTCCCCTCCACGCGCCCCGGGCCAGCATCGGTCCCTTCGGTGGTTCCGCCACGCTGACAGCAGTGGATCCGGCGAATCCGAGCAACGTCTACGCTGCTGCGGCTGAGGGTGGATTGTACAAAAGCACCGACGGCGGCGAGACATGGGCTACCGCGGACAGCGGGCTCGGCGCGCTTTGGGTATTGGGCATTGCCATCGACCCGAGCGGCACAAGCACGATGTATCTCGCTACCGGCGGAGGCGTATACAAGAGCGGCGACGGCGCTCAGTCATGGTCAGCGATCAACAGTGGACTCCAGGGCAATACAAACATTCGAGGCATTGCCGTGGACCCGACGGATTCGAACGTCCTCTACGCCGGGGCTGAGCGCGCCGGGACATCGGGAGGCGTTTTCAAGAGCGTCGACGGTGGCGCGAGCTGGTTCGAGTCAAGTGTTGCCTTGACCAACCGCGCCGTCTGGACGTTGGGCCTAGCTCCGAGCGATGCGCAGACGCTCTACGTGGGCACAGCGTTCGGCAGCGCTCCCGGACTCTTCAAGACCAGCGATGGCGCCCAATCCTGGTCACCCACCTCGCTGTCGGGCCAGATTCGCTTCGTCAGCATCGACCCGAACGACTCAAACACTGTCTATGCGGGAACACTCGGCGGCCTTCCCAGAAGCTACAAGAGCAGCGACGGCGGCGCTAGTTGGTCCGAGCTCACTGGCCTGCCGCCATACGTCTCGAGCATCGCGATCGATGCGGCGGACTCCAACACGCTCTACGCCTCTTCCGGAATTGGCGTTTTCAAGAGCACGGATGCGGGCGCGACGTGGGTCGCTAAAGGCCTGGACGGCGTCAACAACGTCACCGTCGACCCGACCAGTTCCGATATCGTCTATGCGGGCACGAGTGAGAATGGAATCCAAAAGAGCTTCGATGGTGGAGACGATTGGCAGACAAAGAACGTCGGTTTCACAAATGTGGAAATTTTTGCGCTGGTCGTCAGCCCCACCGATTCAAATACGGTCTATGCCGGCACTACGAACGGGGTGTTCAAGTCAACCGATCTGGGACGAAGCTGGGTTGCAGCGAGCGACGGCCTGACGACCGAGTACGTATATTCGAACATGGCCATCGATCTGCGAGATCCGAATACTCTCTATGTCGGCACGAACGGGGGCGGACTGTTCAAAACTGTCAATGGGGCGCAAAGCTGGGCGCACGTCGAGACCGGCGGTCATCAGACCGTGAAGTGCGTGGCGATCGATCCGAATAATTCAAACATTGTTTACAGTGGGTCGTTCGTCGGCATCTACAAGTCCCTTGATGGAGGCATAAGTTGGACCACGCTCAGCTCGTTTCCCGGCCGCGGCGCCTTCAGCATCTTGATCGATCCGAACAACTCGAACGTAGTCTACGTTGGTTCCGACTTCGGCCTCGAGAAGAGCTCCGATGGCGGGTTCAACTGGACGACCGTGTTATCCGTAGGTCTTGTTTCAGCCCTAGTCCTCGATCCGACTCAGACGAGTACGATCTACGCCGGCGGCAGCAATGGAACCATCTACAAGAGCATCAATAGCGGCGCGAGCTGGACTCCGGTTTTGAGCGAGGAGAACTCGAATGTCTACGCGCTGGCGATGGATCCGAGCGACCCGCAGACGATCTACGCAGGTTTCAGCTACGCCGGTGGCGTGTACAAGACCGTGGACGGTGGAAACACCTGGTCCGAGGCGGACTCGGGTTTGATCAGCCGATACATTCAAGCGCTGGCGGTCGATTCACAGAATCCGCAGACGCTCTATGCCGGAACGAGCGCGTTCAGCGTTTGGCAGAGCGATAACGGCGCGCAGAGCTGGCACTAAAAGTCATAAGAGCGCGTTTAATGGCGGCTCGGTTGAATGCGCCAGAGCGGGAGCTGTTGCCCCTCGGCAACAGCCAAATCGCCGTTTGTTGTCGTCATGCAACAATTCAAAAGCTTCAGCCTGTCGTCGCAACGGCCAAAAACAAACGGTGTCTCGCTTTATGAGCCCTCCCGCAAAAGATGGCTCATAACCTAAACGCAAAATGGAGATGACAATGAATACGCAGAGCAATGAGAGTGGAATCTTTGGTTTTCTTCGCAGCCGCCGAGTCTTCCGGAAAGTGACTTCCTTCATCGCCGCGAGCGCGGCGCTGGCGATCGGCGCGTTGGCGGCGCCGGCGTGGGCGTCATCTACCTGGATCAGCTGCACGCCGGTAAACACGGCCACCTATCAGAGCCGAGTCCACGTGAAGTGCGCCGCGTCAGTTGGCGGGGTCAGCTACTTCGCGGCCTCGACCTCCGACTGGGCGTACGTGGCGCGCATTCTCAGCATCGGCGAATCAGCGCTGCTGGGCGGCAGGACGCTGGACATC
>DATFTC010000381.1:0-9846 GCA_035262305.1 Myxococcaceae bacterium | reverse complement strand
CGCTGGTTTCTCTTTCGCTACAATCCGCTGCACAATGAAGGGGGCCAAGTTGAGCGGTGGTTCGCCACCGCCACTGACATTGAAGATCGCAAGCAGGCCGAAGAGCGCACCCGAAACGAAACCGTCGCGTTGCGCGAGGAGATCGTGCGCTCCTCGATGTTCGAGGAGATCATCGGTTCCTCGGATAAGCTTCGCAAAGTATTGGAGCAAGTGGCGAGAGTCGCTCCGACCGATTCCACAGTGCTGATCCAAGGCGAGACCGGCACCGGCAAGGAGTTAATTGCGCGCGCGATTCATAATCGCTCCAAGCGCGCCAATCGCGCTTTCATTCGGGTGAACTGCGCCGCGATTCCAACCTCGCTGATTGCCTCCGAACTTTTTGGACATGAGAAGGGCTCCTTCACTGGAGCGCTGCAGCGGCGCGCGGGCCGCTTTGAATCGGCGGACGGCGGAACCATTTTCTTGGACGAAATCGGAGAACTGCCACCGGAGACGCAAGTGGCGCTGTTGCGAGTTCTTCAAGAACGCGAGTTCGAACGGGTCGGCGGGAATCGGTCCATACCAGTCGACGTGCGCGTGCTCGCGGCCACGAACAGAGATTTGAATGCGGTCGTCGCTAAGGGCACGTTCCGCCAGGATTTGTTCTACCGTCTGAATGTTTTCCCGATTCAGTTGCCGCCACTTCGCGATCGAGTCGATGACATCCCTCTGCTGGTGGAATACATGGTCGGTCGTTATGGCGAGAAGGCTCGAAAGAGAATCCGAAGGATCAGCAGGGACACGCTAGACTTATTTCAGAGCTATGACTGGCCCGGCAACATTCGCGAATTGCAGAATGTGATTGAGCGGGCAGTGATCCTCTGCGACGAGGAAACATTTTTTGTCGATCCGAGTTGGCTCATGCCCGCGGCTCCCAGGTCGGCTGGGGCGAGCGTACCACCCTTGGTCACCGATCTTGCGGAGCGTGAGAAAGCGATGATCGAAAGCGCGCTGCGAGAGGCACGAGGCCTCGTCTCCGGCCCCACCGGCGCCGCTGCGAAACTCGGCGTACCCAGACAAACGCTCGAATCAAAGATCAGGAAGCTTGGAATCAACCGGCATCAATTCAAGTCTCCGTAACTTCGTGGGGCGGCAGTTTGCAGTGACTGACATCAATGCCTCGGCTGACTGCGCGCGCCCGCCGTTTTGTTCCACCGGTCCGGCTTCGTCGGGGCTTTGGGCGAGGGAATGGCGCTGGGCCCAGCGACGCTGCTTTGACGCAGGTGATCGGCGGAAAGCAGCCAGCTATCAACTGCCAGGAAGCTCCGCCATTTGCCGAGCCATACAGCTTTCCGCTCCGCGTTCCAAAGTAGATCCCCGCCGGCACCAGCGAGTCGGTCGACATCGCGTCTCGCACTACCGTTTCGAAGGCCTCGCTTTGTGGAAGTCCACGCGTCAGAGGTTCCCACCTAGCCCCGTTTCTGGAGCGGTAGACCCGCAATTTCCCTTCCGGTACACAGCGAAACTCATCCGACTCTAGCGGAACGATGTACACGGTCTCTGGCTCGTGCGGATGAACCACCATCGCGAAGCCGAAGTCGGAGGGCACGTCGTTGGCCACGTCCCTCCAGGAGTCTCCGCCGTCGTCGCTGCGATACAGCCCCCAATGGTTTTGCAAAAAGAGTCTCTCGGGAGCAGACGGATGGTGGACAATCTTGTGTACGCACTGTCCGAACTCAGGGTACTCGTCGGGCAAAAACTCGGCGCGGATCCCTTGGTTCCGCGATTGCCAGGTTTTCCCCCCATCGTCGGTTCGGTACACGCCGCCGGTGGAAATGGCCACGTGCATTCGCTGGTGATTTGTGGGGTCGGGAAGAATGGTGTGAAGGCACAAGCCGCCTCCTCCCGGTTCCCAGCGGGGCCGGTGCCGATGATCGAAGAGGCCCCGCACCAGCGACCAGCTCTGGCCGGCATCCCGCGACTCGAAAAGGGCGGCAGGCTCCACCCCGCAGTACATCATCTCCGGCCGTTCTTTCGGGATGGCAATCTGCCAAATCTGGTTCAGAGAGACGCCGGCATCGGAGGGAAACTTGATGCTGGCAGTGTCTGGCGCCGACCAGGTTTTTCCAAAGTCGTCAGTGAATCGGAGCGCTGCGCCGAAATGAAAGCTTTGTGCAGCAGCCCAGATGCGCTGTCTGCCATTGCGGCCGTCATAGGCCATCGCGTAGACCGAATGCCCCCGAAGCTGGGGAGAGGAAGTCTGCCATTTCGACCGGGAGAAATCCGAGGTCAGCAGATAGGCTCCTTTGGTGGTCCCCACCATCAACACCACTCCACTCGGTTTTGGCGAGAGTTCCTTCGCTGGCATCCGTCCGCGGCTTGCACCCAGCGCACCTAAAGAGTACGGAGCTCGCCCCAAGGGGCTCCCTTGCGGGGCGATCTGCACCTGCGCTTGGGGAGGCAGGGCGGTCGCCAGCCTCCCCGTGCACTGGGTGCATTCGTTGCCCACGAAGATGTACACTTTCTGTCGGAGCTCTCCAGTCTCGGTCAGTACCCGGTCCAGCAGGCCCGGATAGAGTTGCCCCAACGAGCGCAGCGCATCTCCTACGGTCGCGGCGGGCGTCTCAATCTGAACGTCGCGCCGGCCGCCAACGCACGGACGCAAGTTGGTAGGCAGGCGAAAAGTGACGGACATAACTACCTCCTCTGAGCGCGCCTCTCCCAATCACAGCAAATCAAGCAATTCAAGCGAGAAATTTTCTATGTCCATTCTCCTCCACTTGTTCGACAGGGGCGTCCATTACCTAACACGATGCGCTGTGAGTCGGTCAACGCGCGCAGGGCGCGATGCCTCGTTTCACGCATACGAGCAGGCGCGAGTAAGCCGCAAGATCAGCGCGCGAGCGAGCCGAAAAATCAGCATGCGCAGCTGATCGTTCGGCATTCGAATCGGACAGGCGATCGACGGCCTGGACATTTCTAGCGCCGGAGCGATCGGAAAACCTCGGCACGGATCATGAACCCTCGCCCAGGAAATGCATTGCCCGTCGTTAAACATATTCGGCACGTTCTTTCCGTCCTGGATGTTGAGCGCCCTCTTCGGACTCGCCGCGGGCATCGTTGCCTACAAGCTATTTTCGCTGCCTCGGATCAAGGCCCGCGTCACCCCGCAACCTCTCGTGTATCCCTCAATTATCCTCACAATCACATTCATCGTATGGCTTTACTGGTACGGACAATAACGCCTCAGCTCAAGGGCGTCCTTAGCTCTCCACGGCTGATCGGCCGTGGCGTTACGCTCGCCTCGATCGGCTTGACGATCGCGTTTGCGATCATCGTTTTGCACCACCTCGACATTCGGCCCCGTACCGACGACGCGATTGTTACGGCGAATACCATTCAGGTGGCGCCCGAAATCATTGGACGCATCGCGACGTTAAACGTGAAGGACGATGCCTCCGTCCGCAAAGGCGACATCCTTTTTACGATCGAGTCTGAGCGTTTCGAGCTCAACCTGGCCCAAGCGAAAGCGCAAGTGCAGTCACTCGAAGCGCAGATCGGCTTAACCAATCGGCGGGTCTCCTCTGAAGTGACTGCCGTCTCGGTTGCGCAGGCGCATGCGAATGCCGTGCGCGCGCGGCTCAAGGACGCGACCGACACGCTCAATCGTCTCGAGCCGCTGTTGCCCGACAGATACGTCACGCCCCAGCAAATCGATCAAGCTCGAACGATTAAAGCAACCGCGGAGAGCGAGCTGAATGCGGCGCTTTCTGCAACTCTGCAAACCCGGCAGGCAGTGGGAGATGCCAATGCTCTGATCGCACAACTCGAGGGGGCGCGAGCGCTGGTCGGTCTTGCGGAGCGGGATCTTCGTAACACCGTCGTACGCGCTCCTTTCGATGGTCGGATCGTGGGTGTGACGACCTCCGTCGGTCAGTTGGTGAGCCCTGCGAAGGCCCTCTTCACCCTCATTGACATCTCGCAGTGGTTCATCGTGGCGGACTTCCGAGAGACAGATCTGAAGACAATTCATGAAGGGGAGAAAGTCACAGGCTACGTATTGAGCGCGCCCAAGGTGCATCTAGAAGGAAGGGTTGAAAGCGTCGGATCGGCGGTTGCCGAGCTTGAAAATCTAAGCATCGCCGGCGTGCCCCCGGTGGCGCGAGACCTCAACTGGATACGGATTGCCCAGCGCTTTCCGGTGCGGATCGCCCTGGAGCATCCTCCCGAGGGTCTGATGCGAATTGGAGCATCAGCGGTCGCGGTCATCCATCATGATCGCGAATGAAAATGCCACGTCCGTTCTGATGACAGCGAGCCTGCCTAGATGGGCGGCTCCACGGTCGAATTTTTGGCGCTTCCTGCGCGACGAGCTAGCGCTTTCGCCCCCGCGAACTTTCCAGATGTTCCGAATGACGGCGCTGGTGATGCTGGTGGTGATCGTCTCCATGGCCCTTCGGGTTCCGAGCGCTGCCCTATCGGCGTACATGATCTTTTTTGTTTCGAAGGCCGACGTCGCAACGACAGCACGCGTTGGGATTGGCGGTCTCGTCGGGGTTACGATCGCAATCCTGCTGTCTCTTGTCTTCTACTCGTTGGCCTTCGCCGAGCCTGCCCTGCGCCTGCCTCTGATGGCCTGCGCGATGTTCGTCGGCATGTATTTTCTTCGCGCTTCGCCCCAGGGCGTCCTGGGCCTGCTGATCGGTTTCATTACCACTTACGGGCTCACATTTATCGATCAGAAGCCGTCCGCGGAGGCTCTGACTCGCCAGCTTCTCTGGATGTGGCCGCTTGTCGCGTATCCGATTGCGCTGCTGGTGCTGTTGGATGCAGCGGTCGGCCGCCGACCAGCCGAGATTTTCCGGGACGGCGTCGCTGATCGCTTGCAAGCAGCTGGCGATTATCTCAGCGGCGTCGACGACTCTGCTGCCAAGCTGCGGTTCGAACGTTTCCAGCGTACCGGGGTCGACGAATTGGAACCCTACGCGAATGCGGGTCCTCGATCTTCCGCCCCAATACGCGCAGCGCTCCTTCGTCAGGTTGACCTTCTCTATCTCTTTCTCCGCGAGCTTCCGGCTCAGGCGAACAGCAGATCCGAGATCGAATCCGTTCTGCGATGGGCGGGCGAGGTCTGCTTGCAGGCACAACGAGCTCTCATCGGTGAAGCGGAGGAGCCGCTTCATCGGCTCGCCATCGCAGAAGGCGGGCCGATTGATTCATTCGGCGCATCGGGCGCAGCAGCCACGCTCGTGCTGCCTCTGATTGGCCACGTGAAAGACATAGCTCAGAGCGTGATTGATCTGCGCAACCCGCCTCCGCCCGACGCTTCGGGTGGATCGCCTGCCACATCCCAACCCTCGAGTCCAAGCGAAGCTGCAGCGAAGAAAACCGAGTCCATCCAGTTTGCGCTCAAAGTGACGCTCGCTGCGATGACTGCCTATCTCATCTACACCGGCCTCGACTGGTCGGGGATCCACACCGCCTTGATCACCTGCTTCTTCGTGGCTCAGGACAGTGTCGGCGCAACCATCCATAAGCTCACGCTGCGCATCCTGGGAGCGATCATCGGCGCCGCTTTAGGCATCGCAGCAATCGTCTTCGTTCTTCCGCACCTCGACTCCGCTGGCGGGCTCGCTCTGGTCACCGGAGCCGTCATGCTGCCCGCGGCGTGGATTGCCACTGGCAGCCAGACCATTTCTTATATGGGCTTACAGATCGCGTTTGCCTTCTGCCTCACCGTGCTTCAGGGATTTTCACGAACTACCCACATGGTGGTTGGCCGCGACCGCGTCATCGGAATCCTCCTGGGAAACGTCATTATGTCTCTCGTTTTTACCTTCGTCTGGCCAGTACGGCTACGAGTGTCTGTGCGGCGGGCTCTGTCGCGCTCGGTGGATGCGCTTGCCGCAATGATCCGAGGTGAAGCCAAGGATGCTTCGGCGAGTTTCCATAAGAACCTTGCCGTTGCCCGAAAGCAGGCCCCCGTGGCACGGCTCGAGCCGGGGGAAGACGATCGATCGTCGTTGATCCCGGCGATCGAATCACTCTTCGTTCCGATCCAGGTGATCTCGCAGACGGAGGGCGTGTTGCCTGCAAGTGCCAAAGAAGCGCTCCATGCCGTTGCCGACCCGATTGCGAATTGGCTCTCTGATCTAGCCCGATCGTTCAATGCGGAGCTTCCGGTACCTGCTTTTCATCAGGCGCAAGCCGCTGTTCAGCGCTTGAATGCCATCGTCAACGACTCCGCCGAGCGAGCCCGTGGGACGCAGGACTTGCAGCTGCGCTACTTCTGGTTGGAGCGCCTTTCCGCCCGAATCCAGCAGCTCGGGAGTTACGGATCCGAACGCAGCGCGGAAGGAGCCGTGTCATGAGAGCGCTTCCGCGACGTGCGAGCGGACTCACCGCAGTGATTGCTTGCCTTCTCGGTGCCTGCGCGACGTCTCAGTTGAAGCGCGCGCCACACGCGCCAGACGTGGCTTGGAAACCGGCGAGCAATGACCCCCACGACTTTTCACTTCCAGCCGAGCCGTCGCTTCCACTTCACACGGAAGAGATTGCAACCACCAAGGCCGATCGTGTGTACACATTGCCCGATTTGATCGACATTGCAGAGTCAGCAAATCCTGATACCCGGATCGGTTGGGAGCGATCGCGTCAGGCGGCCCTCCAAGTCGGAATGGCGAAGGCCGAATACCTGCCGGTCATCTCCGCCTTGGCCCTGAGCGGCTACCGGCATCACTTCTTCCCGGTCTCGGACATCAACAGCAAGTTGGCGGTTACACCCGAGCTTCTACCCGGAGTCTCAATTCCGTTGCCGCCCCTCACCCAAACCTCAGGACATGTCGGAATTGATACACTCAATTTTTTTCCCTTCCTTGCCATCAAATGGCAGATCTTCGATTTCGGTCGGGGGCCTGCAGTGGATGCCGCGGAGCATGCGTCTGACGCGAGCAACGCGGCGTTCACCGCGAAGCATCAGCAAGTCGTCTTCGACGTTACCCGCGCCTATCTGCGCCTGAGCGCCGCGCGTGCTCAAACGGCGGTTGCTCGCGATGCGCTCGAGCGCACCCGTGCGATCGCAAAGGCCGCCGAGGGACGTTACGCTCAGGGCGTTGCGACGACCGTCGAAGTCACGGAAGCACGCCGTGAGGTCGCGAGCGCAGAGTACAACGTGGTGCAGGCCGAGGCGGCCGAGACAACTGTCTACACTGCCCTGCTTTCCACGATGGGCGTCGACCCGGTAGTCCGGCTTAACATTGCTTCGAATCCAAGCCGGGAGCTTCCTTCACAGCTCGAAGGTGACGTCGAAGCGTTTGTTCAATCCGCGTTGAAGACCCGCCCCGACCTGCAAGCTGCTCTTTCGCAGCAGTCCTCGGCGCAGGCGTTGATATCCAAGAGCAAATCGGCGTTCCTGCCGCGGCTGAGCGTCTTGGGGACCGCGGGCGCTGCCGTGCTCAGCACAAAGATCGATGGGGAATCGTTCTCCACAACCACGATTCCGAACGTTGGCGCGATATTGAACTTCGAGTGGCTACTCTTTGACGGAGGGATTCGAGATGCTCAAGCCGAGATCGCGCGATCCCGCCGGAATGAAGCCGAGCACGAGCTCGAGAAGCTTCAACGCGACGCCACTCGCGAAGTCGTCACTGCCTACAATGAAGTGAACGCCGGCCTTGCTCGGTACAAGGCCGCCTTGTCATTGGAAAAGACCGCCGCAGTTGCCGAAGACGCTACAAGCCAGTCCTATGCGAACGGCTTGTCTACGTTCAGCGATGTCAACAGCGCCCAAAAAGCGCACTCGCTCGCTTCTGCCGCCAAGGAACAGGCCTTTGCAGAAGCACTGATCTCAGCCACCGCTCTGACCTATGCCTCAGGGCAGCTTGGCTCGGCGAAATCAGTTCCGACTCTGACAAGGTGATCGTGAGGATGTCTCGTCTGGCAGTCGCATTCCTCGCTGTCTTTGCCTCGCCCGCCGGTGCGGCCGGCGATACCGCGGCCGACGCTTTCGGCCGTATGCAACCGCAGAAGGCCTCCATAGCGGATTCGTCGCCGGCGCTCTTGCCATACTTCAACAACGGATCTGTTTTCGGGCTGCCGGGAACCGACGCTGGCGACTTCTGGCATCGCACGCAACTGACGGGCGATTGGGGTGGAGCCCGAACGCGTCTGGCGCAGCACGGAGTGTTTGTCGACCTCTACTCCACCGGCGCCTGGCAGGACGTCGCGTCGGGAGGACTCAAGACCGGAGGCTCGTTCGTCCAGAACACGCAGCTCTCCGTGAATCTAGACACCGGGCGCGCCGGGCTTTGGCCCGGTGGCTTGTTCCACTTCACTGTGGAGTCTCGGTATGGCAGCTCGCCGCAGAGCACCTTCACCGTCGGCTCGACGGTGCCCCAGTACACGGCGCTCGCGATGCCCGGTCCTCTCCTCGGAAGCGACGTTGACGCAACGGAGTATTACCTCCTCCAGGCGCTAACGCCCCGATTCAGCGTGCTGCTTGGAAAGCTCAACGTCATCAACCTCGCGGACCATACGTTGTTCGGTCAGAGCTACAAGTACTGGTTCGCCAATCTGAACTTCAACAAGAACCCGATGGCGCTCAATTTCTACAACACCTATACCCTTACGGCGGTCGCAGCATGGGTAGCGACCGACTGGTTGACAGTGACGGGGGGCGTCTTCGATCCCAATACTCAAGCAGACAACTTCGCCGCTCACGCTTTCGAATCGGTGAACCTCTATGGCCTGGCGATCCTCTCTTACAGAATCGGCGGATTGCCAGGACAGTTCCTGCCGCAGTTCAACTGGACGAACAAGCCTAAGGTGAATCTCACTTCGCCCTTCGAATCGTTGTCGCCGGCGCAGGCGCCGCAGGCCCTTGGCGTTCTGTTGGGCATCCCGTCGACGGCGAGTCTTCCCATCCGTTACAAGCCCAACAGTTGGGCCGCTATCGCCAACTTCGCGCAGTACCTCTTCGTGGTCGACGAGCCGCAGGAGGTTGCGGAGAAGCTGGCGACTGGCCAGCCGCTTCGGGGCATCGGCCTCTTCGGACGATTCGGGTATGCACCGTCGGAGACGAACACCATCACCCTCGACGGCAGCATCGCGCTGTTCGCGCAGGGTCTTCTTCCCACGAGAACGCACGACAGCGTTGGGGCGGGCTTTTACTACAACGCCATCAGCCGCGAGCTGAAAAACGAGATCAGGTCGCTGACGGACGGAGCTGTCACCGTCCACGACGAGATGGGAATGGAGGTATTTTACGATTTCGCACTGACTCCCGCGATCCGGCTGATTCCGGGATACCAGCACGTCTGGAATCCCCTCGCCGCACACGTCGTCAACCGCCAGAACGGTGCGGACGTCTTCCTTGCGCGTCTCACACTCGCGTTCTGAAAGCGCGCCAAGAAATGGCGAGCAACGCCGAATCAACTATTTTTGGATGCAGTGTTGACTTGAAACGAGAGCCCACCCGATCTGACAACGGCAAGGCGAAGAAGACCGTCGTCAACAGCTTATCAGTCCTTCCCCCCGGGCCCCCCCATCCACAACAACACCCACGACGATGACCTAAAATGACAACCAACCTGACAGTGACCTGGACGAAAAAGTGTCAGCGATGTCCTGATCCATTCACGCCAGTCAACGTTGACTAAAGTCAGATGCAACTTTAGATCCGCCCCTAGATCCAGGGTTACTCTGGCCGATCTAAGTCTCGATCTAACTCTGGCGGTAACCCTGACTATAGGATCCGATCCGGAATCTCTGATTTCGCCAGCTGATTCCGCCCCGCCCCTGCACCTTTGCAGCACCGATCCACACCGCACCCCGGACGCTGACCCCTCCCTCCCAACCACGACAAAAATC
>DATFTC010000380.1:0-22720 GCA_035262305.1 Myxococcaceae bacterium | reverse complement strand
AGATGGTGATGCCGGGGGACAACGTGGCCATCGAGGTGGAGCTGATAACCCCGATCGCGATGGAGAAGGAGCTTCGCTTCGCGGTGAGAGAGGGCGGCCGCACGGTAGGCGCCGGGGTCGTCTCCGAAATCATCGCCTGAGGCAGATGGACAGGGGCTATTCGAGGGGAGCCGTAAGGTTTCTCCCCTCTTTTCTGTTAGAAGAGATGAATCATGCCCGCAGGAAACCGAAGCATCATCTCGCTCGAGTGCACGGTGTGCAAGGAGCGGAACTACACGACCTCGAAGAATCGGAAGAAGCAGCAGGACAAGCTTCAGCTGAGTAAGTTCTGCCCGCGCTGCCGAAAGCACACCCAGCATCGGGAAGGAAAGGTCTAGGCCAGTAGCTCCAACGGTAGAGCAGCGGTCTCCAAAACCGCGTGTTGGGGGTTCGAATCCCTCCTGGCCTGCAAGCGAGGCAACGCCATGGCGACAACCAACGAAGCCAGTCAACAAGCGAACCGTTCAGGGATCGATCCCAAGCGGCTGGTCGTCATCTTCTACCTGGCTGGCGGCGTGGTGCTCCTTCTTTTCCTCGATCACCTGCTGTCGCTGACCTGGGCGCGATTTGGGTGGGCCGACCCCATCCTGATCGAGGGACTGGACTGGAAGCTCACCTCGATCATCGGTGCTCTTCTCACCATCGGCGCGGTGATCTTCTGCTACGTCAATCCTGAAATACGTCAGCTGTCGATCGAGGTGGCAACGGAGCTGATGCGGGTGACCTGGCCGTCCTGGGCGGAAACCCGGGTCTCCACCATTGCAGTTGTGGTCGCTTCCGGCGTCGCAGCGATAATCCTGTTCGCGATCGATACGCTCGCCTACAAAGTGATGGTGGATTGGCTGCCGGCGCTTTGGGGGAAACTGTGATGGCGGAGAAAAGGTGGTACGCGGTCCACACCTATTCGGGATTCGAGAACAAGGCGAAGAAGAGCTTGGAGGAGAAGATCCGCCTCGAGAACCTGCAGGAACAGTTCGGCGAGATTCTCATCCCCATGGAGCAGGTGGTGGAAATGGTCAAGGGCGAGCGGAAGGTGTCGCGCCGCAAGGTCCTGCCCGGCTACATCCTGGTGCAGATGGAGATGAATGACAGGACGTGGCACCTGGTGAAGAACACGCCGAAGGTAACCGGCTTCGTCGGGGGAGCGCCTCACCAGCAACCGCCGCCGATGGCAGACGCCGAGGTCCAGCGACTCACCGCCCAGATCACCGAGGGGACCCTGAAGCCGAAGCCGAAAGTCCAATTCGAGGACGGCGACACGGTGCGGGTAATCGATGGGCCTTTTTCGAACTTCAACGGCACGGTCGAGGAAGTGAATCCGGACAAAGGGCGCCTGAAGGTGCTGGTGTCCATCTTTGGTCGAGCCACGCCGGTCGAGCTCGACTTCATGCAGGTGGAAAAGACGGGCTCGTGAGCGATGGAAACGGAAACTCGAAAGTCGAAAGTTGAAAGCGAATGAAGAAAATCACCGGACAGGTCAAGCTCCAGATTCCAGCTGGAAGGGCGAATCCAGCCCCGCCGGTCGGGCCCGCTCTCGGTCAGCACGGCGTCAACATCATGGAGTTTTGCAAGCAGTTCAACGCGGCGACCCAAGCTCAGGCTAAAGATGGGCTGATCATCCCGGTGCTGATCACGATCTATCAGGACCGTTCCTTCACTTTTGTCCTCAAGACGCCGCCCGCCTCAATTCTGTTGAAGAAGGCGGCGGGACTGCATACGGAAAAGAAGAAGGGCTCGGGTGCGCACAAGCCCGGCAAGGAAAAGGCGGGTCAGGTCACGCGAAAACAGGTTGAGGACATCGCCAGAATGAAGATGGGCGACATGACCGCGGGCTCGCTCGAGGGGGCGATGAAGACGATCGCAGGGACCGCCCGCTCAATGGGGATTGAAATCGTCGGCTAGGGTGCCGAAAGCTGGAGGCTCGTTCATCGAGCGAAAGCTGCGAGGAGTACGATGGCTCACGTTGGCAAGAAATACCGAGCGGCCGCCCAGAAGGTAGATCGGCGCAAGCGCTACACCGTCGATGAAGGACTTCAGGTTCTGAAAGAGACGGTGGCGGTCCGAAGCCCGAAGTTCGATCAGACTGTCGATGTCGCGCTCAATCTCGGCGTTGATCCCAAGCACGCAGATCAGATGGTGCGCGGCGCCGTCGTTCTTCCTCACGGGACGGGCAAGAGCAAGCGCGTGGCCGTTTTCGCCAAGGGCGAGAAGCAGAAGGAGGCCGAGGAAGCCGGAGCGGACGTGGTCGGCGCGGAGGACCTGGGCAAGCGCATCGAGGAGGGGTGGATGGAGTTCGATTCGGTCATCGCCACGCCGGACATGATGGGCGTCGTCGGCCGGTTGGGCAAAGTCTTAGGTCCGCGCGGGCTGATGCCCAATCCGAAAGTCGGCACGGTAACCATGGATGTCGCGCGTGCGGTGAAGGATGCCAAGGGCGGAAAGATCGAGTTCCGCGTCGAGAAGGCGGGCATCGTCCATGCTCCGCTCGGCAAGGCGTCCTTCGGAGTCGATAAGCTGCGGGACAACTTCTACGCGCTGACCGACCTGGTGATGAAGCTCAAGCCGGCCAGCGCCAAGGGCGTCTACCTCAAGGGGATCGCGCTCTCGACGACGATGGGCCCGGGGATTAAGATTGACCCCACCGAGGTCGTCGCGCGGCATCGCTAGGGCGTCCGCCGGCCTGGAATAGGGCGGCTGAAAAAAAGCTGGACTTTTGCAAACGGGGACGATATAGGCCCAAAACTTTGCAATTTGGACGCCAGGCATCGAAGCTGGCGTTCTTCCCTGGTCCAAGACAGCAGGGACGCGGATCTCGTGTTGGTCACTCGAATTGGCAACCCGCTACAGCCATGCCGCCGGGGTTCGAGGCCCAACGTCTATCTGCGTTCAAACGGCCCTTCGCCAGCCCTGCCGAGACACAAGGGGGCGGCGCGGTTCTCATTCGAGCACCACTCGCTCTACCCAAACCTGGCCCAGGCATCAAGCCCGCTCGGGCGCATGTAAGGAGGTGAATGCAAATGCATAAGAGCGAGAAAGAAGCCGCCATCAAGCAGTTGAACGAGAGATTTGTCCGGGCGAAATCGGCTGTTCTGGCCGAGTTTTCCAAGCTCGACGTCGCGGCCGTCACCCAGCTGCGCAAAAAGTGCCGCGAAGGTGGGGTCGAATACCGGGTTATCAAGAATACGCTGGCCAAGCGCGCTGCCAAGGGCACGCCGATGGAGTCCCTGAGCGCCGAGTTCAGCGGTCCCGTCGCACTGGCCCTGGGTTACGCAGACGTCGTCGCCCCTGCGAAGATCCTCACGGACTTCGCGAAGGGAGTGGAGAGCATAAAGGTTCGCGGGGGCATGCTCGATGGGCAGAAGTTAGACGCCCAAGGCGTGAAGGCGTTCGCCAAGATGCCCGGACTCCAGGAGCTCCGGGGGCAAATTGCGGGGCTGCTCATGCAGCCTGCGAGTCGTTTGGTCCGAACCATTGGCGCTCCGGCAGCTCAGTTGGCGCGAGTGCTCCAGGCAAGACAAGAGGCATTGGCAAAACAAGGTTGAGGCAAGAAGAGGAGATCCATCCAACCAATTTTTCGGCCGACTGCCTGCTCCAGGTGTCGGTCGACCTGAAAAGGAAGAAAGAAAATGCCGGATTTGAATCAGATCGTGGACAGCTTGTCCGCCTTGACGGTCATCGAGGCGGCGGAGCTGGTCAAAAAGCTGGAAGAGAAGTGGGGTGTCTCCGCTGCCGCAGTTACGATGCCGGGGCCCGGGACTGGTCAGGGAACGCCCGCGGCTCCTGTTGAAGAAAAAACGGAATTCACCGTTATTCTTACTGCATCGGGCGCGAACAAAATCAACGTGATCAAAGAAATCCGGGTCATTACTGGCTTAGGGCTGAAAGAGGCCAAGGATCTCGTTGAGGGAGCCCCGAAGACGGTGAAAGAGGGCGTTAATAAAGAAGAGGCCAACAAGATCAAGGCCCAGCTGACGGCGGCCGGCGCCACCGTCGACGTCAAGTAAGGAATTGCTCGGGAACCGGAAGGTGACTTTTTGCCGTTGTTGCCGGCTTGGCCGGAACGAATCCGAGGGGAGAAGCCTTCCGGTTTCTACACGTTTCAGTCTGAGAAGTGATTGCTG
The DNA here is from genome assembly GCA_035262305.1 of Myxococcaceae bacterium. Taxonomy (GTDB): domain Bacteria; phylum Myxococcota; class Myxococcia; order Myxococcales; family Myxococcaceae; genus DATFTC01. The sequence goes on along the minus strand of DATFTC010000380.1, from coordinate 18,560 downwards.
TCTGACAGCCGCGGCGTAGCAGCTGCCATTGGAGAACGAATGCCGGCGACGACGATTCAGAACAATTTCCGCATCCGAAAGAGCTTCGCGAAGATCCAGAAAATTATCGACATTCCCAACCTGATCAACATCCAGAAGCAGTCGTACGAGAAGTTTCTCCAGGCGGATGTCCCACCTGAGAAGCGCGAGGATGTCGGCCTTCAGGGCGTCTTTAAATCGGTCTTCCCGATTCGCGACTTCAACGAGACCTCGTCGCTGGAATTCGTCGGCTATCACCTGGAGAAGCCGAAGTACGACGTAGACGAGTGCCATCAGCGCGGAATGACCTTCTCCGCTCCGATCAAGGTGGTCGTTCGCCTGGTGGTTTGGGACAAGGACGAGGAAACCGGAGCCCAGTCCATCCGTGATGTGAAGGAGCAGGAGGTCTATTTCGGCGAGATTCCGCTGATGACCCAGAACGGCACGTTTATCATCAACGGAACCGAGCGCGTCGTCGTCTCCCAGCTGCACCGATCTCCCGGGGCGTTTTTCGATCACGACAAGGGCAAAAGCCATTCGTCCGGCAAGCTGCTCTACAACGCTCGCATCATTCCGTACCGCGGCTCGTGGATCGATTTCGAATTCGACCATAAGGATCTGCTGTACGTGCGCATCGACCGGCGTCGGAAGCTGCCAGCCACGGTGCTGATCCGGGCCCTGGGCGCTGTGCCGGACACTGCGAAGAAGAACCCGCTCGAATTCCACGGGACCACCGAGGAAATCCTCAACTACTATTACGCGACCGAGACGATCTACATCCGGGGTCGCAACGAATTCGAAAAGTCGGTGGAGCTGGAATTGCTTCCCGGCCAGCGCGCCACCCGCGACATCAAGACCAAATCGGGCGAGATCATCGTTAAGAAAAACCGCAAGTTTACCCGCGCCGCGATCAAAAAGCTGGAAGCGGCCAAGATGCGGACGCTTCCGATCGATGCCGACGAGCTGTGGACCAAGGTATCTGCCTACGACGTCGTGGACGAAGGCACCGGCGAGGTAATCCTCGAGTGCAACGAAGAGGTATCTCAAGAGAAGATCGAAGAGCTGCTCAAGCGCGGCATCACCGAGTTCAAGGTCCTCTTCATCGACAATCTCAACGTCGGACCGTACCTGCGCGAAACCTTGATGATGGACAAGATCGACACTCCGGAGCAGGCGATTATGGAGATCTACCGGCGCCTGCGCCCCGGTGATCCGCCAACTCCGGAGACGGCCACCAACCTGTTTACCAACCTTTTCTTCAACCCGGAGCGATACGATCTCTCCAAAGTCGGCCGGCTGAAGCTCAACTTCAAATTCGGCTTGGAAGAGCCGTTGGACAGCCAGATCTTGACCAAGCGGGACATCCTCGAGGTGATTCGCTACTTGATCGACCTGAAGAACGGCAAAGGGACGATCGACGACATCGATCACCTCGGCAACCGGCGCGTCCGCGCAGTGGGCGAGCTTCTCGAGAATCAGTACCGGATCGGCTTGGTGCGGATGGAACGCGCAATCAAGGAGCGGATGAGCCTCCAGGAGATCGAGACTCTGATGCCGCACGATCTGATCAACGCCAAACCGGTGTCGGCGGTGATCAAGGAATTCTTCGGCTCCAGCCAGCTGTCTCAATTCATGGATCAGACCAACCCTCTGTCCGAGGTGACCCACAAGCGGCGCCTGTCCGCGCTCGGACCGGGCGGCTTGACTCGCGAGCGAGCCGGGTTCGAGGTCCGAGACGTTCACCCGACGCACTACGGACGCATCTGCCCGATCGAGACGCCGGAAGGCCCAAACATCGGGTTGATCGCTTCCTTGTCCACCTATGCGCGGGTCAACGAGTTTGGCTTCGTCGAAACGCCGTATCGCAAGGTGGAGGCCGGTACGATCACCGGCGAGGTGGCGTTCTATTCGGCGCTCGAGGAGGAGAAGCACACCATCGCCCAGGCGAACGCCGAGTTCGACAAGAAGGGGAGGTTCATCAGCGAGCTGATCTCCTGCCGGCGCGGCGGCGAGTTCGTTCAAGCTCGGCCGGAGGACGTGGACTTGATGGACGTCTCGCCCAACCAGCTGGTTTCGGTGGCTGCGTCCCTGATTCCGTTTCTGGAGAACGACGACGCGAACCGGGCGCTGATGGGGTCGAACATGCAGCGCCAAGCGGTTCCGCTGTTGCGCTCGTCAGCGCCCCTGGTTGGTACCGGGATGGAAGGGATCGTGGCGCGCGATTCGGGCGTGACCTGCGTGGCCCGTCGGGATGGCTTGGTCGAAGCGGTTGATGCGTCGCGCATCGTGGTCAAGGCGGATGTTCCGGCGACCTTTGCCGACGTGGCGTCTGAAGTCGACATCTACAATCTGGTCAAGTACCAGAGGTCCAACCAGAACACCTGTCTCAACCAAAAGCCGATCGTCCGCAAGGGCGACCGGGTGCAGAAGGGCGACGTCATCGCCGATGGACCAGCGACCGAGACGGGCGAGCTCGCTCTGGGGCAGAACATCCTCGTCGCCTTCATGCCCTGGCAGGGATACAACTTCGAGGACTCGATCCTGGTGAGCGAGCGGCTGGTGAAGGACGACATCTTCAGCTCGATTCACATCGAAGAGTTCGAGTGCATCGCCCGGGATACCAAGCTGGGCAAAGAGGAAATCACCCGCGACATTCCGAACGTGGGTGAGGAAGCGCTGAAGGACCTCGACGAATCCGGGATCATTCGAATCGGCGCAGAGGTGAAACCCGGGGACGTGATGGTGGGCAAGATTACCCCCAAAGGGGAGACGCAGCTTTCCCCCGAGGAGAAGCTGCTTCGCGCGATCTTCGGCGAAAAAGCCGGCGACGTCCGCGACAGCTCGCTGCGCGTTCCGCCCGGCGTTCAAGGCACGGTGATTTCAGCGAAGGTCTTCTCCAGGAAGGGCGTGGAGAAAGACGAGCGGGCCAAGCAGATCGAGTCGATGGAGGAAGCAAAGCTCCTCAAGGACCAAAACGACGAGATCAAGGTGATCCAGGATTCGGCCTACAACCGGATTCGCAAAATGCTCGCCGGCAAGGAAGTTCAAGGCAAATTGGTCGACGACAAGGGAAAGATCCTCCTCAAGAAGGGCGACATTCTGAACGATGAGCTGCTCTCCCAGGTGCCGTATCGCTACTGGTCGGAGATCACCATCGGCGACCAGGTGGACGGCAAGATTCGCGAGATCATCAAGAACCTTGAGGACAACAAGGAGGCGGTGAAGCTGGCCTTCGGGGAGAAGATCGCCCGCATCAAGAAAGGGGATGAGCTCCCTCCCGGTGTGATCAAGATGGTCAAGGTCTACGTGGCCATCAAGCGCAAGCTCTCGGTCGGCGACAAGATGGCGGGTCGCCACGGCAACAAGGGAGTCGTCTCCCGCATCCTGCCCGAGGAGGACATGCCCTATCTCGAGGATGGCCGGCCGGTGGACATCGTGCTCAACCCGCTGGGCGTGCCGTCGCGAATGAACGTCGGCCAAATACTCGAGACGCATCTTGGTTGGGCTGCTCGAGGCATTGGAGAGCGGCTGGAGAAGTTCATCGAGGAAAAATGGGGCGCGGACGAGCTGCGCAAACACTTGAAGAAGGTCTACGACGACGAGGAGTTCCGCCGTTTTCTAGACGAGCTTCCGGACAAGGAAGTGGTGGCGCTCTGTCAGAAGCTGCAGAAGGGCGTGCATCTGGCGACGCCGGTGTTCGACGGCGCCCGGGAGAAGGAGATCCACGAGCTGCTCGACGAGGCCATGCTGCCCTTGTCAGGTCAGACGGTGCTCTTCGACGGCAGAACCGGAGACCCGTTCGATCACAACGTCACGGTGGGCGTGATGTACATGCTCAAGCTGCACCATCTGGTGGACGAGAAGATTCACGCGCGCAGCATCGGGCCGTACTCGCTGGTGACCCAGCAACCGCTGGGCGGCAAAGCGCAGTTCGGTGGGCAGCGGCTGGGTGAGATGGAGGTCTGGGCGATGGAGGCTTATGGCGCGGCCTACTCGCTGCAGGAGTTCCTCACCGTGAAATCGGACGACGTCGTCGGCCGCACCCGGATGTACGAAGCCATTGTCAAAGGCGACAACGTTCTCGAATCGGGGTTGCCAGAGTCGTTCAACGTGTTGCTCAAGGAGCTTCAGTCGCTTGCGCTCGACGTTGAGTTGCTCGAAACCGCGCCGCCCGAGCGGCAGCGCTCGCTGGGAGACGGGCGGTTGGGAAACGGCGACTCAAGATCTGAGCCGCGAGCGAAGACGGGAACAGAGGCTTAAAGAATGATTCAGGTTTGGAGGTAACGTGAAGGACATTTTCAATTTCTTCGAAAAACCGAAGGATCCACTCTCTTTCGCCGCGATACGAATGGCGCTCGCCTCTCCGGATAAAATCCGGCAGTGGTCGCACGGCGAGGTGAAGAAGCCGGAGACGATCAACTATCGCACCTTCAAGCCCGAGCGCGACGGTCTGTTCTGCGCGCGGATATTCGGGCCGGTGAAGGATTACGAGTGCAATTGCGGGAAGTACAAGCGGATGAAGCACCGCGGCGTCGTCTGCGAAAAATGCGGCGTCGAGGTCATCCAGTCAAAGGTTCGCCGCGAGCGACTCGGGCACATCACCCTCGCCACGCCGGTGGCGCACATCTGGTTCCTAAAGTCGCTGCCCTCGCGAATCGGCAACCTGCTCGACATTACGCTCAAGGATCTGGAGAAGGTGCTCTATTGCGAGAGCTACATCGTCATCGATCCGAAAAGCACCCCGTTGCAGAAGGGCGAGCTGATCTCCGAGGAAAAGATGCAGCGGTTGCTCAGCGAGCACGGGGAAGAAAGCTTCGTCGCAGGGATGGGCGGCGAGGCGATCCGCGAGATGCTCAAAGCGATCGACGTGAACAAGCTTTCCGAGGAGCTGCGCCGCGAAATGCGGGAAACGAACTCCGAGGCCAAGCGGAAGAAGTACGCCAAGCGACTGAAGGTGGTCGAGGCATTTCGAACGTCCGGCAACAAGCCGGAGTGGATGATGCTCGATGTCATCCCGGTAATTCCGCCCGATCTTCGCCCCCTGGTCCCGCTCGACGGCGGTCGTTTCGCCACCTCGGACCTCAATGACCTGTATCGACGGGTGATCAATCGAAACAACCGGTTGAAGAGGCTCCAGGAGCTCAACGCGCCGGACATCATCATCCGCAATGAGAAGCGGATGCTTCAGGAAGCGGTCGACGCGCTGTTCGACAACGGCCGGCGCGGCAAGACGATCACCGGGCCAAACAAGCGGCCGCTGAAGTCGCTTTCGGACATGCTCAAGGGCAAGCAGGGGCGTTTCCGTCAAAACCTGCTCGGCAAGCGGGTGGATTACTCCGGCCGTTCGGTGATCGTCGTCGGGCCCGAGCTAAAACTTCACCAGTGCGGCTTGCCCAAGATCATGGCACTCGAGCTGTTCAAGCCTTTCATCTACAACAAGCTCGAGGAGAAGGGGTACGTCACCACCATCAAGAGCGCCAAGAAGATGGTGGAGAAAGAGCGGCCGGAGGTCTGGGACATTCTCGAGGAAGTGATCCGCGAGCACCCGGTGCTGCTCAACCGCGCGCCCACTCTGCACCGCCTGGGAATGCAGGCGTTCGAGCCGGTGCTGATCGAGGGCAAGGCGATTCAGCTCCACCCGCTGGTCTGCGCCGCTTTCAACGCGGACTTCGACGGCGACCAGATGGCAGTCCACGTGCCGCTTTCCATCGAAGCGCAGATGGAGGCTCGCGTGCTGATGATGTCCACCAACAACATTCTCAGCCCGGCGAACGGCAAGCCGATCATCGTTCCCACCCAGGACATGGTTCTCGGGATCTACTACATGACGCGCCCGCGCGAGTTCGCGCGAGGAGAGGGGCACGTGTTCGCCTCTCCCGAGGAAGTGCGCGCCGCGTACGATCACGGCGAGGTTGAGCTCCAGGCGAAAATCAAGTGCCGCATCGAAGGCGTCCGCAAGGACACCACGGTCGGCCGGGTTCTGCTCTGGGAAATCGTTCCTCGAAAGGTCGGGTTCGACGCGATCAACAAGGTGCTCGACAAGAAACAACTCGGCAACCTGATCGACACTTGCTACCGGCTCACCGGTGAGAAGGAGACCGTTCTACTCGCCGACCGGATTCGCACGTTCGGTTACGCGCACGCGACCAAGGCGGGCATCTCCATCGCGCTCAAGGACATGGTGATCCCCCAGCGCAAGCAGGAGTTCCTCGACTACGCGCGCAAGGAAGTCACCGAGATCGAAAATCAGTACCTCGAGGGTTTGATCACCGACGGCGAACGGTACAACAAGGTGATCGACATCTGGGCCGAGGTCACCGAAAAGGTGGCCGGCGAGATGATGCAGCAGATCTCGCAAGAGGAAGTCTCGGGGGTCAACGACGAGGGCAAGCGCGAGACGCGCAAGCAGCCGTCCTTCAACCCGATCTACATCATGGCCGATTCGGGGGCGCGAGGCAGCGCCCAGCAGATTCGCCAGCTCGCGGGGATGCGAGGTCTGATGGCCAAGCCGTCGGGCGAAATCATCGAGACGCCGATCACCGCCAACTTCCGCGAAGGGCTGTCGGTGCTCCAGTACTTCATCTCCACCCACGGAGCGCGCAAGGGATTGGCGGACACCGCGCTCAAGACGGCCAACTCCGGCTACCTCACGCGTCGTCTGGTCGACGTCGCTCAGGACGCAATCATCACCGAATACGATTGCGGAACGATGGACGGCCTGTACATCGGCGCGTTGGTAGAAGGCGGCGAGATCATCGAGCCGATGGGCGAGCGCATCCTGGGCCGAGTTGCGCTGGACGATATCCATGACCCGCTCACCGGGGAGGTCTTGGTTCGAGCGAACGAAGAGATCGACGAAAACCGCGTCGCCAAGATTGAGAACTCGGGTCTGGATCGGGTGAGAATCCGCTCCGTTCTCACCTGTCAGGCCAAGCGGGGAATCTGCGTCGAGTGCTACGGCCGCGACCTTGCCCGCGGGCGCAAGGTGAGCATCGGCGAGGCGGTGGGAGTCATCGCCGCTCAGTCGATCGGCGAGCCCGGTACACAGTTGACGATGCGGACGTTCCACATCGGCGGAGCGGCAACTCGGCGCGCCGAGCAGTCATCGCTGGAGAACCGCTACGCCGGCACGGTCAAGTTCTCCAACTTGGCAACGGTGAAGCGAGCCGATGGGACGCTGGTGGTGATGAACCGGAACGGCGAAGTAGTGATCGTCGACGACTCCGGCCGAGAGAGAGAGCGGTACCAGGTCATCTATGGAGCAAAGCTCCTGTTGAAAGAGGGCCAGAAGGTCGAGCCGGGCTCGCTGATCGCCGAATGGGATCCTTTCGCGATGCCGCTGCTGACCGAGGTGGGCGGCACGGTGAAGTTCGACGACATCATCGAAGGCGTCACGATGAGCGAGACCCTGGACGAGGTGACCGGCCTATCTCGCAAGACCATCGTCGAGTCGAAGGACCCAGAGGCGCGGCCGCGGATCTCCATTCGCGACGCAAAAGGCGAGATCAAGCTCCTACCCAGCGAACAACCAGCGAGCTATCACCTGCCGCAAGGGTCGATTCTCACCGTCAACGACGGCGACGAGATAACCGCCGGCGAGGTGATCGCCAAGGTGCCGCGCGAGACCACCAAGACGAAGGACATTACCGGCGGCCTTCCGCGCGTCGCCGAGCTGTTCGAGGCTCGCAAGCCAAAAGACCATGCAGTGATCGCCGAAATCGACGGCGTCGTGTCTTTCGGCAAGGACACCAAAGGTAAGAGGAAGCTGATCATCACGCCCGAGGTCAATGGCGAGCTGAGGACCGATCTCGCCAAGGAGTACTTGATCTCCAAGGGCAAGCACATCAGCGTGCACGCGGGCGATCGAGTCAAGGCGGGCGAGCCGATGATGGACGGCGCGGCCAATCCGCACGACATCCTCAAGGTGCTGGGGGAGAAGGAGCTGGCCCGCTATCTCGTAGACGAGGTGCAAGAGGTCTATCGTCTCCAGGGCGTGAAGATTAACGACAAGCACATCGAGACGATTGTTCGCCAGATGCTGCGACGGGTGCGCGTCACCGATGTGGGCGACACCAATTTCCTCGTCGACGAGCAGGTGGAGAAGTGGGTCTTCGAGGAGGAGAACGAGAAGGTCATGGCTGCCGGTCAGCGCCCGGCGGTTGGAGAGCCGCTGCTACTGGGAATTACCAAGGCGTCGCTGTCGACCGAATCGTTCATCTCGGCGTCCTCCTTCCAGGAGACCACCAAGGTTCTCACCGAGGCGGCGATCAACGGCAAAGTCGATTACCTGCGCGGCTTGAAGGAAAACGTGATCATGGGCCGCCTGATTCCGGCGGGGACCGGATTGCCGCAGTACAAGCACCTGGACATCGAGGTAGAGAGCCCGGCGGACGAGATCCAGCACATGGAGGCCGCCCTTGCCGCGACCCACGGCGAGATGCTTCCGCCGCCGCCCCCGATACCCGCTGAGCTGCCGCAAAGCAGCACCGGCAGCGACGCTGCCTAACCATCGCCCGAGCCAGGACAGTAGGCCATCCTGACGCGCTGCGGCGGACTGCTTGAATTATTTTACGCAGTGCGTTATAAGCTCGTGCAAATCCACTCAGAGGAGCGGAGGATGAAGATTAACGCAGGTACATTCAGCTCTCTTCGACAGGACGCCGAGGCGCGAATCGGTCAAGCCCGGAAGACGCTTGATTCCCTCCAAGGAAGAGCATCGCGTGCCCTGCGAGGCCTTCGCCTACAAACTCGCTTGCGAGGCGCTCACTGGACAGAGCGTGTACGTCAGCTCACGTTATCCGTTCGTTCTCTGCGGTTAGAGAAACTGCAAGAACACGTCATGGATGCTGTCGGCGTAGCCTCCAGGGGGCAGGTAGAGCGAATCAGCCGCAAGCTGGCTAAGATCTCCAAGAAGTTGGACGCCCTCTCCGCAACAAAACCAAATTAAATTAGTAGGTTGAGGTTCATGATAGGCGGGCTTGGGGCCTTTTCTCCTCCCCCTTGCCGTGCCATGCTGGTCTCCTCTAGGTTGCTTGCTGTGTAAGCGAGCATACGACCTTCGGCCAGCGCCGCTTCTGGCCGCGCACATGTTGGGGTATCCCGAGCGTATGAGGAAGGCATTTCAGCTGCTGCATGCGATCTCTTTAGGCTGCGGGAAGCTGCCGATCTTCGGCCTGCTCGCCCTGGCGGTCTCTGCGCAGATCAGCGGAGCGATGCCTGCCAAACACATCGAGGTCGCGCGAAACGACGATCTGAGCCCCGATGCCCTGCTGATCGACGGAGTGCTGACCAAAAGGGCCCCAGAGCTGGGGCTGACGCTGAGGCGCCAACTGGGAGCTGCCATCGCGGAGGAGTCGATGAGGGCAGGCTATGACCCGCTTCTCATACTGGCCATCATCGATGTCGAATCGGACTTCGAAGAGGACGCCGTATCACCAAAGGGCGCCCGCGGACTGATGCAGATCAAGCCGAGCACGCTCTACTTCCTGGCCAAAAAGGAGGGACTGCGGCTGACGCGAGCAGAAGTCGAGGCGGACGCGGCGTTGTGCGCGCGCCTCGGCGTCCGGTACCTTCGCAGCCTGCAGGACCGCTTCGGCGACTTGGATGTGGCGCTGATGGCCTACAATGCGGGTCCGGCGCGCATCATGCGAGCGATGCGAAACCGCGGGATGGATCTATTTCGGAGATATCCCCGCCTGGTTCGGCGCGATTTTCGACGCTTCCGCGAAGGAGAGGGGCTGCAGGGCGATTGGGCGATGGCCGAGCGCGACGAGCTGTCGAACCGATAGCGCGATATGCTCCGTCGGTTTCTTGTGTGCCCTCGTATTCCCTGCGATAAGTCGTATTCTCTTTAGGTCGTGCTGCGCACCCACTGCCGTTCCCGAGCTGCCTGTCTGCTTCCGCCAAGGGACGGATGCAAGGTGACGCCTCGGCTAAGCCGTGGGTACCCGGTGAACAGACGTGTTCTTGTTCGATGAAAGCTTGCGAGCCGTCCCCGCTGGCCGCGATCAGATCGTCGAGCTGCAACAGTCGCTCAACTCGCCGCACGTGGCTATTCCCGGGAAGCAGGCTGGTCCGGCCCAGGCATATATCGTGTCGCTGCGCGGTCAAAGCGGATTCTCGGTCTACGTTTATCTCTACCTCGCAGAGGTGCCCGACTGTGCGATCTATGCCTCGCGTCGCCGCCCCGCGACCAACGAGGAGTACCGGCGCGAGGAGAATGAGGCGATCGCCTTCGTCGAGTCGATGGGGTTCATGATGGACACGATGAACTTCCGGGCGCTCAAGCCCGAAGCGCAAAAGGAGTTGCTGCGAGCTCTGCCGGTATTCAAGCGAGACCTGCGGCCGGCTCCGGCAGCGCCGCACAGTGAGCCGTCTTCGGTCGAGACGGCCAGCCCGTTCGCGAAACTGATTGGGAAGGTATTCTCTTCTTTTTGAGGCGAACTATCGATGAAGATGCGGGTCGCTCGTAAGCTTCTCCTGGTGGTTCCACTCATCGCGGCCGGTTGCCGGCATGTGCCGACGGAAAAGGAGCAGCAAGGAGCGGAAATCCATTACAACCTCGGGATCAACGCCCAACAGGCAGGAGACATGCGCGGCGCCTTGGCAGAGTTCGAAGCTGCGCTCAACCTCGATCCCGGGTTCGCCGAGGCGCACAACGCGATCGCGCTGCTGCTCAGCAACGCCTTCGGCAAGCCCAACGATGCCATTGCGCACTTCAACAAGGCGCTGGAGATCCGCCCCACTTACTCCGAAGCCAAGGTCAACCTCGGCGTCGTCTTGTCGCAGCAGGGCCGATACGACGAGGCGATCAAGTTGTTCGAAGACGCGCTCAACGACATGCGCTACCCAACGCCTCATTTCGCCGAGGGAAACCTCGGCTGGGCGCTCTACAAGAAGGGGGATACCAGGATGGCCGTGGATCATATAAGAGCTGCGGTGACCCTTGAACCCAAGTTTTGCCAGGGATATCGGAACCTGGGAATCATCCAGAGTGAGACCGGCCAGATGGAAGATGCCTGTCGGCAGTTCGCGAGTTATCGAGAGCACTGCCCGGAGGTCGCGGAGGCCTACTTTCGCGAGGGATCCTGCTTGGCGAAGCTCGGCCGGCGCGAGGCAGCCAGGCAGGACTTCAATACCTGTCTAACGAAGTCCACCAATGAGGGATTGAAAAACGAGTGCCGTAAGTTGATGGAGCAGCTGCACTAAATTGGATTACGCAGATTTTGGTCGATATCTCGCTCAACAGCGGGAGCTGCGCGGCGTATCGCGGGCGGATGTCGCTACCGCGACGAAGATCCCTGTCAATCTTCTCGCCGCGCTCGAGAGCGGCGAGGTGGAGCGACTCCCGGAGCGCATCTTTGTGGTCAATTACATCCGCGCGTACGCTCAAGTGATCGGCATGGAGAGTCAGGAGGCGGTTCTCCGCTTTGAGGAAATCGATAAGAGCCTCCAAGGCAAGCGCCAGTCCGAAACGACCGAAGCCTCCCGGGACGCGCCGCGGCTGGCCTGGCCGCTGATTGTCATTGCGCTGTTGCTGCTCGCAGTGTTCACCACGCTTGCCCTAAAGGGCGTCCTTCACCTGCCGCGGCACCTTTGAAGCGCGATGGAGCGTTTCGAGGAACAGGCGGTGGTCCTTTCCACTCTGGACTATTCCGATGCGGATCGGCTGGTGACGCTGCTTACTGAAAATCATGGCAAGCTGACGGCATTTGCCGCAGGTGCGCGGAAAAGCAGGCGGAGATTTGCCGGCGCGCTGCAACCCTTCACGCTCGTTCGGGCGCGGTTGGTCGAGCGCCACGGAGATACCTTCCGCCTCGACGGCGCCGATATTCACCAGGCGTTCGCGCGCATCCGCGAAGACCTTCCATTAATCGCTCGCGCGCTTTACTGCCTCGAGCTATGCCGTGAGTTGGTGCGCGACCGCGAGCCGCACCCGGCGCTGTTTGCCCTGCTCGTCGACCACCTGCACCTGCTCAACGAGAGGGCGGCCGGCCCCAGCTCGGTGATTGCCTTTGAGCTGGATGCATTGGCTCATGCGGGATTGATGCCGCGGTTTGATCAGTGCGCGCTCTGCGGCAGGCCACCGGGCGACGAGCCCCGCTTCGACCCGCACCACGGCGGCGCAGTCTGCGCCGCCTGCTCGCACCGGGCGCGCGGCGCGATTCCCGTTTCGGCTCAGCTGGTGCGATCGATGTGCGCGATCCAGGCGGGCGAGCGGTCGCCGCTTTCACCCGTAGTTCGCCAAAAAGCGCGAGAGTTGCTCAATACCTTCATCGCCCATCACATCGGCCGTCAGCTCCGGAGCGTCGCCTTCATGACCCAGGTCGGGCTCGATTGACAACCCTGGTCAAGCCGAGTTTTTCAGCATCAGCTGCCGCGGTTTCGTGCTAACCAGGAGACGTCGAAGAAGCCGATGTCCTATGCGATGACCAGCTTCCCGCGCGGACCTTGTCCTTGCGCCGCCACGAGTTGATGTACTTCCAGGATCTCATTTTCCGGCTGCAGCACCACTGGGCGAACCAAGGCTGCATCATCGTCCAGCCCTACGACCTTGAAGTGGGCGCCGGAACGATGCATCCGGCCACCTTCCTGCGCGCGCTTGGCCCCGAGCCGTGGAACGCAGGCTACGTCCAACCCTCGCGCCGCCCAGCCGACGGCCGATTTGGCGAGAATCCGAATCGCCTGTTTCAGCACCACCAGTTCCAGGTGATCCTCAAACCAGCGCCCAAGAACGTGCAGCAGCTGTACCTCGACTCGATCCGCGCTTTCGGAATTGATCCGCTTGAACACGACATCCGCTTCGTGGAGGACGACTGGGAAGCTCCTACGCTCGGTGCTTGGGGTCTGGGCTGGGAGGTCTGGTGCGATGGAATGGAGATCACCCAGTTTACTTACTTTCAGCAGTGCGGCGGGTTCGAGTGCCGGCCGGTGTCGGCGGAGCTGACCTACGGGCTCGAGCGAATCTGCACTTACTTGCAGGATGTGGAAAGCGTCTTCGACCTCGAGTGGAGCAAAGGCATCAAGTACCGGGAGATCTTTCACCGCAATGAAGTTGAAATGAGTATCTACGCCTTTCAAGCGTCTGATCCCGAGATGCTCTTTTCCGCCTTCAACGCCTTCGAAAAGGAATGCCAGCAGCTTCTACTCAAGGATTTGCCGCTCCCGGCGTACGACTACGCACTCAAGTGCTCGCACGTCTTCAACCTGCTGGAGGCTCGCGGCGCCATTTCAGTAACCGAGCGCGCAAACTTCATCAAGCGCGTGCGCGACAACGCGCGGGCCTGCGCAGAAGGCTATCTCCGAGTGCGAGAGCAGCTGGGATACCCGCTGTTGAAAACAAACTGGAGGGTCGGTGAGCATCCGCCGCCTCTCGAGGGTAAACCGGCGTCCGAGTACTGGAAGGCCGTGAGTTTTCAGAAGCCCGAGGGGCGCGCGGGTGGCTAGCGATCTGCTGCTGGAGATCGGGACCGAAGAAATCCCAGCGGGCTTCATCCTGGGCGCCGTTGAGGACTTGCGTAAGTCCCTCGTCGAGCGGCTCGCGGAAGCCCGCTTGGCTCACGGCGAGGCGCGCTCATTCGGGACCCCGAGGCGATTGGCGGTGCAAATCAAGAGAGTGGCAGATGCGAGCGCGGACATGTCGCGCGAAGTGATTGGGCCACCCGCCAAGGCCGCCTTCGACCGCGAGGGCAAGCCGACGCAGACGGCGGAGAAGTTCGCTTCCGGGCTGAACCTCTCAGCGAGCTCGCTGCGGCGTGTTCAGACGGCAAGGGGCGAATACGTCTCGGCTTTGGTGGAGGAGAAGGGCAGGGCCGCCCGCGCCATCCTGCCCGAGATTCTCGCCGGCGCGGTGCATGCCATCGGCTTCAAGAAGTCGATGCGCTGGGGCGATGTCGAACAAAGCTTCGCCCGACCGGTGCACTGGCTCGTCGCGCTGCTCGGAGAGGAGGTGCTTCCGCTGGTGTTCGGCGATGTCCGCAGCGGAAGAACATCCCAAGGCCATCGGTTTCTGGCGCCGCAGGCGATCGAGTTGCGCGCACCGGCGGATTACGAGGCGGCGATGGAGAAGGCGCACGTCATTGTTGACTTCGCGCGGCGCCGCGCGGTCTTGGAGGAAGCTCTTCGCGTCGCTGCGCAAAGCGCGGGTGCCCAGCTGATCTCCGATCCCGACCTCCTCGATCAAGTGACAAACCTGGTTGAGGAGCCTCATCCAGTGATCGGGAGCTTTGACGAGCGCTACCTGGACTTGCCGCGCGAGGTCCTGGTCCAGGAAATGAAAAGCCACCAAAGGTACTTTTCACTCACCGATTCCTCTGGGAAGCTGGTCGCTAAGTTCATCGCCGTCTCGAATACACCAGTGCGCAATGCCAGGGAGTCGCTCGTGGGTTATGAGCGGGTGCTGCGGTCGCGGTTGGCAGACGGCCGTTTCTTTTTTGATGAGGATCGCAAGCTCCCGCTCGGCGATCGAGTGGAGAAGCTCCGCCGCGTGGTGTGGCAGGGTAAGCTCGGAAGTTATGCGGAGAAGGTGGAACGAATCCGCGATCTGGCGCTCTTTTTGGCGAAGATGATCGGCAAGGGCGACGTGCTCCGCCAGACGATCGAACGCGCTGCTACGCTCTCCAAGGCGGACCTCGTCACCGGAATGGTCGGCGAATTCCCGGAGCTCCAGGGTACGATGGGACGGGAGTATGCACTGGCGAGTGGAGAGTCCCCCGAGGTCGCTCTCGCGATTTTCGAGCACTATCTGCCGAGGGGCGCGAATGATGTCCTGCCGACGCACGACGCGGGCGCATTGATCGGGATCGCCGACCGGCTCGACACCCTCTGCGGCATCTTCGCCATCGGCAAGAGTCCCACCGGTGCGGCGGACCCGTTTGCACTCCGGCGGGCGTGTTTGGGGGTGATCAACATCGTTCTTGGCAGGGGGTATCGGTTTTCGCTTTCCAGCGCAGTGTCCCAAGCTTTAGCGCTGCTCGGGCTCAAGATCGCCGACCTCAAGCGGAAGCCGTCGGAAACCGGGCCCGGCCATCAGGTCTTGGATTTTTTCCGAGGGCGACTCAAAGCCCTCTGGTCTGAGAGTCACCGGGCAGACGCGGTGGAAGCAATTCTCAGCTCCGGGTTTGACGATCTTGTCGCTGCCCGGAAGCGCCTTGAGGCTCTTTCGCAGCTCGTGGGACGGCCGGACTTCGTTCCGCTCGCCGTGGCCTTCAAGCGAGTGGCGAACATAGTCGAGAAACAAGGAAAGGACTTGGCTGGCCCGATCGATCCAACCAGGCTCGTCGAGCCGGCCGAGCGCCATCTCCATCACTCTCTGCTCGAGACGCGCGCCTCGGTGAGGAGCAGGCTCGCGTCCGACGACTACGCAGGCGCACTGCGCGAGATCGCGGGACTGAAACGAGCGGTCGACGCGTTCTTCGACAAAGTAATGGTGATGGCCGAGGATAAGGCCCTGCGGGCCAATCGGATTTCACTCCTTCGGGAAATCCGCGCCCTCTTCAATGAGGTAGCCGATTTTTCAAAGCTTCAAATAGAGGCTGCCGGATGAAACCCCTAGTCATCTTCGCCTTGCTCGTTGTTGCCACCGCCTGCGCGCCGTCGACCAACGCTCGCCTGCCACCCAGCGACGCGTTCTACTTCCCCAGCGGCATTGTCTACCAAGAGTTTGGACCTGCAAAGGAAGGTCACTTGTACGTGGCGAGCGCGAATTACGACAAGCGCTTCGATTCGGGCTCGCTCTCCGTCGTAAGGCTCTCCTCGGTGTCGGGCTTGCCGCCGATTGGCCCGGGCGTTTCTCCCTCAGGCCCGGTGCAGCTCCAAAATCTCGGATCCGACTTCAGTCAGGTGTTCATCCAAAGTTTTGCCGGAGAAATGGCGGCGTACATCCCCCA
The DNA here is from genome assembly GCA_035262305.1 of Myxococcaceae bacterium. GTDB lineage: Bacteria > Myxococcota > Myxococcia > Myxococcales > Myxococcaceae > DATFTC01. The sequence continues at coordinate 2,655 of DATFTC010000380.1, read as the reverse complement.
GGATGCGTCCGGCAATCCGCGCCACGACTGCGTCGATTCAGGTGGAGGCGCGCTGCCCGATTGTCCGATTCGACTGTTCATTCCTACGCGAGCCGAAGGCGACCTGCTGGAGATGGTCGACGCATTGGGTACGTCGGTGACCTGCCTGCAGGGTGGCAACAACTGCGTCGACCCGTCCTTCTCGCTGACCGCTCTGGAAAGAGTGGGCGGCGGAAAGCCGCGCGCGCCGGAACCCATCGGAGTCGCCGTCTCCTCCGCAGGCAGCGGGGACGTCTTCGTCACTCATCTGAAAGCAGCCGATTCACCGCCCAAAAGCAATCAGCTTCTCGAGACCTACGTCGTGCACCTGAGCGCGACGGATCCCGTCATCGACGAGAAGAGCTTCCTTTCGCTTCGCAATCAATGCGCCCTCGTCGGCTGCCCGATTACCTCCTCGGTGGCCCTGGGCAGCCGGTACGCCTACCTCTCGAGCCGCTACATTACTGCGTCCGGCACGGTGGTTTTCTCGCTCGATCAGCGAAACCTCGCGCCTTCGGATGGCAGCGCGACGGTCTACGACTCCTTCCTCGAGACCGCCTTTCAAACGCTGGAATCCAGGGGCATCGCCATTGGCACGAACGAGCGGCGCCTCTATGTGGCCGGGCGCAGTCCGGAGTCATTGGTCGTGGTCAACATCGCCGATCCCATGGCTGCCCTTCCGGTGTTGACAGTCGCGCGTGCTTTGACGCTCCCGGACGGGCCAAATCAAGTCAAGGTGATTCCCCGGCAGCAGCGCGGCGATTTGGTTGTCGTTACCTCGTCCACTGCCGGCGTGGTCAGCATCTACGACGACGACGTCGGACGGATAGTCACCCAGATCACCGGCGTGGGCTCTCAGCCCTTCGGGATTGCCGTGCAGTCCGGCCCCAATCAAACTTGCCAAGGCGCGGTGGGTTCTCCGCCAGTGCCTTGTGCTCGAATCTTCGTCAGCGACTTCGGTGATGGGAGGATCGCAGTGATCGACATCAGCGATCTGACCCATCCGGAGCGCGCGCAGCTCGTTGCGCACCTGGGACGAGCCCAGACCTGCCTTCTTCAGGAGAGTGACGCTTCCTGCGTCAACACCGGCACGCCATGAGAAGACTTCTGCTTATGTCTGCGGCCGCGCTTGGAATCGTCGGCTGCAATCAGACGGCCGTGCCGCCCCCAGCGCATATCGTCGGGACCAATTCGCTCGTCGTGGTGAACGACCTGTTGTTCGTCACGTCGCCCGGTGCGTCGGAGCTGCGCGCCCTCGATCTGCGGATCTCGACGAGGGACTTCGTGCGGGCGCCCAATCCGCTCGAGCCCCTTTCGATCCCAGTCCTCGATTCGCCGACCACTCTGGCGCGGGATATCGATTACAACGCCGCGGGGGACGTCGACGACACGACGTACAACCCGTATGTCTATGTGCAAGGAGCAGCTTCCGCCGAGATCTCCGTCGTTGGAACCCGGCGAGATACCCAGCTGGTCGAGCTCAAACGCCTGATCGCATCCGGAATCGTGACCGCGATTGCCGCGCGCGCGCCCGCGGGCGGCGATCCGACCAAACCGAGCACCTTGTACTTCGCGACCTGGAACGGATCTCAGGGCAGCCTCTGGAAGCGCTCGATTCCTCCCGCAGATCCAATCACCGGGCGGATGAGCGCAGAGCCCGACGAGCCAATGCCGCTGGGCTACGGCGCGGGCGGATCGACCGTCGGCGAGGCGGTGTCGTCCATCGTTGTGCTACCGAACAATCGCGTCGCAGTGGCCAGCCGTGTTCCGGGAAGTCCCAATGGCCGTACCATCATTCTAGAAACCTCCCAGCAGCGCGGACAGCAGTGGGCGCTTCAGTTCCCGACGCCGGTGCGGCAGCTGGCGACGCATGCGACTGCGTATGATCCGAACACGGCGGGCAATCCCGCTGTCGTGCGCGCGGGGGCGCGCATCTTTGGCATTCTCGACGAGGACACCTGCGGAACGAGCACCGACTGCCCGGGGATCATCGCCGTCGATGGACTGGAGAGCTCGCCGCGCTTCACCATGCGCTCGTTGGACGGCAGCGGAGCACCGATGCTGGCGATTCGCTTCGGTTTGGGACAGATTTCAGCGCTCTCTTTGTCGCCGCCTCTTTCCCAAGTGAAGCCTGGAATCGCGCTCGTCACCACCGGCCAAACAGTTCAAACCTTCGCTCTGCTGGGCGTCGTGACCACCGGCAGCGGACTGATCTATTTCTTCGATGCAAACAACCTCAATCTCATCAACTACAAAACCCTCGCTCAGGCTGGAGCCTATGCGAGCGCTCTCGGTTACTACGACGTTACAAGTAACCTGCTCGCCGCCGGTTCTGCGAGCACGTACGTTCCCGGACCGATGCCCGGCCAGTCAACAGATGTCGCCATTCCTTATCCGGGAATACAGGTCGCGCTCGGCGCGGCAGTGGATGAGTTTGTTGCAGTTACCTACCAGGGGGTCATTACCGGTTTTCGCGACCTCCCCGTGAGGAGTCCAGGCGGAGACATTCAGCTGCCATTCGGGACTGCAGACACGAGGCGGTTAATCGTGGGAAAAGATCGAATCCAGGTCATCAACGCCGATAGCGCAGGCGGGGGTATTTGCACCGAGGTCCCGCTGACTGGCGTCAACCTGAGT
>DATFTC010000379.1:0-2975 GCA_035262305.1 Myxococcaceae bacterium | reverse complement strand
GCCCCCTCGCTGGTCGCGCGCAAACCGTCCGAACGAGCATCCACCTAGGGTGCGGGAAGGTCCCCGCTTGGCAAGCCGGGCCTCGGCTCGGTACACTACGCGATTCTCTCGCAGTTGGGGGAAGACATGCCTGGTGCGGATGTGACGAGTCTGACGGCAGTGAACGAAAGGTCGAGCGAATTCGAAGAAGCCTACGACGATGATCGGGAGATTCGCGGCGCGGTATTCAGCGAGCCCTTGAGCAAAGTGCCGCGGCGCCCGGCGCTCCTGCTCCCCATGTCGACGTCGATCTCGGACGCGATTCGCGCTTTGAACGAAAAGCGCGTCGGGGTGGCGCTGATCGTCGAGAACGGTAAGCTGGCCGGCATCTTCACCGAGCGCGACGTCTTAAAGAAAGTGGCTGGCGTTGCGATGGATTTGCAGAAGGTCCCGGTGTCGAAGGTGATGACCCCGGATCCCTTCACTCTTCCCGAGGATTGCTCGATCGCGTTCGCCCTCCACCACATGAGCCTGGAAGGCTACCGGCACCTGCCGCTGGTCAAGCCGGATCGGACCCCGGTGGGAGTGGTCGGTGTCCGCGACATCGTCGCCTACCTGGTGGAGCTCTTCCCGGAAAGTCTGCTCAACGTTCCGCCGGAGCCGACGCCCCCACGCACTGTCGAGGGCGGGTAAGAAGTCCGCCAGGCGCGACCCAGTACCCTTTGGCTTGGACGCCGACTTTACGTTAGGCGGCGAGCTTGCACACCTGTTGGAGCTGGTTGTGCAGCTTTTCCTTGGCCCGGATCTCTATTTGCCGCGCACGCTCCCGAGAAAAGCCGAAATGGTCTCCCACTTCCTTCAGGGTCATCGCTCGATCGGCCATCGCGCGCTGTTCGATGATGTAGCGCTCCCGGTGGTCGAGGCGGCTGATCGCCGTCCGAACGTGCGCGCCTATCAATGCCGCTTCCTCCTTGTTCGCGTATCCCTCCTCTTGCGACATTTGGGGGGAAGCGAGGAAATGAGCCAGCGTTGCACCATCGCTTTCGCCGCCGCGCCCAACTCGATCCTCGAGCGAGGAGTCGCGTCCACTCATGCGCAGCTGCATCTCCGCCACCTCTCCGGGGCTTACATTCAACAGCTGAGCGATTTTCTCAGCGTCGCAATGCTCGGGATCCTCGCCGAGCTTTTCCAGGTGACGACGCGTTTTTGCCAACGAACAAAACAACTTGCGCTGGGCTTGAGTGGTACCAAGCTTCACCAACGACCAGCTCCGGATAATGTGGTTTTGAACGAAAGCTCGGATCCACCACACCGCGTAGGAAATGAGCCGGATTCCCTTGTTGGGGTCGAATCTTTGCACCGCTCTCATCAATCCAAGGTTCCCTTCTTGAATGAGATCCGCGAGCCCGATTCCATGGGAGCGATATTGGCGTGCGATTTTGACCACGAATCTCAAGTTCGAAGTCACCAGGTGGTGCCCGGCTTGCTGATTGCCCGCCCGTAATTGGTACGCCAATTCTAATTCCTTCTCTGCGGACAGGAGCTCGTAGTCTTTGATTTCGGCGAGGTAACTCTTCAAGGCATTTAGAGAACGGCCGCGTTCGATGGTCATTTCCAAAGGGAGTGTACCTTCCTTTCCTTGTTTGCCCTACAGCCCTGCAGATTCAGTGTTCGATGGTCATTTCCAAAGGCAGTGTACCTTCCTTTCCTTGTCTACCCTACAGCCGTGCAGATTCAGTGCCATTAGAAACCGATGGTTTCGATGTGTGGCGAACATTGTATCCAGGCTATTCCTGTGGCTTGTCGAACGGTTAACACGTCGTCCCGTCAGCGATGGCGCTGGTAGACGTGCATCTTTGTCACAGCGACCCAAGATGCGTTTGACTAGAATCGGCCCCTTAGCCCGATGACGATGAGCGCGGAAACAGTGGTGTCATTCTGCTGCCGGTCGAAGTCGTCTTGAGCGTCGAGCCTGAGCCAAGCCGAGAAGGCGCGGCCGAATCTGTATTGAAGTTTTAGCCCGGCCCCGTGACTTTGTTCTTCATGTATTACGTACCGCCCATACTGGTACCACAGATCGACCCTCATCGCGCCGAAAGAGCGGCCGAGACCAGGGCGCACGGTGTAGCGCAGTGGTGCGAGTGAAGGCAGTCCAGAGCTTGTCGCAAAGCTCCGACCGACTGTCGCTAGGCTGAAGTACCCCAGCGTCGTGGGATCGTGATCATACCAATAATAAGCGCCGCCCAAACTGAGGTCTGTTTGGTGGATGGTCTCCGTAACAGAAGCAGAGGCCCGGTACTGGTTCAGCTCCACGCCCTGCCGAGTTGCCGCATTGACGTACTCGTCGCAGCCGCCTTGCTGCGTAAGGTTACAAGAATCGATCACGCTCTGGATGTCTACTGGACCGCTGTCAGTTTCAACGGCAGTAACACTCTGCCGGCTCGAGTAGTGCACCAGCGAGAGACTGCCATCAACCATCGTTTCATAGTCTGAGTCGCCCGCCGTGTCGTAACCAACCTTTGCTAAGAAGCCATGGACAGAGCTGGTAGCGTTGATCAAGGCATCTGCCTGGTTGGTTGGACCGAATGGCACCGGAGCATCCGAAGAGCTAGTCGAGGTTGGCGAGAAAAAACCCTCGCCGTATAAGAACACATGATCGCTGACCTCCCAGTCCAAGCCGGCGGAGGCTGAAAAGATCTCGCGTCCAACAAGTTGGAAGTGTGCGCCGTGCTGCGGGGAGGTCGCGAAATCGTGCGTTCCGATTGCTTCTAAGCGCAGTGAAAGCGGGTCCGCTAGATCAAAAACCCCTGTTATACGGTCGTAGAGGTACCCAGACCTGGGGTTGATGGGAGTCGTCTGAGATGTACCGACTCCCAATTCGTCACTCAGGCTGGTGGCGCGCCCCGCTGCCGGGAGCGCTAGAGCCAAGGCAATGGAAAGCGTTCCAGTTGTTCTCATCCTCGAACCAAAAGCAATGGAAGGCGTTCCGATGGTTT
>DATFTC010000378.1:0-43457 GCA_035262305.1 Myxococcaceae bacterium | reverse complement strand
GCGCGCCGACCAGGCGGGCCTCGCCGGTTTTTTCTTTGGAGCTAGGGGTTACGAATGCTGGGACGCGCAGTACCTGGTCACCTACTCCAACAAGCCGTGGGAAAACCCGACCGTCGTAGGCGACCCGACCAGCTGTCCATTTTAGACGGGCCGGCGGTGGGTTTGGCCGGCAACCTCAGTCGAAGCTCAGATCAAACACTCCTCGAAGCCCAAAGATCAACCACTCGTGTATGGCTTTGTTCATGATTCCAGCGCCTGGAACATCCTGCCCGTTCACCGATGCACTTTGGTCTGAAAATTGTGCGACGGTAAATGTGACAAATGGTCCAGCTCCAAACGAGGACGAAAACTTGTAATCAAGACCGAGTTGCGCGTTTCCGAACTCCCACCCTCGCGTCGAGAGCGAGGCGCTCGCTCCTTGAGCCGAGGCGCTGATGTTCACGATCTCATATCCAGCTCCGAGGCCTACCCAGGGGTCCAGCGTTTGATTGGGCAAGATGTGGTAATGGATATTCAGCCCGAAGCGAAGATCATTCGCGGAGCAGCTGATTCCTGGAACGTTGCATGCAAGAACTTTGTTTCCAACAAAACCCAGGCCGAATTGGAAAAATCCACCCAGGTACCAATTCGAGTCGATTCGATAGCCGACGTCAGCCCAAAACGGGATCATCCCCTTAATTCCGTCTGAAAAACTCACGTTGTCGCCCCCCGTACCAAGGGGCACGCCGTACCCTGCTCTGACCCCGAGCTCGAGGCCATGGATTCCCTCGGTCCGTGTGCTGCTCCCCGTTGGACCAGTGGGCGGCATGTTCGGGTCTTGGGCGAAAGCCGCGGTGCCGAGGAGCGATGCGCCAATGACAAGTCTCAGACCAAACGCTGACGTCTTCATGCTTGTCCTCCGACAGAGTCGTAGTGCGGCCTCTAGCACGCCTTTTTGAGGCGGCGAAAAAAAATGGACCACGACGAAACTAGTTGCCGCGGAACATCTGCGCTACTTTCAGTATGTCGGCGAGCACGCCGGCGGCGGTTACCGCTCCTCCGGCACCGGCGCCCTGAACGATCAGCGGATACTCCTGATAGCGCGCCGTGGTGAAGGCGATGAATGCTTCTGCGCCTCGCAAACGCGTCGCCGCGTGCCGCGCCTCGATCCCGACTGGACCCACTTGAGCGCGCGGGTCGCTCGAGGCGTCGCGAGTCGAAGTGCGAATTCGGGCCAAGTATCTGAGCACACGCCCCTCGCGTCGAAGCGCGTCCATCCGTTTCTCCACCTCGCCGTCGTGGCTGACGAGCCGTTCGAAAAACCGCTCGACAGAGTCCTCGGCAATCAGCTCGGGCGCAACGAGCGGCTCGACGCGGATGTCCTCGAGCGAAAGCGGCAAACCGATTTCCCGCGCGAGTATCAAAGCCTTGCGAGCCACGTCCATCCCCGAAAGGTCATCCTGCGGCCGCGGCTCGGTGTACCCTCGCGCCTGAGCGGTTGACATCGCACGGGAAAGAGGAACGCCGCTCATCAACTCATTGCACAGGTATCCGAGTGTGCCGGACAGCGAGCCCTCGATCACCTGAATCTCGTCCCCCGTTCGGATCAGATCCTTCAGCGTCTCGATCACAGGCAGTCCTGCCCCGACGGTGGTCTCGTACTGATAGGCGCGATGGTACTCGCGCGCAGTCTTCACCAGTCTCTGTCGCGCCGCCCAAGGAATGGTCAAGGGTTTCTTGTTCGCCGAGACCACGTGGATGCCGCGCTGGAATGCTTCTTCGTAGAGCCACTCCATCCCTTCCGCCGCCGTGCAATCCACCAACACCGGCAGCGGGAGTCGCTGAAGCTGATCCAGGATACCCACCGGCGCTGCAGGCGAAAGGTCTCTCAGCGACGCAGATTCCAGGGTTTTTTCCCAAGAGGACAGGTCCACGCCTCGCGCGCTGAAGAGCAACCGCCGGCTGTCAGACACGCCGACGACGCGCAGCGCGATCCCTTGGTCGCGTTTCAGATGCTCGACCTGGTTTTTTATCTGCGCCAGCAGCTCTCCACCAACGGTGCCGGTGCCGAGGATGAACAGGCTCACGTCCTCGTGGGCAAAGTGGAAGGTGGCGTGAACGGTCCTGACCGCCACCGCGGTATCGGCGGCCTCGATGGCGCAGGACACGGAGCGCGAGCTCGCTCCCTGGGCGATGGCGTGAACGTTGATGCCCACCGACCCCAGGGCGTGAAAGAAGCGACCGGAGACATCCGGAGTCTGCCCCATCGCCTCTGCGACGAGGGTCAACAGCGTGATCGGAGCGCGAATGCGAACCGGCTCCACTTCCTTGCGTTCCAGCTGCAGCGCAAGCTCGTTGCGGATTGCCTCCTCTGCGCCAGGAACCTGAATCGCCGGCACCACCACCGCCACTGCCTGACCGTGGGCCGACTGCGTGGCCATCCAAACGGTGATTCCCGCTCCGTCGAGCGCCCGCAACACGCGTCCACTGAGCTGCACTTGCTGCGACAGTCGCCGGCACTCCACGTCCAGCAGGGCGAGATTCTCGAGGGACGTCACCGAGGTCGCCCGCTCTCGATCCTGCGCACCCGAAGCATCGATCAACGTGCCCGCGCCGTCGGGATGCATGGTGTTGAGAATCCGGAGAGGAATTCCCGACTCGATGAGCGGGATCATCGTGCGCGGGTGGAACATTCGCGCTCCGAAGTTCGCCAGCTCGAGCGCCTCCATGTAACTCAATCTCGTGAGCGGATAGGCGTCCTCCACCAGCTCTGGATCGGCAGTCATCACGCCCGGCACGTCGGTCCAGAAGTTCACCTCGTTGGCTCCGAGGCCGCGCGCGAGCAGTGTGGCGGTGTAGTCGGAGCCGTTTCGCCCCAGGGTGGTGGTTCGCCCATCGCCTGTCTGGCCGAGAAACCCGGTGGTTACCACGATGCGGTCGCGCCAACCCGATTGCAGGGCTGCAATGCGACCGCGCGTCGCGTCCCAATCGACGAGCGCATCGCCAAACCGATCGTCGGTCCTCGTCCATTCCCTCGAGTCGACAAAAAGCGCAGGTAGGCCGCGCGCGATCAACAGCTCAGCGAGGACCGGCGCGCTGAGCCTTTCGCCAAAGGAAAGCACCGAATCCAGCATCTGCTTGGTCTGTTCTTTTACGCAACTGATCGCCTCCAGCAGAACTTTGAGCGGGCCAACGACTCCGTCTATCGTGAGCGCGATCCGATCGGCGGTCGGCGAGGGCGATGAAACGCGACCGGCATGCGCCAGGACGTGCCGTGCATTGGAAAGCGCACGCTCGCCGACGCGCTCAGCGATCGACTTCGCGGCCTCGCTTTCGCCCTGCGACGCCAAGCGCGCGGCTTCGATCAGAATGTCGGTGGTGTCACCCATTGCCGAGACCACCACCGCCAGCGGGCCCCGGGGATGATGCCGCGCGATCAGGTCGGTGACGCGCAGAAGTCGCTCGGGCGAGCCCACCGACGAGCCCCCGAACTTCATTACCCGATAGCCAGCGTCGCCCATGCTAGCGCCTCTCTGTCCCGGCCGCAGCGAGCGCCTGCGACAGATCCGCGATTAGATCTTCAACGTCCTCCACTCCCACCGAGAGACGGATGAGGTTGTCGCGAATGCCGATCGCCGCCCGCTCTTCGCTGGTCAGCTCGTAATAGGACATCAGGGCGGGCTGCTCGATCAGAGTTTCAACTCCGCCCAACGAAGGCGCCAGCGTCGCGAGGCGGCAGGCATCGACCACGCGCGAAGCCTCGTCCAGTCCGCCCTTCACCAAAAAGCTCACCACGCCTCCGAAGCCGCGCATTTGCTCTCGAGCAATATTGAAATCCGGATGACTCTGCAGCCCCGGATAGTAAACGCGCTCTACCGACGGCTGCGCTTCAAGCCACTGTGCCAACCGAAGCGCGCTTTCGTTCTGCCGTCGAACACGGAGATCCAGCGTCTTGATGCCGCGAATCAACAAGTAAGCGCTGTGGGGATCAAGCGTTCCGCCCAACACGCCGCGAAAATCCCTCAGCGCGCTCACCATCCCCGACTTGCCGCAGATCGCCCCGGCCAGAAGATCGTTGTGACCGCCGAGATATTTGGTGCCGGAGTGAAGCACCAGGTCAGCGCCGAGCTCGAGCGGCCGCTGGTTTATCGGCGTGGCGAACGTCGAGTCGATCATCACCCGGACGCCCGGGTGACGATCCCGTATCTCGGCGAGCCTTCGAAGGTCGGTAACGCGCAGATAGGGATTGGTTGGCGACTCGGAGATGATCAACCGCGTTTTCTTCGGAACGATTGCCGCCTCCAGGGCCGAATAGTCGCCCGGTTCCAGCAGCGTTGATGATACTTGGTATCGATTCAATACCGAGATCACGAATTGTCGCGTTCGGCGGTAGCAATCGGAGGTCATTGCCACGTGGTCGCCGCTTTTGAGCAGTGCGAGCAGGCAGTTGGTCGCTGCCGCCATCCCGCTCGCGAACAGCGCGCAGTCCTCGGCGCCTTCGAGCTCGGCAATTTTTCGCTCCGCCGTCTGGACCGTCGGGTTGCCGTAGCGACCGTATTCTTCGCGATCGATTCGGCCCTCGAAGTAATCCCGCAGCTCCGCCGTGGAGTCGAAAACGTACGTCGCGCTGCAGACGATCGGCGTGCAGATCGCGTCGTAGGCCTTCTTCCGGTTTTCGGCCCCTCGGACCGCGGTGGTACCCAATCTTGCTTGCGCGACCGGACCGGGTTTCAGGTTCGACGACACGGCGGAGCAGCCTTTCCGCCCACCTCAAACCTGTCCCCGAGAAACACGAAGGGCCTCCTCGCTTGGAGGAAGCCCACCCAGTTCCCAGCAGCTTAGGGTGATATTTGTATCGCGCGTCACCCAAGGTGGGCGAAAACTACGCGCTGCACCGATGTCGCTCGGCCGTTGCGCTTATGCCGAACGCTTTCGAAGTTGTCAAATCACCAGGCTAGCCGGTCGGCGTCGGAAGCCGATCCCATGCGCGCCAGAATTCCACCATCTCGGGCGGCCGCCCAAACGACACGCGCAGATGAGTGTTGAGCGGCGGAAAGGGCCGGCCCACCCGGATGCCGTGCTTCTTGAAATACTCAATCACTTCTGGAACGGGCCGACCGACGTCCATCATCGCGAAGTTGGCGAGGGATGCGATGGGCGAAAGCTTTCGCCGCTGCGCCTGGCGCATGAATTCGGCTCGATCGGCGGCGTTGCGCTGAACCGAAGCGCGCGTTCCGTCGCGGTCATCCAGCGCGGCCATCGCTCCGCAAAGTACCGCGGCGTTCGCATTTTCCGGGTTGGCCAGCTTGCGCATGCGCTCGATCATTTGCTGCGAACCGATCCCGTACCCAAGGCGCATTCCCGCAAGGCCGTAGACCTTGGAAAAGGTTCGTGCGACGAGCACGCGGTCGCTGCCCGGCGGCCGATCGAGGAACGATACATAGTCCGGCGATTCCATCGCGAAATGGTGGTACGCCTCGTCCATCAGCACGTAGGTGTCCGGCGGCAGCTTGGACAAGAAGGTGTCCAGATCCTTTCGCGGCGTAAGGCTACCGGTCGGGTTGTTCGGGTTGCAGATGTAGATCAGGCCCGCGCCGCTCCCCAGAGATGACAGCATGGCGGGGAGATCGTGCGCGAAGTCCCGGCTGAGAGGGACGCGGACAACCTGGGCGCCCAACGCCTCTGCGAAATGCCCTATCACTTCGAAAGTAGGGGCAGCCATCACCAGCTTTCTGCCCGGGCCGGTGAATGCCTGCGCCGCCACTCTGAGGACTTCAACTGACCCGCAGCCGATCAGGACTTGATCCGGGGAGACGCGGTGACTCTCGGCCGCCCGCGCCTCAAATTCGCGTCGCGCCGCGTCCGGGTAACGATGGGGATTGGAGATGCCGTCGCGAATCGCCTGGAGGACGCGGCGCGACGGTCCGTAGGCGTTCTCGTTGCTGTTGAGACGGATGTCGGAAGCCTCGCGGCCGGCGGGAGCGGCCTCCGCTGAAGCGGTGGTCCTGCTCCAGGGAAGCTGAAGCACGGTTGCGGCGGCGGTTCCAGTGCCCAGCGCGCCGAGGAAACCTCTCCGAGTGACATTCAAGATTGCACCTCCCCGTGAGCTCGGCGCAGTCTAGCTCCGGCGGCGGTCAGATTTCGATAGCAGACTTGCGCTGGAACGACATCCGAAAGAGTGAGAAGGTCGCCAGAGGGGGTCGGGTTTTCGACCGCCGAGGGCATTGGAGCGTGTGGATGAGACTTGGGGCGTGCGCGTGTCTTCTTCTGCTTGCCGCTGTCGCCTTGGGATGCATCACCTATTCGTATCTTCCAGTGACAGCGCCGGCGCCCCCTCGTGCCACCCAATGCACGGTTCAGGTGTTTACCAAGCCGCCGGAGCAACCCTACGAGACACTGGGCGTCCTGGACAATGATGCGCTCTCTTTCGCAGCGGTGAATGGACAGGAGTTTCTCAAGGCCGTTCGCGAAACCGTCTGCCGGGCCGGGGGCGACGCAGTGATCGCCACGGTTGAGCCTACCGGCAAATTTACCCGAGGCACGGTGATACGCTTTCGCGAAGGTGCGGACGGGGGCGTCAGCGCTCGCTGAGTGCGGCGAACACATCCAGCCCATCGGGAGACGGCATTCCCTCAGCGCCGCACGCTATGACCTCAGCGCCGGGATGTCGCCGGACACCTCGCCCAGGCCATTGCCCGAATAGCCGGCTGCCTTCATTGCCGTGATCAGCACGTTCGCCGGGTGCATTCCCGAGGCAACGACGTGCTGACCTGGTCGCAGCCCACCCGCCCGTCCGGCGATGAGGCAGGCCATATTCTCAGTGCTGTGAGAGCTGTAACGCGCCCCGCTGGAGGGATCTCGACCATGTCCGCCCTCGTGCAGGAATACCAGCGCCGTGTTGCTCAACAAATTGCCGTCGCCCTCGGGCGTGTCGCGCAGCTTTGAAACAAGGTAGCCGAAGTGTTCCATGTGCCAGGCAATTCCCCGGGAAACCGCGAGAGTCCCAAGTCCGGAGTGGGAGATCTCGTGGAGGTCGAACGGTATGCCGGTCAGTTGATACATGTTCATGTGCGATTGAAACATGGTGAACTGAAGTGAAACAACGCGCGTGAGGTCGCAGGTGATCGCCATGTGGATCAAGTCGCAGAAGACGCGCGCGCGCTGCTCCTCGTTGCTGTAACCTAAGTTCTGATCGTAGGTGAGGTCGCCGCTGCTGTCCGTTCCCTGGGAACCGCCCAGCGGCGGATCGGCGCCCGGGTCGGGTGGTTTTTGACAAGTGCTGGTTGCCGGCGGTGGAAGCGCGGCGATGCGAACCTCGAGCGCCCGGATCTCGTCGTAATGCTGCTTGCGACGGCCACGAGCAAACCCGCGGCCCTGGTGATCTGCATCGCTAAGCCTCCGCTAAGAGGCTTTCGCAAGGCATGTACCAGGGCGGACTTGCTGAGAAATCAGACCTTTGGGGGAAAGTGAACAGAACGGGTTCGAGGGGTCCAGTCCGCGAGATGAGGCGTGGGTCCCACGAGCGAGATGGAGCTCGAAAGCTTGACTTCCCGGATTTGAGCCCGTAGGAGTCCATTGACCTGTGCGGGCGACTCGCGCCGCCAGGTTTGCTCACAGCACGAGGAGCTCCATGGCCCGCATCACCGTTGAAGATTGCCTTCCGCTGGTCGACAACCGCTTCGCGCTCGTGCTCCTCGGGGCAAAGAGAGCGCGGCAGCTCATGGCGGGCGCGCGACCGATCATCGACACGTCCAAGAACAAGCCGCCCGTTCTCTCATTGCGCGAAGTCGCCACGGGAAAGGTTCGGTTCGATCGAGACGTCCGCGAGGCGCTGTCGGGAAAATTTGATCCGCCGCGGCATCCCTGATTCGGCTGTGGCCAGCGCGTAAATCCGAGAATTCATTTTTCGCAAGTCGCAGACCTCGAGGGGACCCATGTTCGAAGCCAGCTCCCTTTCAGCCGAGGAGATCGTTCAGCTTTGCAAGCGGCACACGATTTTCGAGTGGTCGACGCAAGCGACCTTGGCGCCCCTGACGATGGCCAAGGCGAAGGGCGTCTTCTTCTGGGACGCAAAGGGCAAGCGATACCTCGATTTCAACAGCCAGCTGATGAGCGTGAACATCGGCCACGGGGACGACCGAGTGATCCGCGCGATCAAGGATCAAGCGGACAAGCTGCTCTACGCCAACCCCTACATGGCGACGGAACCCCGCGCCCTCCTGGGCCGCATGATCGCCGAGATTGCCCCGGGTGACTTGAACAAGACCTTCTTCACGCTCGGCGGCTCCGAATCAAACGAGAACGCGATCCGCGTCGCACGGCTGGTAACCGGACGGCACAAGATCATCGCGCGCTACCGCAGCTATCACGGAGGCACCGCCGGTTCTGCGACTCTGACCGGAGATCCCAGGCGGTTCGGGGCGGAGCCGGGGATTCCAGGCATCTGCCGAGTGCTGGATCCGTATCGTTACCGCTGCGGATTCTGCCGGGAAAAGCCCGGGTGCACGCTGCAGTGCCTTCAGCACGTCGAGGAAGTGGTGGAGTACGAGGGACCATCGAACATCGCGGCGATCATAATGGAAACCGTCACCGGCACGAATGGGATCATCGTTCCGCCGGATGGATACCTGGCGGGCCTTCGCGCGCTGTGCGATCGCCATGGCATTCTGCTCATTCTCGACGAGGTGATGTCTGGGTTCGGCCGGACGGGAAAGTGGTTTGCCACCAACCACTGGAACGTCGTGCCGGACATCATGACCATCGCCAAGGGCTTGACCTCGTCGGCGTTGCCGCTGGGCGGCGTCGTCATGCGGGACCGCGTCGCGTCGTACTTCGATGAGCATCTCTTCTACGGAGGCTTAACCTACAATTCGCATCCGATGTCCTGCGCGGCGGCGATCGCCACTTTGAAGGTGTACGCCGAGGACCGGCTGATCGAGAACGCGGAGCGACTGGGGCGCCTGCTCGCGCAAGAGCTGGCGAAGCTCAAGGACAGGCATCCGTCGGTGGGCGATGTCCGTTCGATCGGCCTCTTCTCGATTGTAGAGCTGGTCAAGGACCGGTCGACGCGCGAGCCTCTGGCGCCTTACAACGCCAAGGCGGATCAAATGACCACGATGAACCGCTTCAATGCATTCCTGCGCGAGAACGGCTTGTACACCTTCATTCGGTGGAACAACTTCTTCGTCAACCCTCCGCTGTGCATCACTGAGGAGCAGCTGCTCGAGGGACTGGCGATCGTAGACAAAGGCCTCAAGCTCGTAGACGAGTCCCTCAAAACCTAGCTTCTATTCCCGGCGGCAATCGCGGAGGAACGCAGCTCCAGCAGAGCAGCGGCGCGAGCGACCACCTCTCGTTCTCCGCGATAGGCGAGCATCTTCTTCGCGTCGGCCAAAGGTATCCAGCGCGCCTCCTCCACCTCGATTCGCATTCCCGGGTCGAGCTGATCGATCTCGCCTCCGACGCATCGGAAAAGAAAGAAATGGACCTGCTTGAAAATCTTCTGCGCTCGAAATTGGTAGACGTATTGGATATCGCCCAGCGGGGTATCGAGCTCGACGTTCAAACCGGTCTCCTCGCGCACCTCGCGAGCAGCCGCCTCGGCCAGCGTCTCTCCGCGGTTCACATGTCCCTTGGGAAGCGCCCAGACGGTGCGCCCGCGGGGGCGAATCACCGCCAGCGCCGAGGCGCCGTCGCGCTCGCAGATAACCACTCCACCGGCAGACGCTTCGCGCGGCATTGCGGCACCATGTCAAATTCAAGCAGCCTTCGCCAGGTGCTGCAGCTTCGCCTCCGCTCCGAGTCGATAGCTGTAGCGCAAGTCGGCCAAGAGCCGGTCCATCCGCCGAGCTAAGGCGTGCGGGATGAGCCGCGAGCAGTACGCGCGCGAGAGGCGGTTAGCCTCGGCGTAGCGACGCGCTTCATCGACGGTCAACTGCGAATGAAAGGTGACGGAGTCGAACAGCCGCCGGTGCAGCTCCCAGGGCCAGTCGAGCGAGCGATCGTTCCAGCGGTGAAGCAGACAACTTGCAAACTTGTCGATCTCCGCCTGCGTTTCGAGCTCCAGCAGCGAAACTGTGCGCCCCTGATTGGCGCTGTGCGCTACGTACAGGAAGTGTGAAATGCCTTCCGCAACTTGGCAATACGTTTCCAGATTCTTTTCCAGGACGCCCGCGAGGGCCGCCGGCGACATCTGGCCAAAGCGCTGGAGCAGCTCAGGGGCCAAGTAGAGCCCCAACCACAGCTCATCTTCTTCCTGGTGCACCAGAAGCTCTTCGCTGGACCGGCAGGTCGCGCCGAGCGCCCGCGCTGCCTTTTCATCGAGCAGATACTCGTGAACCCGATGCGGGCACCAGATTCCGTAGATCGCTTCTAGATGTTCTTGAACCCAGCCGACCAAGTGGCCTCCTCAATTCGGCAGGCCTCTTGTCGGAAGGATGATCCCGGCGTCGACCAGGATCCGCTCGAGGCGTTCGCTTCCCGTCCTTCGCCAGGATTCATACACCTTCAAGGTCCCGCCCGCCCCATTCGACACCATGCCTCGAGCGGCGATCTCCTCCAAGACCTCGACGACGGGCCGAAACTTCTGCCACAGCTCCCGATAGACGATGGCGAATGCGCCGCCCGGTGCCAGGTCGGCCACCTGGCGATACGCGGAGCCGCCCATCTGGATGTAGTACTCGGGCCCGGTGCCGGTTCCCCGAAGCGAGCTGGAGAAGAAACCAGCTTTGTAGAGGGAGACATCGCCCAACCGCCGCAGCGTCTTGATCCTCTCGCCCCGCTCCTGCTGCAAGGCGCGGTAGTAGAGCAGCGCGAGCGGCTCGACCTCCTTGCGACCATCCTCGGCGCGCGTAAACAACTTCTCTGCGGCGGCAAACTCGGCGAGCAGGTTCACGAGGTAGAACTCGGTGACGTCCGCAAGCTCAACGTGCTGGTGCTCGATGACTTGCAAAAGAAGCACCTTAAAGAATTCCCGAAGCGACGTCGCGGGAACCAAATCGCTCATGACCCTGACTCCCAAACACCTCGTGACATCTCGACGCATAAGCGTAGCAACCGCACCGACTGCGTGTAAAATAGTGCGAGTAGTTACAAGGGCTTAACTGGCACACAGACTGCCCGAGTGCTAATCGGCTCGGCACCGTCACCGCTCTGCTGCAACTTACGGCTGCGGCCGCCCCGCCTCCAAGTGGCCGGATTTCGGAGTCCGGCCACTTTTCCTTGACGCTCTCGGACCGCTGGTTATCTTGCGCCCACTCCAGGGTTAGCACTCGTCTGTACAGAGTGCTAACTGAAGCTTGTGAACCAAACCCAATGAGCTGTCGTGAGCATCAACCGAGCCAGCGGCAGCGAGGAGAACGCAATGAAGATTCGACCGTTGCAGGACCGCCTCATCGTCAAGCGAGTGGCGGAGGAGAACAAGACCAAGGGCGGAATCATCATTCCTGACACCGCGAAGGAGAAGCCGCTCGAGGGGAAGGTGATCGCGGTAGGGAATGGAAAGATCCTCGAGGATGGGAAAGTTCGGCCGCTCGATGTCAAGGCGGGCGACACCATCCTTTTCAGCAAGTACGCCGGAACCGAGGTCAAGATCGAGGGCGTAGACCACCTGATCCTCCGAGAGGAAGACGTGCTCGGAGTGATCGAGAAGTAATTGGATTTTCAATTCGGAGACTCATATGGCGAAAGACATCATTTTTGACGCGCGCGCTCGGGAAGCAATTCTGCGGGGCGTGAACATCTTGGCCGACACAGTCAGGGTGACGCTTGGGCCGAAGGGCCGCAACGTGGTGCTGGAAAAGTCGTTCGGCTCGCCCACCATCACCAAAGACGGTGTGACGGTGGCCAAGGAGATTGAGCTGGAGAACCGCTTCGAGAACATGGGCGCGCAGATGGTGAAGGAGGTCGCCTCGAAAACGTCGGACGTCGCAGGCGACGGCACCACCACCGCAACGGTGCTCGCTCAGGCCATCTTCCGTGAAGGCTCGAAACTGGTGGCCGCCGGCCACAACCCGATGGCAATCAAGCGCGGGATCGAGAAGGCCGTCGTCTCCGTCACCGCGGAGCTGAAGAAGATGGCGAAACCGACGAAGAACAAGAAGGAGATCGCCCAGGTCGGCACCATCTCCGCGAACGGTGACGAGACGATCGGCAACATCATCTCGGAAGCGATGGAGAAGGTGGGCAAAGAGGGCGTGATCACCGTCGAGGAGGCGAAGGGACTGGAGACCACGCTCGAAGTGGTCGAAGGAATGCAGTTCGATCGCGGCTATCTTTCTCCTTATTTCGTGACCGATCCGGAGAGGATGGAGTGCGTTCTTCAGGATCCGTACATCCTGATCCACGAGAAGAAGATCTCGAGCATGAAGGACCTGCTCCCGTTGCTAGAGCAGGTTGCTCGCGCCGGTAAGCCGTTGCTGATCATCGCCGAAGACGTGGAAGGCGAGGCGTTGGCAACCCTGGTGGTTAACAAGATCCGAGGCGTCCTCTCCACTTGCGCGGTCAAGGCCCCTGGCTTTGGAGATCGGCGCAAGGCAATGCTCGAGGACATCGCGATCCTCACCGGCGGTAAGATGATCGCCGAGGATTTGGGCATCAAGCTCGAGTCCATCACTCTCAATGATCTGGGCCGCGCCAAGCGCCTTACCGTCGACAAGGACAACACCACGATCATCGACGGCGCCGGCTCCAAGAAGGAGATCGAGGCGCGGGTGAAGCAAATTCGGGCCCAGATCGAAGAAACGACCAGCGACTACGATCGCGAGAAGCTGCAAGAGCGATTGGCGAAGTTGGTGGGCGGCGTGGCGGTAATCAACGTCGGCGCGGCGACCGAGACAGAAATGAAGGAGAAGAAGGCTCGTGTCGAGGACGCGCTGAACGCGACTCGGGCGGCGGTCGAAGAGGGCGTCGTCCCAGGGGGCGGCATAGCCTTCATCCGGTGTCTGAAGGCGATCGAGAAAGGCGATTGGCCGGAAGGCGAGAAAGTCGGTGTGGAGATCGTCCGCAGGGCGCTGGAAGAGCCAGTTCGCCAGATCGCCAACAACGCGGGCGTCGAGGGCTCGGTCGTGGTGAACCGCGTGCGAGAGGGAACGGGAGCGTTTGGCTTCAACGCGCAGACCGGCAACTACGAAGACCTGATGGCCTCCGGGGTGATCGACCCTGCGAAAGTGGCGCGGACCGCTCTGCAAAACGCGTCATCGGTCTCGTCGCTGATGCTCACCACCGAAGCCCTGGTGGCCGAGCGCCCCAAGGAGGAGGAGCCGAAGGTGCCTCCGGGTCCAGGCATGGGCGGCATGGGCATGTAGAGAGCAGGGCATCTATGCCCGCGTTTCCAACAAAGGCCTCCGCAGTCCGGAGGCCTTTTGTTTTGGCGTGCGGCACGTGCCACACTTGAGTAGTTAACGCCCTATGAAGCCGGTGCGAATCTACACCACGACTTACTGCGGCTTCTGCGCCCGAGCCAAAGAGTTGCTGAAGAGCAAGGGAGTGGCTTTCGAAGAGGTGGACGTGACCGGTGACGACGAATCGCGGCAGCAGTTGGTCGAGCTGTCCGGCGGACGCAAGACGGTTCCCCAGATTTTCATCGGCGCGGTGCACATCGGCGGTTATGCGGACCTCGCCCGGCTGGAATCAGACGGAAAGTTGAACGCGCTCCTGGCCTAGACGATTGCCCGCGGCCTTGATGGCGGCGGATGGTGGCTTCATTCCGGTGAGCCCTACGGAAAGAGCAGCTCCAGCGTCCGCCGGAAAAACACGTGCACGATCTTCGGCGCAAGAATGATCGGCAGTCCGAGCGCCAGGGCACCGGCCATCGACAGCACAGTCGAAAGCTTGTGATCGCTGAGCAGGGATTCCAGGACATTGACAAAAAGCACCATCGTCGCGGCGATCAAAAATGCGATCGGCCCTGTAAAGCCGATCACCTTGAGGCCAAACGCCATCGACGCGAGCGCGAACGCGTTCACCACGTCGCGCCCGTTGGATGCCCACCATTTGGACGACTCCGTCACTCGCAGTTGCAGCTGCAGGCGTTCGAGAACTGCGGTGAGAAAAACCATGCCGATGAACACGGCATCCCCCACCACGCGCGCCGGCGCCGTCAACTCGCGATAGCCTCCCAGCTCGTCCATTTGCCGCCTCCAAATCCGCATGGTAATCCCAACGCCCAACTCAAAGCACGGGCCAAGAGGGCCGATTTACGGCAGGATGTGCAATCGAGTTGATTGCCGAGTCGAAAGTTGATTGATCGGCCCTTCCACCAGGCTTCATCATCGCAAGGCAAGGGCTTGCTATGCACGAGCACGACGAAAAGACCCGATCGGTCGCAACCAACGTAGCCCCCGGCAAGGTCGAGGTCCGCGAATGGACGTTGGAAGTCCTGTCCGGGGAGGACAAGGGAAAGAAGGTGACCACTCTGGGGGGCCTCATCCGCGTCGGCTCGGATACCGGCAACGATCTGGTTCTTACCGATGCGACCGTCAGTCGGCGGCACCTAGAGATCGAACGCACACCTCTGGGTCTGCTCTTGCGCGACCTCAGCAGCAGGAACGGAACCTGGATTGAGATGACGCGAATATTGCAGGCGTTCGTTGAGCCGGGCGACAGAATATCGCTCGGGCAGACGCGATTGGTGGTTAAACAGGCAGCGGCCTCCACTCAGGTTGAGCTTGCCGGCGCCGACTCCTTTGGCGAGCTCGTCGGCGATTCGATCGCGATGAGAACTGCCTTTGCGGAGCTGCGGCGCGCGGCAGGCGGAGACCTCAACCTCTTGATCGAAGGGGAAACGGGCACCGGCAAGGAGCTGGCCGCCCGCGCGGTCCACGCGCATTCGGCACGACGGCACGGCCCGTTCCGCGTCGTCGACTGCAACTTGATTACGGAAGAAATGGCCGAACGAGAGCTGTTCGGCCGTCCGGCCGGCGCAGATCCCTCCGACGAGCCGGGGCCGGGGGTATTCGAGGCGGCGGCGGGCGGAACGGTTTTTCTCGATGAGGTGGGGGAATTGCCCCCCGGCCTTCAACCGAAGCTTTTGCGGGTGCTCGAGACTCGGGAGGTTCGCGCGGGTGAAGGGCGAATGCGCGAGGTAGACGTCCGGATCATCGCCTCCACCACCCGCAACCTTGATGAAGAAGCTCGGCTCAAAAAGTTTCGCCCCGACCTCTACTACCGGCTCGCCGTGGCGCGCGTTCGATTGCCGCCCCTGCGCACCCGCCGCGAAGACATCCCGGTGCTCGCCCATCAAATCCTCAGCGGCTTGAAGACTGCGTTCGAGCTGACGCCACAGACGCTCAGCCTGCTCGAGGGTTATGACTGGCCAGGCAACGTTCGGGAGCTTCGCAACGTCCTCGAAAGAGGCGCGCTGATGCAGGAGACCGGGAGCACGCGGTGGCTGGACTTCGCTCAGAAGCCGCAGCAGAGCAAAGAGCCTCCCAGATCGATCCTCGACCTGGTGGCCGGCATGAGCTACCACGAGGCAAAGGACCGCGTTCTGGCGGACTTCGAGCGGCTGTACTTCGCCGAGGTGATGAGAAGCTCCGCGTTCGACATGGAGGCGGCCGAACGAAAGACGGGGCTCTCGATGCAGAGCCTCTACCGCCTTCTGAAGAAGAACGGATTACGCCTCAAGGAGCTGAAGAACGCCGACAGAGCGGAGAAATAAGCTGGGCCTCAGGCAGCGGACAGCGGGCGCGAACTGGATGCGCGGATGCTGCCGCCGCGGCGGAGGGAACCCGAGGGCACAGCGGTGGCTTTTTGACGGAAATCTGTTAGAGGTAAGGAGCTCGCGCGGCGCCTCGGCGCCTATTCTCAAGGAGCTAGGGCAGACATGGCATGGAAGTGCAGCGTGTGCGGCAAGCGACCCCTGGTGGGCAACCGAGTCAGCCACGCAAACAACAAGAGCAAGCGGCGCACGCTTCCCAATCTGCAGAAGGTGCGGGCGATGGTAGGCGGCAGCCCCGTGCGCGTGCTGGCATGCACCCGGTGCATCAAAGCAGGTAAAGTGGTGAAGGCTGCCTAGCAGCGGCGATTGCGAACACGGCTCAAGCCCCTTCCTGCGACTGAAAAGGTCCATCCAGGCTCCGTCGACCTCGATCTGTGCTCTACCCGAGAGCTGTTGCAGCGGCTTCACCGCGAGGATCGCTCTGCGCTGCGAGCGGCCGGCCGGGTCTTGCCGACCCTTGCGCGGGCCGCCAAGAGCGCCGCGCACGCGTTGAGAGCGGGCGGCCGCATCGTCTACGTCGGCGCGGGAAGCAGCGGGCGGCTCGGCGTGCTCGATGCGGCCGAGTGCTCTCCCACGTTCGGGGCGAGCGCGCGCGAGGTCCAGGCGATCCTCGCCGGCGGCGCGAGAGCAGTCGTCCGCGCCGCAGAGGGCGCTGAAGACAAGCGCGCGCAGGGGAAGGCGGCCATTCGCAAGCTGAAGGTCGACCATCGGGATTTCGTTTGCGGAATCAGCGCCAGCTCGCGCACGCCCTTTGTGCTCGCTGCGCTGCGCGAGGCGCGCCGCCGCAAGGCTTTCACCGCGTTCGTCTGCTCCAGCCTGCCAGCGACCGCTCGCAGGGCGGCAGATCTGGTGATTTTCGCGGACACCGGCCCCGAGCTCATCGCCGGCTCCACGCGCCTCAAAGCAGGCACGGCAACCAAGCTGATCCTCAATGCGCTCTCGACGGCGGCTTTTGTGTCGCTGGGCAGGGTCTACCGCGGCCGCATGGTGGGGTTAAAGCCGAGCAGCGCGAAGCTGCGCCGCCGAGCGCGCAGGACAATCGTCGATCTAGCGGGTATCAGTCCGGCGCGCGCGACGCGATTGTTGACGCGCGCCGGCGGCCAAGTGCGACTTGCGCTGGCGATGCACTTCACCGGCTTGCCGCGCCTGGCGGCTCAGCGGGCCCTCGAAAAACAGGGCCTTCGACAGCTTGAAATGTTGGCGCGGCGCCGGTGACGATCGACAGTGGGAGCCCGAATGGCCAATCGTCACTTCGAGCGCGCCCTGCGCAAGCGGGTGCGCCTTTGCGTCGGTCTGATGTCGGGAACGAGCGCGGATGGAATCGACGCCGCGCTTTGCCGCATTCGGGGCTCGGGCGCAGCGGCCAAGCTCACCCTCCTCCGCCACCTGCACGTGCCGTTCGAGGCCAAACTCTCCAACCGCATCCGAAGCGCAAGCTCGGCGCGGGAGGTCAGCGAGCTCAACTTTGCGCTCGGCGAACGGTTTGCGCGCGCCGCTCTGCAGGTGATCGCTCGCGCTGGGAGGCGGCCGCATGAAGTCGACGCCATCGGATCTCACGGACAGACGATTGTGCACTTACCGCCTCCGGCGTCCCATCGCCCGTCCACGCTGCAGATTGGCGAGGCGTCGATGATCGCCGAGCTTACCGGCATCCCTACCGTTTCGGACTTCCGAACCCGGGACATTGCCGCGGGCGGCCAAGGTGCTCCCCTCTTGCCCTACGCCGATTGGGCGCTCTTCCGGCAGCGGGGAACGTGGCGCGCGCTGCAAAACATCGGCGGCATCGCGAACGTGAGCGTGGTGGGAGACCGGCTGGACGACACCTTGGCTTTCGACACTGGACCGGGGAATCTCTTGCTCGATGCGCTGGCCCGAAGGATCAGCGGGGGAAGGCTGCGTTGCGACCTGGACGGGCGCCTTTCGCGCCGCGGGGCCGCGATCCCTTCCCTGCTCGCCCGACTGCTGCGACACCCGTTCTTGAACGTGCGCCCGCCTCGCAGCACCGGCTGGGAGGACTTCGGCGAGGATCTGGCGACCGAGCTGTGGAGCCGCTACCGAAACCGCCCCTACGATTTGATCGCCACCGCGCTTGCCTTCACCGTGGAGGCAACGGCTCGGGCCTACGAGCGCTGGATTCTCAACCGCGTTCGATTGGAAGCGATTTTCGTCTCCGGCGGAGGCAGCAGGAACCCCGAGCTGATGCGGGCGCTGCGGAAACGGCTCTCGCCGATACCGGTTCGACCTCTTTCGGTCCTCGGCTTTCCGGAGCAGGCCAAGGAAGCAGCATGCTTCGCACTGCTCGCCAGCGAGTGCCTCTCGGGCGTGCCGCAGAACGTTCCTGCGGCCACCGGCGCGAAGCATTCGGTTATCCTAGGAAAGATCAGCCCATGAGGGTGGCGCTGCTTTTCATCGATGGCGTCGGAATCGGCGACCGCGATGCCGCGGTGAACCCTCTCGCGCGCAACGGTTTTCTGCTCTCTCAATTCCGAGATGGGACCGGCGAGCCGCTCGAGGGCGGACGACTCTATGCCGTCGACCCGACCTTCGGCGTTCCGGGACGCCCGCAGTCTGCCTCGAATCAAACGGCGCTCCTCACCGGAGAACCTGCTCCGCGCCTCATCGGTCGTCACGTCCTCGGATTTCCAAATCCAGAGCTGCGGCGAATCCTGGAAGCGCGATCGATCGTCAAGCGCCTGGCGGCTGCTGGGCGGAGCTCGACTTTCACCAACTGCTACCCCGCCGGCTACCTCGATGCTCTGGGGCTGAAGCGGCGCGACAGCGCGGGGCCGGACATTTCTATTCCCGCCGCGGCCGCGCGGCGATTACAGCCATCGGCCACCACCCTGGCGATGGCGGCGGGCGACGTTTCCCTGCGTACGCTGGACGACGCGCGCCAGGGGAATGGGCTTACCAACGACATCGACGGGCGGCGTGCGCGCGAGCGGGGCTTCGACGTTCCAAACCGCAGCCCAGAGGAAGCGGCAAGCATCTTTCTTCAAATCTCGGCAGACTTCGATTTCACCTTGTTCGAGCACTATCTCGCCGACGAGGCGGGTCACGCCAAAGACTGGAAGCGAGCTGAGGAATCACTGGCGAGCTTCGATCAATTCGCCCGCGCGGTCGTCAAGCGAAAGCCGGACGACCTCGAGGTCTTGATCTGCAGCGACCACGGCAACGTGGAGAACCTCTCGATTCGAAGTCACACCTTGAACCCGGTGCCCGTTCTTCACTTCGGAGCCGCTCGTCCCGCAAACGAGCTTCAGAACGTAGCCGACGTTGGCCGCTGCGTGCTCAGATGGTTGGGGGCGAAGGCGTGAACTACTCGTTCGGGTTGCCATCGAGCGGCATCGGCGCGTCGCGTCTGATGCTGGGTGTTGCTGCACTCATCGCCGGGGGCTGTGCAGCGCAGCTGCCCCAGCTGCAGCGGCGCGACGGGCTATCGACTTCGCTTGGAACGTTCGCCATCGAGTATTCCGATCCAGATTCGAGTGCGCTGGCCGCAATAGCGCAAGCCGTCGAGTCAGCGGCGCCGCCGATCGGCCGCTGGGGAAAGCTGCGCTCCTCGGTAAAAATCGAGGTGTTGCCCAGCCACGAGCTGCTCGAGCAGGCGGTAAACCGGCCGGGGTATGACTGGCTCCGGGCCTGGGCGCGCTATGATGAGGTGTTCATCCAGTCGCCGCGAAGCTGGGGGTTCATCGGCCCCACGCAGGGCGAAATCAACGAGCTGCTCACCCACGAGCTCGCTCACTGCATGATGTACCAGCAGTCATCGGATCCCCTCAACTGGTCGGAGAAGGAATTCCCGCTCTGGTTCCGCGAAGGGATGGCCTCGTACACGGCCGGCCAAGGCTATCGCTGGCCCAACCTCGAACAGCTGGCGCGCTTCTTGGAAACGCATCCCAAGGACGATCCGATCGCTCGCGCGGACGCTCTTTATAAGGAGCAGAGCGACATCGTCTATTCTGCGGCCCACCACGCTTTCGTGTATCTCGTCCAGCGCTACGGCGAGGCAGGCGTTCGCGACATCCTTCACGCGATGCGCCCGGGCCCTTCATTTTCCGAGGCCTTTTTGAAAGTCGCGAATGTGCGGGCAGACGACTTCATCGAGGAGTTCAGGCGCTACCTCCTGCGCCGAGGCTTTCAGTCGCCCGCCCGTGCGCAGTCGGACTCCGGGGCGCGCTGAGGGCGGAAAGCCTATCGGTCGGCCTTGTGAATCGCGGCGGCCGGGCTCTCTAGAAGCGGCGGCCGGTCCTTCCCTTCCATTGCGCGTTGAAGCTCAATCTCTTGGAGCAGCGTCGAAGGGGCCACCGTCGACACCGGAACATTGCCGCTCTCCGCTCCGCAGAACCCGTTGAAGACGCCGGGGGTACCGGTGGTGGCCATGATCTTGTTGATCGAGCTCAGCGGCGTTCCGACGATCTCGACCCCGCGAACCAGAGTCTCTTTTCCATCCCGCACGTTCACCCGATAGACCATCCGCGGTACTCCCTTGAATGCTTGGTAACCGAATGTGGAGGTATTCGTGTTTCCGCCGGTGATGTCTCGGATGATCAGCCCGTAAGGCTTGCCCTGGCGCTTTGCTTCGGCGATCAGCATGCGCTTCAGCTCAGCATCGCTCACGATCCGTTTGGATTCCACGAGCAGGTTCGCCATTCTCGCCACTGGCTTGCGATTTCCCTGGCTCCGTCCATGGCCGTTCGAGTGGAGGAATCCCTCCACCGGATGGCGCGAGAGGAGGTAGTTGCGCAGTACGCCGGCCTCCACCAGGGGCGTTCGCTGCGCGGACACTCCCTCTTCATCGAATCGGTAGTAGCCGTTCAGCTCCTGCCCCCCGCGCTCACGCAGCGTCGGATCATCGTAGATGCTGATGAAGCTCGGAAGGACCTGATGTCCAATCTGCCCGCGGAAAGTCTTTCCTTCGGCGTCGTCGTCCTGCCGCTCACCTTCCAAGCGGTGGCCAACGGCTTCGTGGAAGAGGACGCCCGCTGCCGCAGGCTCCAGAATCGCCGGCCCGGTGTAGGGATCGATCGCCGGGGCGGCCCGCAGCGCAAGCAACTCGTCGATCAGCTTGTGCGTCGCGTCGTAGAGCTGCCGCTCGTTGGGAAGCTTCTCCTCAGCGGAAGCATAGAAGTCTCGCGAGTCGTCCAGCAGCTGACCGTCGTCGGCTCGGGTTACCGCGGACACGTGGACGCCGTAGAGCGTCTCCTCGGTAAGAATCCGGCTGCCTTCCGTGGAAACGAAGTAGCGCGTCACCTTGTCCGCCGACACCCGAACCTCGGAGTCGAATAAGCGCGGCGCGGCGTTGAACATCGACGAGAGCTCGCGCGACACTTTCGTCCACCTCGCCCGGTCAAAGGAAAACGGAACCGGCGACTGGACGTAGGCGTTCGCCTTCTCGCGTGAAAAGGACGGCGGTTTCTTGGGGTCTTCCACCACGTAGACGCTTTCGCCCTTCTTCTTGAGGTAGTTGAAGAGAGCGCCTTTGTATTTCTCGTCGGTGATCAGCCACAGCGCGGTGCGCAGCGCGACCGGGTCATCTTCGATCGGTCCGGCCTTTCGCGTGATGTAGCTGTTCCCCTTCATGGAAAAGTTGAAATCCATGTCCTCGCCGATCGAGTTGTCGAACTCGTAGCTGCCGACGCGCACGTCGACGTAGATCTTTCGGTCGTGGCGGGGTTCGTCCTGAAACAGCGCGCCGTAGCGAGCCGCGACCTCCTGTTGCTGGTAATCCTTGAGCTGGTAGCTGAGAAAGTAGGGCGGCTCGTGGCCGCTGAGCTTCAGCTCAGTGTGGTTGCGCTGCAGCTCGGCAGTCATCGCATCCAGAAGGGACTGGCGCCGATCTTGCGTTTGTGGCGGAGCAGCGAAGGCGACGGAAAACGAAGCGACTAGAAGCAAACCCGTAGTTTTCATAGACGAACGACACACCCTAGCGTCCCAACCGGTACGTAGAAAAGCCCTTCACCGTTACTTGAACGCCGAGGGCGCGATCGGCATTCTCATGCCTTGACGATCTTCTCCCGACCCCGGGTGACGTTCCGCGTCGCGTTGCGCGTGTCCACCACCTGCATGGGGTTGGCGACGATCATGCCGTAGTCGATCGAGCTGTGGTCGGTGAGGATGAGCACTGCATCGTACTTGGAAACCCGCTCCGCGGAGAGCGGCACCGATCTCATCTCGTACTCGAAAGTGGCTCCTTTCTCAAGCCGCGGCACATAGGGATCGTGGTATTCGACGAGGGCGCCGCGGTCGCTAAGCAAGCTGATCACTCGAAGAGCGGGGCTTTCGCGCACGTCGTCGACGTCTTTCTTGTAGGCGGTGCCGACGATCAACAGCTGCGCCCCATTCAGGCTCTTGCGTTGCGTATTGAGCGCCTCCATCGTCCTGTGCACGACGTAGTGCGGCATCTGCGCGTTGACCTCGCCGGCGAGCTCGATGAACTTGGTTTGGAACTCGAACTTCCGAGCTTTCCAGGTGAGGTAGAAGGGATCGATCGGGATGCAGTGACCGCCCAACCCAGGTCCGGGCAAGAACGGCATGAATCCGAAGGGCTTCGTCGAGGCGGCGTGAATCACTTCCCACACGTCCAGCTTCATCCTGTCGCAGAGCATCTTCAGCTCATTGACCAGGGCGATGTTCACGCAGCGGAAGATGTTCTCGAGCAGCTTGACCAGCTCGGCGACTTGCGTTGACGAAACCGCGATCGTCTCTTTGAGCGCGGCTGCATACAGCGCTTGAGCGACCTCCAGGCAGCGGGGCGTGTAGCCGCCGACGATCTTCGGAATCGTCTTGGTGCTGAAAGTCTTGTTGCCCGGATCCTCCCTCTCGGGGCTGAAAGCGAGGTGGAAGTCGTCGCCGGCACGAAGGCCGCCGCGCTCGAGAATGGGCCGTAGAACCTCATCGGTGGTTCCGGGATAGGTCGTTGACTCCAGAACGAAGAGCTGGCCTCTGCGCACGTATGGCACCAGCGACTCGCCGGTCTGGATGATGAAGCTCATGTCCGGATCTCGCGTCGCAGTGAGGGGCGTGGGCACGCAGATGATGATGCAGTCCAGGTTGGCTGCCCGGCTAAAATCGGTCGTCGCTTTGAGCCGGCCGGAGCCGGTCAGCTTGGCCATCGGCTCCGAGGCAATGTGATTCATGTAGCTTTCGCCCGCTTCGATCTTTTCGGTCTTGCGGGAGTCGATGTCGAGCCCAAGCACCGGGAAGCCTGCGTCGGCAAAGGCCATCGCGAGCGGAAGGCCCACGTAGCCCATGCCCACGATTCCCACGTTCGCCTCGCGGGTGCGAATTCGCTCCAACAGCGGGGGCCCTGCTTCGCGCATCGCTTTCATCTTTGCCAAGACCTCTCACGCTTTGGGAGCGGATCCGCCGGCGAATGCAGGGTTCCTCGAACGCCGGTCACAGAAGAGTACGACGAATGTGAGCACCGCGCCTTGCTCAACATCGACACTGTAGACCAACACGCCCGCCGGCTGAACTTCTCCATAGCTCGGCGAATACGGCGCTGCCGCCAATGCGAGGTACAAACCCGCGCTGAAGAGGATCGTCGCCCGAGGGCCGTCAGGTGGTCCGATCTCCGCTGCCCTGCCGTCAAAGTGCGCCGACTGTTCACACGCCGGACGGGAGCGCAGACGCTCATCGGCTCGCACGTCGCGGATCCGGCACTGCCGATCCGGTATGTGAAGGCGACCAACCGCCCGCGTCGATTTGCCGCTCAAGACCTCGTCCGCTACCCAAGCGCGCGCTCGTCGGTGCTCAGTTTCAACGAACGTCGAATCACGGGTCCTCCTGGAGCTCGGCCGTGCCCGAGCACGAGGATCTGACGCGCCTCGCCGGTTTCGAAGCGCTCCAGGGCCGTGGGAACGTTCGAGGGCAGCGCGAACGGGTCTGCCAAGAAATCGTCCAGCGCCATCGCGGTCAACTCTTCGTGAAAGAGGGCCCCGACGTGTTGGTCGAAATCCGCTTGCCGCGGGAAAGAGATACAATCGCCGCGTGAGCTCGCGCCGCTTCGTTCTCG
This sequence comes from Myxococcaceae bacterium, assembly GCA_035262305.1. Taxonomy (GTDB): domain Bacteria; phylum Myxococcota; class Myxococcia; order Myxococcales; family Myxococcaceae; genus DATFTC01. Next base: position 19,743 of record DATFTC010000378.1, on the reverse strand, counting down.
CCGGTGGTTGCCTCGTCGCCGTCGCCATCGCGGCGTGCTCCGGAAGCAAGGTCGAAAAAGAGCAGAGCTCGGACCCCGAGGAGCTGCTCGCCGGCTCGGGCGAGTCGCCCGGCGGGACCCCAACCGTGTTCGCGAACATCGAAGGCCGGCCCCTCCAGTTTCGATACGGCAAGGCCTACGCGACTTCGGACACGCTGCACATCGTGCTTTCCACCGAGAAGACCGCGTGCACCTTCGCGCCGGGAACGGAGGAAGCGTATCGGATCCGGTTTGAGCTCACGCCGGGACCCGGCGGAAGGTTCTTTACCGGCACGCCCACCGGCGTAGGCGCGAACTTCGAGTCGCGCAAGACCCGATTGGCGATCACCGCCGCGGATCCGTACCTCGTTACCGCAACCGTGGATCCCTTCGTGCTCAGGAGCGGATCGCACATCCGGGGCCGGCTCGAATTCGACGTCAAGTTGGTGAAAACGAAAGCCGATCGATCCAAGCAACCGTATCGGTCGAAGGGCGCCGGATTCTTTGACGTGGAGATCTGCGATGATGCCGGCGTCCTCGCGGCCCTCAAGGGGCAGCCACCGGACGCACCCGACGGAGAAGTTGCCGGCACCTTCGCCGGCCAGAGGTTCGTCTTCAAGACCGCCATCGCCAATGTCTGGCACGATCCGGACAACGCCCAGGACTACATCGACTCGATCGTCTTCTTCCCGGTCAGCGGGATCAATTGCGCCAATCAGTGGGACCAACGCGACAAGGTCAATCTGTTCATGGTTCGATCCATCGGCGGCGCTGGAAGCCGCCAACGCTTCACCGGTTCGCCTCAGCCTGCCAGCGCTTCGTTTTTCATCCCGAGGCTCGCCGCGGACGTCAATGATGCAACCGACTCGATCTATTTTTTCGGCGGCGGGGCGGAGCGAGCGTGGGTCCGGTTCGACAAGTTGGACTTCAGGGCCGGATCGAGCGTCACCGGCACCGTGTACGCCGACAGCCGCGAGGGATCGAGGATCGAGGAGGAAGGCCGCATCGGCGGACGTTTCAAAGCGAAGGTCTGCACCGCCGACTAAGCCGCCGGTTGCGCGTGAGCCCCTTGTCGGCTCATCAGTGCCAGCGAGGGCTTCCCCAATCCACCAGCGCCCAATGCCGCGCGGTCGCGATGCGGCGCAGCCGTCGATCCGGGTTGACCGCCACGGGCTTGCCCACCGCTTCAAGCACCGGAAGATCGGCGTACGAGTCGGTGTAGAAGACGGAGTCCTCGAGGCGCGCCCCCTTGCCTTGGGCAAACTCATGCGCGTGCTGGAGCTTGCCCATTCCAAAGCAAAGCGCGCCAAGCGTCCGACCGGTGTACAACCCGCTCTCGTCAACCTCGAAGCGGTTGCAAATCGATGCATCCAATTTCAGGTCCCTCACCACATGTTCAGAAAGGTATTGGGAGGACGAGGTGAGCAAGACCAATGCGTCGCCCTCGCGCCGGTGCTCCTCGATGGCGCGGCGGGCGCCGGGTCGATAGAGAGGCCGCACGTACTTGTCATAGAACGACGACGTCCGCTCCCGAAGGTCGCGTTCGGCGCTTCCCGCAAGCGAGGCGATCGCTCGCTGAAGAACTACCTCCATCCTCCCGAACCCCAGCTCGTACGCGGCGAGCCAGGCGGATGCCTGGAGCGCTTGCCAAGGTCTGATGTAACCCAGCTGCAGCTCGCGGCGGACCCAGAGTGCGCCGGAGTTCTCGGCGATCAGCGTCCGGTCGAGGTCGAAAAACGCGATCCGCACTTCTTGATTGTAAAGTCAGCCGGCTTTAGAAACACCTTTTCTCGCCGAGTCGTTGCTTCGGTGCCTTGACCCCTCCTCCGCGCGGCGTCTATGAACCCGCGTCACCTTTTCTAAGGAGCCAGCATGAGTCGAATCATCAAGGGCGGTCTGTTGCAGATCTCCATGTCCAAGCATGAAGGGAGCGTCGGAGAGATCAAGCAAGCAATGCTCGAGAAAACGCTTCCCTATGTCGACCGCGCGGCCAAAGCGCGCGTGCAGATTCTGTGCTTTCAAGAGGTTTTCAACACACCCTACTTTTGCCCGGCGCAAACGCCCAATTGGTACGACGCTGCAGAGCCGGTGCCCGGCCCCACGACCAACCTTCTCGCCGAGTACGCGCGCAAACACGAGATGGTGATGGTCGTCCCCGTATACGAGCGCGAGATGGCCGGCGTGTATTACAACACCGCGGCAGTGATCGATGCAGATGGGAGGTACGTCGGCAAGTACCGCAAAAATCACATCCCCCAGGTACAGGGATTCTGGGAGAAGTACTATTTCAAGCCCGGCAATCTCGGCTACCCGGCCTTCGATACTCGATACGCCCGGATCGGCGTCTATATTTGCTACGATCGCCACTTTCCCGAGGGCGCTCGATTGCTCGGGCTGGCGGGGGCGGAGATTGTCTTCAATCCGTCGGCGACCGTCGCCGGCTTGTCTCAATACCTATGGAAACTTGAACAGCCTGCTCACGCGGTGGCCAACGGCTACTTCATGGGCGCGATCAATCGCGTTGGGACCGAGGCGCCCTGGAACATTGGGAAGTTCTACGGGAGCTCATATTTCGTGGACCCGCGCGGCAATTTTCTCGCCACCGGCAGCGAGGACAAAGATGAGCTGGTCACCGCGGATCTCAATCTCGACCTGATCGAGGAGGTCCGCCGAGTCTGGCAATTCTATCGAGACCGGCGGCCGGAAACGTACGGCGACATGGTTCGGCAGATACCGTGAGCGCCATGCGAACGCTGATCAAGAACGGAACCATTGCCACCGCGGCTGACCTGTACAAAGCCGACGTGTTGATCGAGGACGAGAAAATCTCGCTCATCGGGACCGACCTGGCGAAGCTCGGCTCGTTCGATCAGACGATCGACGCCTCGGGGAAATACGTCATCCCGGGCGGCATCGATCCCCACACGCACCTGGACATGCCCTTCGGCGGCACCAAGAGCGCCGATGATTTCGAGACCGGAACGCGGGCCGCCGCCTTTGGCGGAACCACCTGCATCATCGATTTTGCAATCCAGCCTCAAAAAGGATCGCTTCGCCAAGGCCTCGACGACTGGCACCAAAAGGCGGAGGGCAAGTCGTGCATCGACTATGCCTTCCACATGATCGCGCGAGACATCAACAAGGAATCTTTGGCCGAGATGGACCGCCTGGTGAAACAGGAAGGCGTTCCCTCCTTTAAGCTCTTCACCGCGTACCCGGGCGTCTTTCTGGTGGACGACGCATCGATCTTCCGAGCGATGCAGAAAACCGGTGAGAACGGCGGGCTCATTTGCATGCACGCCGAGAATGGGCCGGTGATCGACGTTCTCATCGAGCAGGCGCTCGGCCGAGGGCAAACTGCTCCGAAGTACCACGCGCTGACCCGCCCGGCGCGGCTGGAGGCCGAAGCTACCCATCGGGTGATCGCCTTGGCAGAGGTGGCTCAGGTGCCCGTGTACATCGTGCACCTGTCGGCGAAGGAAGCCCTGGAGCAGGTGCGGGAAGCTCGGGACCGCGGGACGAAAGCGATGGCGGAGACCTGCCCTCAGTACCTATTTCTCTCTTATGAAAATTACGAAGAGCCCGGGTTCGAGGGCGCCAAGTACGTGATGAGCCCTCCCCTGCGAGCCAAGGGGAACGAGGACGCTCTTTGGGCTGGCTTGAGGCAGGATGATCTCGCCCTCGTCTCCACCGACCACTGCCCATTCTGCATGAAAGAACAAAAGGAGCTTGGCAAAGACAGCTTCGCAAAGATCCCCAACGGAGCGCCGGGCATCGAGCAGCGAATGAGCATTCTCTGGGACGGTGCGGTGCGGTCGGGAAGGATTGACATCAACCGATACGTCCAGATCACCAGCACCGCGGCGGCCAAAATCTTCGGGTTGTATCCAAAGAAGGGCACCATCGCGCCGGGAAGTGACGCCGACATCGTCGTGCTCGATCCGAAGCGCGAAATCCGTTGGTCGGCGAAAACGCACCACATGCGCGTGGACTACAATCCGTACGAAGGACGCACCACCCGCGGCTCGCCAACCCAGGTCTTCTCTCGAGGCAAGCTGATCGTCGAGAACGACAAGTGGCTCGGCAAAACAGGCGCGGGCCGATTCATCAAGCGCGGCCCGCTGACGCTCAGCTCTTGATACCGAGCTGCCACAAAATGAAGGCGTAATCGAAGGCGGTTTCGTGGAGCTTCGTATATCGGCCCGACGCACCGCCATGTCCGGCCGGATCCATGTTGATCTTGAAAAGGAGCAGGTTCGAGTCAGTTTTCAGCGAGCGCAGTTTCGCCACGTATTTGGCCGGCTCCCAATACATCACTTGGCTGTCGTTGTATGAAGTCCGAACCAGTATCGTCGGATAGGCTTTTCGCGTCACATTGTCGTAAGGACTGTAGGTCTTGATATACTCATAATCCTGTTTGATTTTCGGATTGCCCCACTCCTCGAACTCTCCCACGGTTAGCGGGAGCGATGTATCGAGCATGGTATTGATAACATCCACGAATGGAACCAGCGCCACCACAGCCTTGAACAAATCAGGGCGCATGTTCGTCACCGCTCCCATCAGCAGCCCGCCTGCACTGCCGCCTTGGGCGACCAGGCGATCGCCGTGGGTATAGCCATCGGCGATCAGAAATTCCGCGGCGGCAATGAAGTCGGTGAAGGTATTTCGTTTCGCCAGCATTCGGCCCTGGTCGTGCCATTTCTTGCCGAGCTCGCCGCCTCCGCGGATATGCGCTACGGCAATTGATACGCCGCGATCGACCAAGCTCAACCAGTTGGAGGAAAAGATGATTGGAAATGGAAATCCATAGGAGCCGTACCCGAGAAGAAGCATCGGGCTCCTTCCGTCGAGCTTGAGACCCTTTCGATACATGATCGAGATCGGGATGGACGTACCGTCGGAAGCCTTGGCGTGCCGGCGCTCCGATTGGTAGCGCGATGGGTCGTAGCCCCCGAGTACTTCGATCCGTTTCAACAGGGCAAGCCCACCCTCTTTGACGTCGTAGTCGTATACCGACATCGGTGTGACGAACGACTGATAGGCGAAACGAAGCTTGCGGGTGTCAAACTTGTGGTTCGGAGCCGGAAAAATGGAGTACACCGCCTCGGGGAACTTCACGTATTGGGACGATCTCGAGGCAAAACCAGTTACCCGAATCCGCGGCAGACCGTCGTAGCGCTCAAACAGTACGTAGTGATCTTTGAAGACCTCGAGATTCTCCACCATCACGTCATCTCGATGCGGGACCAGCTCTTTCCAATTGCCCCTTGCGGGATGGGACACGGGTGCTCTGGCGATGCGAAAATTGCGGCCCCCAGAATTTGTGCGGACATAAAAATCCCTTCCCCGATGGTCCACGTAATACTCGTGGTCCTTCTCGCGGGGCGCGATCAATTGAAAAGTCGCTTCGATTCGATCCGCACGCAGATAACGAACCTCGCTCGACGTGTGACTCTCCGAAGTGAGGAACAGGTAATCCTTGCTCCGCGATCGCTCTACCAGCAGCCTGAACATCTCGTCCTTCTCTTCGTACAGCAGGACGTCGCGTTCGGCCGAAGTCCCAACGGTGTGACGATAGAGGCGATAGGGACGCTTGGCGTCATCCTCCACCACGTAGAACAGCGTTCGGTTGTCGCGAGCCCAGGCAACGCTGTCGACGCGTGGGATGGCTTCGCTTGCAATCGCGTCGGTGCGCAGATCTTTGATTCGCAACGTGTATTGGCGAAACCCGGTGGTGTCAGTCGAGTACGCCAAGAGGTTCCCGTTGTCGCTGACCTCCATCGTTCCCAGCGCGAGAAATTTCTCTTCCTTCGCCATTTCATTCAAGTCGAGAAGAACGTTCTCCGGCGACTCATTGCTTTTCCGGCGGCAGTGGATTGGATACTGCTTTCCCTTCTCGGTCCTCGAGTAGTAGAGCCAATCGCCGTCGGGATACGGAACGGTGACGTCCGTCTCCTGAATCCGCGCCAGCATTTCCTGGTACAGCTGCTCCTGGAAGGTTTCGGTCGGCTTCATCAATACGTCGGTGTACGCGTTCTCGGCCCTGAGGTAGTCAACCACTTCCGGCGCCCCCTTGTTTCGCAGCCAGAAATAATCGTCTACTCGGGTATCGCCGTGGAGCTGTTCTACCTTGGGGTCCTTTTTCGCAATCGGCGGTGGGGCCTGCGCCGGTGCGGAGGTCGGAGTCTGAACTGGCTTGGGGGGCGCGGATGCAACGCACGCGGTGAACGCAAGCAGTGCGACGGATGATCTCATCGATTGCGACCTCGGCTCATTGAGGGGATTGCGAATGATTGCGCAGCTCAGGAGGACGGTGCGACGCCGGCGGCTCCCGGACGGCTCCTCGCCGGCGCAAGTGACATCCCCGCCAGGTAGATGCCGCCCGCGACCAAAAATCCGATGAACCAAGCATAGACATAAATCGAGTCAAAGATGTTTTCCGCGCCGTCAATCACGTGCGCGCTCTTTAAAAAACCGGGTACGTTGGGAATAATTCCAAGCACCAGGGCGAGGATCGCCACCCGATTGATGGCGCGGTACCGCCCACTCGGCCGGTAGAGGTCGCCGACGTCCAGCTCTGTGCGCCTCACGATCCAGTAGTCCGCAATCATGATCCCCGCGATCGGCCCCAGAAGTGCAGAGTAGCCGACGAGCCAATTGAAAATGTACGTATCCGCGCTCGCCAGCAGCTTCCAAGGCATCATCGCGATCCCGAGCAGGCCGGTGATTAGGCCGCCGGTCTTGAACGAGATGTGCCGAGGCGAGAGGTTCGCAAAATCGTTCGCCGGGCTCACCACGTTGGCGGCGATATTCACCGAAAGCGTGGCGATTCCCACGCCGAGCAGCGAAATCGCGGCCACCAGACCTCGAACTGCGGCGGATGCAATCAGCGGCTGGCTCTGTCCGACGGGCGGAGTCGAAGAGGTGAGCTGCGAGAGGATGAAGACCGGGTCCCAGAGCCGGCTCGCGTCGGCGCCCCGAAGAATCACCTGCGCAGCGCTGGTAATCACCACGCCCATCGCCGAGAAAATGACCATCGTCGTCGGCAGCCCCAGCGTCTGCCCCAGCATTTGTTCCCGCTGACCTCGCCCGAAGCGAGTGAAGTCTGGAATGTTAAGTGAGAGCGTCGCCCAGAACCCGATCATCCCGGTCAAGGATGGAATGAAGACCTTCCAGAACTCGCCGAGCGTGGCGAACTTGGAGCCCTGCGAAAGCATTGGCCCGAGCCCGTTCGCGCGATTGACCGCCCAAGCCAGAAGAATCCCCGCCATGACCAGCACGATCGGCGCGGCCCAGTTTTCAAAGACCCGCACCGCGTTCATGCCGCGATAGATGACGTAGATGTTCAGCGACCAGAAAAAGAGAAAAGTGAGCGCGCTCGGAATCTGAAGACCCAGCACCGTGAAGCTGCCGCCGATCGACCCGAATGCCGGCCAGAGAGCTTCGACGAAAGTCCGCAGGGCCTGGCCGCCGATGAATGTCTGGATTCCGAACCAACCGCAGGCGACGATCGCTCGCAGAATCGCGGGGACGTTCGCGCCCTTGGTTCCGAACGAAGCCCGCGCAAGGACGGGAAATGGGATTCCGTACTTCGTCCCCGGGTGCGCGTTGAGAAGAATTGGGCCGAGCACGATGATGTTCCCCAGGCCGATGGTGAGCAGCGCTTGCCACCAATTCATTCCCACCGCCACCAACCCGCCGGCGAGCATGTACGTCGGGATGCAGTGGGCCATCGAGATCCAGAGCGCGGCAAAATTGTACGTCGTCCAGTTGCGGCGCGATGGCGGAACCGGCGCCAGGTCCGGATTGAACAGCGGACTGTCCTTGATGTCTGGCGGCAGCGACGCAAGCACTTCTGTGTCGTGATGCGATTGATGCATGGCAGGCTTAGCTCTAGGCGCGCGAGCATACTACCCCGGCACGCCGAGCGTAGATCGATATATCCGAGCGCTGATCAGCGCTCAGTTGATCCGCCGGCCTCGTTGTCTGCGAACAACCCGAAGGCTCAGCAGCACGAGCGCCAGCATCGGCCCTCCGGGCGCGGCAGTGCAGCCGGAAGAGGAACCACCACCGGTGCTTCCATTGCCTACGCAATCCTGGGCAGCTTTGTTCTTCGGATAAACGTCGCAGACGAATTGGCGCGAGCCGCTGTCTACGCAGCGCTTGCACAAGTCACCCGTTGGCGCCTGCGCGTACATCGTCGAATGCGTGTAACTCGTCGACGTACAACCCGGTGCGCAAGGATCGAAAATTTGATACATGGTGTGATCAAGCCCAAGCGAATGCCCGAACTCGTGAGTCGCGGTGTTCTGAATGTCCGCCGCCACGCAGTTGTAATTGGTTACGCTCATCGGACATGGCGGCGAGTCTACCAGCGTGAATTTGAAGCCAGTGGTGCCGCCGGGAGCTTGGCCATTCAGCTCCATATCGGCGTCGAGAATGTGCCCGGTATTCCTATCATACGTGGTAGTCGTCAGCGCGATCGTATTCCCGGAATGCTCCCAGCAGTCGTAGGTGTTCCCGCAGGTGTTGCTGGTGTGGCACGGATCGGTCGCCGGCACGACGGGCGGGTCACACGTCCTTTGTCTGAACAGCACGATGTTGATGTTGCTGTTTGGTGAGCTTTGGTCGTAACCAACGGTGCGATCGGTGGTCTTGCCGCCTTCGGCAATTGTCAGGCTGCCGCAGTTATTCATGATCGCTTGCCAGGTCTGCCAAGATCTCGTGATCGCGTCGAACACCGCCGTCCCTGTTCCAGGGTCAGGCGTGGCGGGATTCCCGGTCGTGCTCTGATGAAACGTCACCGTGGATCCACCTGGCCACCACAAACAGTGCGCCGGGCTGTTTGGCGTGCTGCAAGTGGAGTTGTCCGCGCGCGTGCGGACATACGGGTCGTTGCAGGTGACGCCAAGCGCCAACGAGATCAACACCGAGGCAGCGATCACGGGGACTTCCTGCGCTGCGCTTCGCTGGCTTGCACCTTCGCCGCTGCGCGGACTTTCGCGCGCAGAGCGGAAAGCTCCATCGGCCTATGGTCCGCCTGAGCTGGCTGGCGCGTCTGAGGATCGATCAGCTCCGCGTCTCCGACGCTCTCCGGGACGACGAAGGTCGCGGTTTTGTCGCTCGACCGCTCGACGCGAAATTTCCCCTGAGCCATCCCGGCCACCCGGTACCTCTCGGCTCCTTCCCGTTCGAGGAACAGGACCACCTCTTCTCCCTCCGAAAACGAGGCCAGCCCACTGACCCTTTGGCCGATGCCGTCCACCTCGCCGCCTGGCTGCTGAACGACCACCGTTTTGTTTCCCTTTCCCTTGAGGAACTCGGCGACGTCCACCCAGACATCGGTGACGATGCGCTTGTGGTCCCCAGACCACCGGCTTTCCGTCTTGGTCACCTTTCCGTGGACAACCGCGTCCGAGGATTGCGTCAACGAGGCAACGTCCTGGTAGAGCATGCTCGTCGCCGCCGCCTGCCCGCGGGTAAGGAACAAGGCCAGCGCAGCGCCGACCACCAGACTGTAACGCCTCATGAATACCTCGAGTATGAATTATATCAGCTGATTGCTTGCTCTCGGGTGGTTCATTGACCACCCTACCCTCGTTTGCTATCCCGCGCACCCGATGTCTTCCAATCCACGCGTCCGCTTCGCACCTTCACCGACCGGATACTTGCACATTGGCGGCGCCCGTACCGCCCTTTTCAACTGGCTTTACGCAAGACGTACCGGCGGAACATTCATTCTAAGAATTGAGGACACCGACCAAGAGCGGTCAACGCACGAGTCCGTACAAGCCATTCTGGACGGGCTCAGCTGGCTCGGCATCGACTGGGACGAAGGTCCCATCCATCAGACCCAGCGACTCGCGACATACCGGCAATACGCGGAAAGGCTGGTCGCCGAGGGCAAGGCCTTCCATTGCTACTGCAGCAAGGAGCTCATCGAGGAGCGCCGAGCGTTCTTCGAGCGGCAGAAGCTCACGTACAAGTACGAAGGGACCTGCCGCGAGCTGAAGAACCCGCCCAAGGGTCAGCCTTCGGTCATCCGCTTCAAGATGCCGAGCGCCGAAGGGGGCGTCGCCTTCAAGGACAAGGTGCTCGGCTCCATCTCCAAGGAGTACTCAGACCTGGATGACTTTGTGATCATGCGCTCGGACGGCATCCCGCTCTACAACTTTGGCGCGGTGATCGACGATCACGACATGGAGATCACCCTTGTCGCTCGAGGGCAGGAGCACGTGAACTCGACTTTTCCGCAGCTGATGCTCTATCGAGCGCTGGGTTGGCAGCCGCCCGAATTCGCGCATCTGCCGCTGATCCTTGGACCGGATCGGGAGAAGCTGTCCAAGCGGCGGCACAAGGAAGCGGACGTGATGGTGCACCGGAGGAACGGCATTCTTCCCGAGGCGCTGGTCAACTTCATCGTCCGCCTCGGGTGGGCGCACGGCAACGACGAGGTGATCAGCCGGGAGCAAATGATCGAATGGTTCGACTTCGAACAGGTGGGGACGACCTCGGGCGTGTGGAACCCGGACAAGCTCCTCTGGCTGAACCAGCAGTATCTGAAGACGCTCCCGCCGAGCACGGTCGCTGAGCGACTGGTTCCGTTTCTCGAGGAGAAGGGCTTCGCGGTGCGAGGCGATCCGCGCGTCGAGAAGGTAGTCCTCGTGCTGCGCGAGCGGGTGAAGACGCTGCGCGAGATGGCGGATACCGCGGCGTACTTTTTTTCGAGCGGCGTCTCACTGGAAGAGAAGGCGGCAGCGAAACAACTCACCGAGCAGACCAAGCAGTACATCGAAGAGGCGAGCCGAGTGTTGAGCGACCTTCGCGACTGGAGCACCGCGCAGATCGACGATGCGGTCAAGTCCGTCGCCGCGAAGTTTAACGTCGGTATGGGCAAGGTCGCTCAGCCGATCCGAGTAGCAGTGACCGGCGGCACGGCGAGCCCGGGAATCGGCGAGACGCTGGAGATCGTCGGCCGCGACGAGACGCTGCGTCGGCTCGATGCGGCCATCGCTCGCATTTGATCGCCGACGTGGATCTACTTCCGAGGGAGAGGTATGGTTTTGCCGCATGACAGGCTGCTTCGACAGCATCATCACCCGCGCTCGGTGGGTCGTCGCGCCCCTTCTGCTCGCGTCCGCGCTTGCCCGAGGCGAGACAGTGCATGGCGCGCAGCTTCCGGACGGATCGCAGAAGGTGGGCGAAAACCGTTATCGCGCCAAGGAGGATTTCGAGGCGGTTTTGAAGTACTACAGGACCGTCTATCCCGCGGCGTCGCATCCGCGAAAGCAGATCGTCAATCGACCAGAGGTGAAGGCGGTGCACATCACGAATCCCTCGATGAAGAACTTCGAGGGCCTGAACATCTACGTTGCGAACGACGAAGTCCGGATCTACGTAATCCCGGTGGCGGAAGCGAAGCCGGCCAAGCCGGTCAAGAAGAAAGGAAACGAAAGACCCGCGAAAAAGTAACGAAGAGATCTTTGGGGGATCGTCTAACGGCAGGACGCCAGGCTCTGGATCTGGCTATCTAGGTTCGAATCCTAGTCCCCCAGTCAGCGCGAAGTAGCTTGCGGAACCGCGACACACCAAGGCTGTTCGATTAACCTCGATACGAGGCTGCGCGTTTTCAGACGTGCGTCTACTGCTTCCCCGGTGCGACCTTGGTGCGATCATTCGCTCAGATGCGCTCTGGATGATTCACCAGCTGACCTTGGCCGTTCAGGCGTCGCCGTCCGCGGGGCGTGCTCCAGGTTCTCGAGCCGCCGGTTGGTCTCAGCGCGAAATTCGCCCAGCTCGCGCAGAATCGTCTCGATGTTGACCTCGTTTTTGAGATTCACCTGGAAATCGCTCTCGGTCGTCGCGCGCTCCTTTAGCGCCTGCCGATTCTGGCTCATCATGATCAGCGGCCCCTGCAGCGCAACGAGGATCGCCAGCACCAAATTGTAGAAGACGTAGGGATAGGGATCGAACGATTTGAGCGCAGACATGGTGTTGAACGCCGTCCAGGCGCCCGTCAACAGCATCAGGCCGACGATGAATGCCCAGCTGCCGTTGAGCTCCGCAACCTTGTCCGCTAACCGATCGCGCCAAGTCAGCTGTTTGTCCAGCTCCTCGAAAACATTTTTCGCCGCTCGCTGGGAGAGCAATGAATTGGTCTCGCGCAACCGTGCGGCCATCATCTTGAGGATGTGCAGCGCCGCGCGCGGGCGGCGCTGGATGTATCCGGATAGGGTCTGTCGCGACAGCTCGAGCAGCGTAACGTCCGTCGTCGCCAGCACGCTGGCCGACCGCGGCTTGCCGTCGAAGAGGCCGAGCTCACCGAAGAACTCTCCGCGACTGATGTCCTTGAGCGACAGGCGGCGTGACGCTTCTCCGGGTAGGTAGATGTTCACGTCCCCTTCGGCGACGACGTACATCGCGTTCGATTCGTCGCCCTGGTTGAAGATGATTTGCCCGGCTTTGAAGCGGCGCTCGACGGTTTCTGAAGCCAACGCCTGCAAATCATCCGGCGCGAGCCCCTCGAACAGGGGGATGCTGGCCAGCAGTGCGACGCGATCCATAAGACGCAGTCTCGCTCGCTCCGAGCAGCTTCGCAACAGGAGGTATCAGGGAGTAAAAGCGGATTTCGGAAGTCAAACGCGCATTTCAATCGGCTTGGTAACAGCAACCATCGCAGGAGACGCCATGACACTGAGAATCGACCAAGTAGATGCCTTTACCTCGGAGCCGTTCTCCGGCAATCCGGCCGCGGTGTGCGTCTTGCCCGAAGAGCGGGACGCGACCTGGATGCAGAAGGTGGCGCGGGAGATGAATCTGTCCGAGACGGCGTTCTTGCGTCGGCGCCCGGATGGGTTCGACCTGCGTTGGTTCACGCCAGTGGCCGAAGTCGACTTGTGCGGACATGCCACCCTCGCCAGCGCGCACGCGCTTTGGGAGAACGGACACCTCGCCGCTTCCGAGGCGGCTCGTTTCCACACCCGCAGTGGCTTGTTGACGGCGGTTCGCGTCGGCGAGTGGATCGAGCTCAATTTTCCGTCGACGCCGGAAGTTCCTGTCAGTGCTCCACCCGGCCTCATCGAAGCGCTGGGCGTCACGCCGAGCTACGTTGGGAAGAGTCGATCCGACTATTTGATTGAGCTGGACAGTGAGGAGGCAGTCCGGAATGTGCGTCCGGATTTTACTCGACTGCTCGCAACTGCCACGCGCGGCGTCATCGTCACCAGCTGCTCGAGGACGCCCAACCGAGATTTTGTCTCGAGATTCTTCGCGCCGGCGGTCGGCGTCAACGAAGATCCGGTCACCGGTTCAGCACACTGCACCCTGGCGCCCTTCTGGAGCAAACGCCTCAGGAAAGACAGCTTCGTCGCGCATCAGCTCTCCGAGCGCGGCGGGGTCTTGAAGGTTCGGTTGGACGGCGAACGCGTCCGACTGTCGGGTCAAGCGGTGACGGTTCTGCGGGGTGAGCTGTTCGCGTGAGCTGATCGAACGAGACGAAAGCGCACCGGACTGGATCGCGCCAAGCGCACTTTTCTGTAACAAATTGAGTTCTCGATGATTGACAGTCCCGAGCGTTCCGACAATTGTGCCGCCCATGAGACGACGTCACATCCTCGGAACGGCACTGCTCGTTACCGTCGGCGCCGCTGCCGAGGTGATCGCGCAAGATTCGGACGTCTTCATCTTGAAGGAGCAGACGCCGGCGCCGGCGTTCTCGCTCCCCGATCTCTCCGGTAAGAAGGTGGATTCGAAATCGCTGGCGGGGAAAGTCGCCGTGCTGAGCTTCGGCGCAACCTGGTGTTCCTCCTGCACCAGCGAGCTCAAGAGCTTGGAGAACCTGCAGGCGAAATTCCCCAGCGATCTGGTGGTGTACTTCGTCGCGATGGACGGCCGCGGCGAGAAGGACGTCAAGCCGTATCTGGAAAAGCACGGCCATAAGATCCGCACGCTGATTGATCCGAAGATGTCGGTCGCTCGCGAGTACGGCGTCCGCTGGCTGCCGGTGACCGTCGTACGAGACCGAAAGGGAGTAATTGTAGGCCGCGCGATTGGCGCGCGCGAATGGGACGGAAAAGAAGCGCTCGAGTTCATCCAACCGCTGGTGAAGCGGTGAATATGCATCGAGTGTGAAAATAAAGTCGATTTCCGAGCTAAATTTCACACTCGATGCGCGTGGGAGGAGGCAGTCGATGAGACGTTTGAAAATGACGGCGGTCCGGGTGGCGGCGATGCTCGCATTGTGTTCGGTCTCGCCCGCTTCGGCGGTCGAGGTCGGCCAGAAGGCACCGGCTTTCACCCTGCCGGCCACAACGACGGAGAAGCTGTCGCTGTCCGATTATACCGGCAAGAAGAACGTCGTGCTGTTCGGCTTCATCGGGGCCTTCACCCCCACTTGAACGCGCGAGGTCGCGGCTTTCCAACTTGACCTGCCCAAGTTCGAAAGCCGCAATGCCCAGGTCCTGGGCATCAGCACCGATTTCGTCCCGACGCTCCAGGCGTGGAGCGAGAAAATGGGACTCACCTTCCCGCTGATCAGCGATCTGGCGCGCACCACGCTGGAGGCCTACGGGTTCCTCGATACCGATCCAAAGAGCCGGCTGTATCGCTATTCCAAGCGCGCCTACGCGATCATCGATAAGACGGGGACCGTTCGCTACAAGAAGGTGCTCGACACTCCAAAAGATCTCGTCACCGATGACGAGCTTCTGGCTCAGTTGGAGAAGCTTCCGAAGTAGCGAGGCAGTGTCGCGCTGTCCTCGACTTCGCGGCTTATGCCGCTACGCTCGGGATGAATGGAGCGGTCGCCCGGCTCACGCAAGCCATGACGGGCTGAGGTACCCCAGCTCCGCCAGCGCGCGCTCGGCGGCGCGGACGCCGAACCAATTCGCTTCCTCGAAAAGCGCCATCCCGCCCAGGTCGGTGTGCGCGAAGTGGAGATTGCGACCGAGGCTCTGCTGCGCGTCCCGCCTGGCTTTGCCCCAGATGAAACCCGGGCGCGGCCGAATCATCGCGTGTCCAAAGCGCATTACCTCGAGTCGCTCAGCGACCGCCGCGAGTCCCTGGTGCGCGGGTATGAGATCCGACATCACCAGCTCCTCCCAATCGGAGTACGTCGCCGACAAGGCGCGCGCGCGCTCAGCGCGGACGTCGGCGCCGGTGAGCGGGTAGTACCACGTCCAGACGGTGGGCCCGTCCGGCAACGCCTTCGCCGACTGATGCGTTGCCACGACGTATCCAAGGCTGCGGCTCTCGTAGAGAACGTTGTCCCAAGCGAGCGGGAAACCGCGGGAGCGCGGCGGTTGGCGGAGGGTCAGATTGGCGACGACCCAGGGACCATACTGGAACTCGGACAGGAACGCCGGCGGAGACTCCCGCCACGGGGCGATCACGCGTCCAGCGACAAAGCGCGGCCCGGCGAATATCACCTGCCGAGCCGTGAAGCGCCGCGGCGCGCCAGCGATGGCATCGAACGCGTGGACAATGCACCTGTCGGCGCGCGGTTCGATCGTGTGAACGAGGCACGACTTTGCGATCCGGTGAGAGCCGACCGCTTTTGCCATCTGTTGGATCAACTTCCCGTTCCCCTCCGGCCAACTGAGGTAACCCTCATTTCTTCGGCCGTCCCCCTCCTGCCTCGCGGCAAAATACCAGACCGCCGCCCAGGCGGAGAGCTGGTCAGCGGTGCATCCATGGTCGTCCCGGCACGCGTACTCGACCAGCCATCGAAGTCTTGGCGAACGGTAGCGCTCGCGATCCAACCATTCGGCAATGCTGATTCGATCGAGCGCCGTCCATTCCGAGTCATCGCTGCAGCGCGCCGAAGGAACGTCGAACGCTTTTCGCCCGCGGCCATCGCGCGCCGCGGCGAGCTCTTCCATCGCCTTCTCGAATCGCGCCAGCTCCGCCAAGTCTTGCGGAGTTGCGCCCACTCGCAAGTAAAGCCCTTCGTACCAGGAGCCTTTGTAGAAAACGCGTTCCTCGGGCTCGGCGACCAGAACCTGCTCGGCATAGCGCGGACGACCCGCGCCATCGGCTCCTTCGAGGACCCCCATCTCACCGAGCAGGCGCGGCACAGGTCCCTGACTGCGCAGCGGCGCCGGGATGTAGTGCGCGCCCCAGGGAAACGACGTCACCGAATTTTTCCCCGATCGTGCGGTCCCGCCGAGATCATCGTCGAGCTCGCAAACGAGGAAATCTTCAAATCCCGCACCGGCCAGCCGCCATCCAGCCGACAATCCCGACGCTCCGCCCCCAACGACGAGCACGTCCACCTTCTGGCCGTCGCTCGCCAGCTCAAGCGGGCCCTGCCGAAGCAGGTGCCCCGTTTCGAATGCGCGATCCACGATCGCGCCCGGCACCGCCTCACGGGTGCGGCGACTTCGGAGACAAGCCGCTTCCGCCGCGGCGACTCCGAGAAAAGACACCAGCAGCTCTCGGCGAGACAGGTCGCCGCTCGTTCGCGGGTGCGAAGCCGGGTGCGACGCTTCAAGCTCAGTCTCGCCTGTGCTCACTTTGCGGTCGCCCTTCAATTCCACCTTTTCCACTCGTCTTCGTAGTAGCGAACCAGAACCTGGTTATTGAGCCGATTCACCTCGGCGTCGATCCGACTCATGTCCGCGGGGAATTCGAACAGCGTCGCCAGGGTCGTCTCGGTGAGAAAGCGTAAACCCAGCGGCAGCTCGCGAAAAGGCTCGCGCGCGCCGCGCGCGGCGAGGATGTATCCCCATTCCCCGAAGCTGGGCACGTGCGCGTGGTAGGGCTCGGTCCAAAAGCCCGCCGCCCGGAGGGTCGCGTCCACGCACCAGAATGCCCTTCGTGCAAACAGAGGCGACGTGCTCTGAATCACCGCAATTCCATCCTCGGCCAATCGCCTTTGCAGCAATCGGTAGAAGTGAGTGGTGTACAACTTGCCGAGGGAAAAATTGTTTGGATCCGGGAAGTCGGCGATTGCGACGTCGAACCTCTCGTCGCCCTCGGCGAGAAAACGCATCGCGTCCTCGTTGACCACGCGCATCCTCGGATCGCGCAGCGAATTCCGGTTCAGCTCCGCCAGCTCGCCGACCTTGCCCGCGAGCGCGGTGATCGCCGGATCGATATCGACCAGGGTGATCGATTTCACCTCGGCGTAGCGCAGCACTTCCCTGGCCGCGAGCCCGTCCCCTCCCCCGAGGATAAGCACTCGCGCGATGCTGCGCGCTCGAATCATCGCCGGATGCACCAGCGCCTCGTGATAACGATATTCGTCTGCGCTGGCGAACTGGAGGCTTCCGTTCAAGAAGAGCGCGAAGCCGCGCCGGCCGCGCGTGACCGCGATTCGCTGATAGGCCGAGGATTCGGCGTGGACCACCTCGTCGGCGTAGATCTGTTCCTCGTAGTACTGCGTGAGGCGGTCCCCGCTTGCGAACGCTGCAAGCAAAATACCGGCGACGGCGAACGCTCGAACCCGCAGCGGCCGCACGCTCGTCATCTCCGTCTTGAGCAACCAAGTGCTCCACAGGCCCACCAGGGCGTTGAGCAACCCGAAGGCGAGCGAGGTGCGCACCAGGCCGAGCCTGGGAACCAAGACGATTGGAAACAGCAGCGACGCCAGCAGCGCTCCGAGGTAATCGAAGGTCAGCACCTGCGAGACGAGATCCTTGAAGCGCAGCCGGTCTTTCAAGATTCGCAGCAGCAACGGGATTTCCAATCCCACCAGCGTTCCAACCGCCACCACCGTGGCGTAGAGCGCGAAATGGAATGGCCCCGAGCGAGTGAAAGTGAGAAAGAGAATCGGGGCGCTGGCGCCGCCGATGAGCGCCACTGCCAGCTCCGCGTCAACGAAGCGCGCGGCGACGCCTGATTCGATGTATCGCGACACAAACGAGCCAATCCCCAAGGCGAAAAGGTAAACGCCGATCACCGTCGAGAATTGAAACACCGAGTCGCCGAGCAGATAACTCGCCAACGTCCCCACCACCAGCTCGTAGACGAGCCCGCACGTGGCAATCGCGAAGACGGTGATGAACAGCAGCGGCCGCCGCACGGCACTAACCGTGAATCGAGGCGGCGATGATGATCGCCAATCCGATGATGAAGCTGCCGATAAGAATGCCGAGCGAGGTATTTTGATCGACCTCGATTTCTTTTTTCACATCGAACGGCAGGATGAGCTTCACCACGAAAAAGCCAATCACAAACACCAACAGGCCGACGCCGGAGTAGACCAACGCCAGTGTGATGCCCTTCACAATCGCATCCGCGCTCATTCACTTCCCTCCATGAATTCCGCTGTGCCACAGAAGCACGCCGCCGGGACCTCGCCGAGCGTCGGGCGGGACTTTGCTCCGCTCATGGCTGCTGAAGGGCTCGTACCCGGTGAAGGCGATCACCGCGTAGCCCAGCAAGATCAACGCGCCCCAGTACTTCATCTCGCATCTCCTTCAGTCGTGTGAGGCCTCCGAGGCGGGCACCTGGAGCGCTCCCGCGAAATTGTTTTCGCGCCAGCGCGCCTTCTCAAAACCGTTGGCTCGCAACTTGGTAAGCATGGGCCAGATGAAAATTGCCGCCAGCGCCACGAACAGCCATAACGCCCGCGGCACGTCGCTTCGGAGAGCGACCGAATACCTGAATCGTCCCAGTCCGGCGAAATACGGCGTGACCTGCAAGGTGTAGCGGCCGGCCGGCACTCTGGAGAGATAGAGTGTCTGACTTGTGCTCCCCTCCGACCAACGACCGTCCGAATCGACTCCGTGGTAGTAGCTCAGCTCCGAGTAGAACGAGGTCACCTCTCCCGTCTCCTCGTTGAACAACGCGCAGTCGAGCCCGAGCCAGTCATTGTCAAACGGGCCGCCGGTCAGCGTTGCCTGGAGGTTGCCGCTGCGTTGAATCTGAAAGGGCTGGCTCACGTGCGTCACCTCGGGCGATCCGGACAGGCCTACCACTGGAATTTGCGCGAAATCGTCGAGCACCCGCTGTTGGCTGGCGGAGAACTGCACCAAGAGAAAGAGGACCAGCAGCGCTGCCGTGTAAATGAATGTGAGGCGCAGGTCTTGTCCCAACTTCGCCTGAGCAGGATTCGGCTGCGACGGAGCGATGCCGGTCGGGTGGGCAAGCTTTTCGAGGTGAAATGCCGCCGCGATCTCCTTCGGGGCGACGTAGGTCCCCGCGCTGTAGGAGATCTCTCGGTCGGATTCTTCGCACGTCAGCGACCACGGTGGATCGACGTATTCGATGACCGCGACGTTCTCACCCTGCTGCACCGCCCAATAACACTCCCCCAGCACGTAATCGGTAATCGCCATCACCGCTTGAAACGCGCGAAACCGACGCCCGCGAAACACCACCGTGCGCGCACGCATTCGGACATCGCCCGCAGCAATCGGAAGCAGATGCGTCCAGTGCCCGTCCGATTCAACCAGCCAGCTGAAACCGCGCACGCGGTTGAAGAGGAGGTATTCCTCCCAGCGGTAGTCGACCCCCTCGACGCGACAGCTGCGAACGAGAAACGCGATGCAAAGCCACTCGGTGCCCTCCAGAGTGCCTCTGCGGCCGAGCGGAATCTTCGGCGGATACTTCGGCCCTTCGAGCGCCTGGAGGAAGGCCAGCTTTCCGCGCGAAACATCCAGTAGCGCGCCGCAGTATGGGCAGGCGACGCGCTTTGAGCGATCCGGTGCGTGGAGCTCGAGCGGTCCGTTGCACTGAGTGCATCTTGCCTGGAGCAACTGGGCTTTGTGCGCTTTGGGG
>DATFTC010000377.1:0-5162 GCA_035262305.1 Myxococcaceae bacterium | reverse complement strand
TGGCTCGTGCGGATGACAACCGCGGATTGTTGCCCCGTCTGCGGTGATCGGGCTGATCCGCGCACGTGAGGAGCGGCAAGGGCAGCGTGCTTCCTCTCGCCGCCTAGCATCGTCTAACCGAATCACACCGGCCGTGCGCCTAGGTAATAACTAGGCTGTCAGCGTCGCGCGGAATTGAGCAATCATTGTTTTGACGTTGGCTGCCTTGATAGCGCGAAAACTTGTTGACACTGAGCGTGCGGGGCTGTTAAGAGTCGCGCGACACTTGGTTTCATTCTCGCGGAGGGGTTCACATGGGCAGGCAAAGGGCATCGCTCTATCTTGGATTGGTTGCATGTTTGATTCTGTCAGCTGGCGCCAACGGGCAGGACGTCTCCTTTCGCGAGCCTGGGCGTTCCCGAACCGAGTATCCGGTGGGTTCCAATCCCCGAAACGGCATAGCCACCGGCGACTTCAACAACGATGGGAGGCCGGACGTGTTGGTCGCGAATGCCTTCCAAAATACTGTTTCACTGCTGTTAGCGACGCCGGACGGCTCGAGCTTTGAACCCGCAAGAACTTTTGCCGCTTTCGCCAGCTCCGGCAGCACCACTCAAATCGCGGTCGGCGATGTAAACAATGACGGGAACCTCGACATCGTCGCGGTGAGCAACTTCGGCGGCATCGTTTCGCTGTTGCTGGGCAATGGAGATGGAACATTCCGGAGTCCGACCGGCATCCCAGGTTCCTTCGGCTTCCCGACGTTCGTGGTCCTCGTCGATCTCAACGGCGACAACAAGCTTGATGTCGCCGTCACTTCGGACAGCGGGACACTCAATGTCGCTCTTGGGAACGGCGATGGAACATTCCAGTCGCCCCGGAGCACAACGCTCGGAAGCTCACCGTCCGCAATTACATATGGAGACTTCAACGGCGATGGCAGGATGGATCTGGTGATCACCGTTAGCAGCTCGCTCGTTCTTCTGCTCGGCAACGGGGATGGAACATTCGCGCCGCCACGGACTTTGTCCGTGCCATCCGCTCGGATCCCGGTCTCGGGTGATTTCAACGGCGATAACAAGCTCGATCTGGCCGTGCTCCAGGCGTCCAGCGTCTCGATCCTGCTGGGCAACGGAGACGGCTCATTCCAAGGCCCTCGCTCTGTATCGATCGGCAATAATTCTTCCGACATCAAGGCGGGAGACATGAATTCGGACGGCCTGCTGGATGTGGTGATCACCTTTTGCGGCTCGGGCGTCGGCAGCGCCGCGGTCCTGCTCGGGAATGGCAACGGGACTCTCCAGGCGCCAAGTTCGAGCGGAACCTCTGGCTGTGCGGCCGGCGTGGCGCTCGCGGATTTCGACGGTGATGGAAATCTCGACGTCGTTGCAAACAAGCCCGATGTGAACGCGGTGACGCTGTTGCCGGGCAATGGGGACGGAACGACCGGACCGATCAGGCCCTCGGTCGGCACAAGCCCTTACTCACTGGCGGTAGCAGACTTCAACGAGGACGGCATGCTCGACCTCGCGGTCGCGAACAGCAACTCCAACAGTCTTTCTCTGCTGTTTGGAAGTGGAGTTGGCATTTTCCAACCCGCGCGGAACGTGCCGGTTGGCCTGCGGCCGGTTTCGGTCGCGGTCGGGGATTTCAACAATGACGGGCACACGGACCTGGCGGTCGCCAACGGGAACTCCGGTGACGTTTCGGTACTTCGCGGAAGAGGCGACGGAACCTTCATCCCGCTCGGCGCTGTGATTGTGGGCGGGGCCCTGTCTGCGGTTATCGTGGGCGATTTCAACCACGACGGAATCGACGATATCGCCGCGCTCAGGGACTTTAGCGTCGCGGTGCTGTTGGGCAACGGAAACGGAACGTTCCAAGCACCCATCACCTCGTCCACCGGGGTCTCCGGTACGTCGTTTGCCATGGCCGACCTCAATGGAGATGGAATTGAGGACCTCGTGGTCACAGGTAGTTTCTCGACGAACAATGTCTCGGTGCTGATTGGAATCGGCAATGGAAGCTTTCAGTCACCCAGATCGCTCGCCAGCGGTGCGAGTGCGTCCTCGGTGGCGATCGGCGACCTCAACGGTGACGGTGCCCCAGATCTCGCCGTTGCCAACAGCTCTTCAAGCAACGTGACCATCTTTCTCGGCAATGGAAATGGGACGTTTCAGCCAGGAGTCGACTTTTTTGTACTCGCAAGCAGTCCGTTTTCGGTGGTGATACAAGACTTCAATGGCGATGGGCGATTGGATATCGCCACCGCAAACTTCCAATCGAACAATGTCTCGGTTCTGCTCAATATAGAGGTCCCGAGCGCGGCTGTGCTGTCACCCATCTCCTTCATCGATGCCGGCGAGTTTCCGGTCGGTACTTCTCCGCGCTTTGTGGCGACAGGAGACTTTTGCATCGGATTGCCCGATCTGGCGGTGGTCAATTCGGTGTCGAGCGATGTGTCCGTGTTGATCAACTCGACAATGTGACACCGCGTGCCGTCGTAATTGGTCGACGTCTCTAACGGCGAGGGGGCGCTTGCAATAAAACGCCGCCATTCGCATTCAAAGACGTCTCAAGGCGGACCACACTCCTGAAGGCATGCGTCAAAGCGCGCGTCGCACATATCGAGCCGACGGAAAAGCGATTCTTCGCAAATCGAAGTTCGCATCGAATTGCCAGCCAGAAGAGTGCGCCGGGACCATTCACAGACGTCGCATTCTTCCCGGTTGCCGCCCTGGCAGCTCAGCCGAGGGTCTGCCCCGACGCATTTGGCGTTGCAGCACCGCGCGCAGCCCAGGCCGTCTGGGACCTCACAAACCCCGGTGCCTACCTGCCCAAGTCCTTGCGTGAAAAAGAGAGGACAGCCGCCCTGCCTTTGGGCTTGGCCCGGCGGAACTGGGCACCGACAATCTTGCAGAAATTGGCGGTAGAAGGCAGTGCTTCGACACGTGGCGTAGGCGGCCGAATCAAATGGCGCGCTTTGCCAGTCGCAGAATGGCGTCTGCAAGCGGCACCCGACGTATTCATTGATTCGATTGACGCAGCTATCTCTGGCGAGGAAACCGCTGCGTATGCACGCGGACTGGAGGCGCCCGCAGATGGATTCACAGCTGTAAGGGCCAGCGAGGTCGAGCGGGGCATTCTCGAAGTCTTTCATGGCGCCCACCGGCGTCGTCGGACAGTCGACGCGCAGAGCATTGCAGATGGGCTGAAGCGTAGCCGCGGTGTTGGTGATGGCATCCCGGATCGGTTGTGGATTGGCGCTGGCGATGGCCGCGCTCAAGGGCCCTAACGACGCGCCCAAATTTGACAGCGGGTAGGCCAGCTCGGGCTCGCAGTCGCCGCCGCAGACATCGACGCCTTGTTGATACACACTGGTCGCCGCATCTCTGAAGTTAATCGCCGAGTCCAAAAAGCTCCCCGCACCGCCCGCCACAGCCGGGGTTTCAACAAGAACTGCGCTGATCAGCAAGACGGACAGCGAGAGAACTGTGAAGTGTTGCGCGCGCATAGGCTTTTCTCCGCCGATCTTCGTGAAGGGCTGGCAAGTGAGTGACCCAAATCACTTGCCAGCAAAACAAGAGCTCAACTCAGAGTTATGACACTTCGGCCAAAGTGATTAAGGGGCTGAGGGGTCTTTGCAGACCGATCCCCATTGAGATGTTGGCAGGCACCGCAATGGAGGCCAGAGGGCGCAGTCGAGGTCTGTGTTGCACGGCTTGAGTTGTACGTTCGGCTGGCCGGTCAAGACCACGTCTGCCCCGTTGACCAAGTCGACCAATTGCTCGCCCGTGAGAGAGGTACTGACCAACACGGCTCC
This sequence comes from Myxococcaceae bacterium, assembly GCA_035262305.1. Taxonomy (GTDB): domain Bacteria; phylum Myxococcota; class Myxococcia; order Myxococcales; family Myxococcaceae; genus DATFTC01. The sequence goes on along the minus strand of DATFTC010000377.1, from coordinate 1,360 downwards.
ATCAGGCTCGCCGTACCCGATATATGGGTCTCCCCCACCCGCCTGGAATGGCCATACGGATGTTGAGATATGCGTGGCATCGTCGTCGAGCTCGTCAAACTGCCCGGCGAGAATCAGCGCCCTGGCGAATTCGGTCAGCTGAACGATGGGTTCGTACTCTTTAGGTCCGCCGGCGCACCCGGTCGCTTCTCGCCATGAAGCTGCGAAGAGATTTCGCGCTCCTTGGTTTTCAATATAGCTCGCAAAATTCTGGATTGGGCCCTGATCAAAGTCGAAGTCCGAGCGATTCGCGCTTCCGCAATCGTCGTATCGGACTGTGCCGTCTCGTTTTCGCGCAAGTATGGGCGATGATTCAAAGGCGCCTACGTCGGTCTCCGCTCGGAGGATGGCGCATATCGCGTTCGGCGGAGAGGCGAAGGCCGAGCCAAGGCAATAGGAAAGAAAAGGCGTCATGTTGGGTACCGCCACATCTTGTCGGCACCGAAGGCACGCGTCGGAGTCGGGGTCTCCGAAGGGAGGATCACAAGCTGGCGCACAAGCGCCGCTGGCGCCCTCGATCATCTGGCCGACCCTGCGCAGTATCGCCAGCGTTGATCCCCAACCCGGCTGATAGTCGGCAGGTACCTTGATGACTTCAGAGTTCGCGATCGCGCTGCGGTTGGCGGTAATGGGGCACGCGTCCGCCGCGCCCTGAGCAGCGCCACGAGTACAACCAAACTGAATGTTTGCGGTCCCGCCCGTTGGGCGCCCACTCGGCCCCACGGTCACCGTGGCCCCCCCGGTAACAGTGCGGTGTTGCCCCCGTGGACAACAAGCATCAAGACCAAAAACAGACAGACTCGAGAGTGCGACAAATCGAGCGGTCAAGACCCACTTTGATTTAGTTGTTGTACACATCGCTTTCATGCGTTTCTCCTTTGCTTTCACGCGTTCCCCCTTCTCAAACGGCACCCGACCGTGCTCATCAAGATTCGGCGAATAGTCGGCAGCAGACCCAGTGCGCTGCTGACCCCAAGTGCTGCCAGCGTTTCGATAGGAAGCACTGGCTGACCTGGACCACTCCGGATGAGCATCCAGCTAATTCCAAGAATCGCGGAGGCGGCAGCGATAACCGCCGGCCAACTGCCCATCCGCTTCACGGATCGAGTGACGGATGCCAGCGCGCTGTCTCGAGCTGGCCGCAATGCCCAACCAATTGTGCGCACTGCTAAAAAAAGGAGAAATGTGGCCGTAAGCGCAGTGGCTGCAACGGCTAGCCACTCTTTTAGAGTTGATACGAAAATTTGCCAGGGCGATTCACCTACCAGTAGGACGGCGAATTGGCGTCCAGGGGTGATCGCGCTTTCCCGAAGATCCGCCT
>DATFTC010000376.1:0-13635 GCA_035262305.1 Myxococcaceae bacterium | reverse complement strand
AGTGCTCGTAGCCAAGATTGTAGAACTGAAGCGATGTCCGCCCGACCGCCGATTCACCCGACTCCGCCACCACCTCAACCCGGAGGGGGTAATTCGAATACAGACTCTTTTGCACTCCGTGATGATAGGCGTGGATCGTGTAGCCGGCGGCGGTGACCTCCGAGTCACCGTCTCCGAAATCCCAAAGGTACTGTCTGGATTTGAATGGCTTTGCCTTGGCGTTGTCGACGAGCTTGGCGGTGAGCTCGAATTCGTGGATGCGGTTGGCCCGAGTCTGTGCGGTGACGTAAACCACCCGGTCCGGGGCGCATTGCTTGACTTTGTACGGCGGCACCTCGACTCGCGTCGAAACGTTTCGGTTGCCGAAGACGGTGATGTATTGATGCAGCGGCTGGCCGCGAGCGTCGAGGTAAGTTTTTAATGGGACACTCATCCCGCGCTCCGAGCCAATCACGCCGTGCAAGAGCGAGTCCGCTCCATCCCGAGTATGGGCTTTGACAGTGATTAGGTTCTCCTCGCCCTCGCAGACCTCTTCCTTCTCGACCAGGATCTCGTCGATCACCGGCGGAAGAGGTTTTTCCGCCTCGGTCGACGGGGGTTGTTGTTGCACAGCGGGTCGTACAACGGTCGGCGCGGCGCGACTCACAGGGGAGCGGGCGACCTCGCCATCGGTGGGGATACTGGATGCTCCTCGGCCGCGCCCCCGCGAAAGCGATAAAACAAGCACGATCAGGATTACCGCCGCGGCCACCAAGCCGACGGTCCAGACGAGCTTCCGCTCGGCGGGCGCGGTCATGGCTCAACGGTAGCAGCCATAAACACTTCCCGCCGCGTTCCATTGCAGATCGTGCTCGACGGAGTCGGCAGCCCAGGTGGTGGGCGGGTTCCCCGCCGCGACCTCCTGCGCAAACCGGGCGGAGTGACCGCCCAAGCGATCTGGGCTGATCGTCCAGGCTCGCGCATCCGGCGGATCAATGTAGCCTTGCCATACCGCCGTGTTGTTATTGCAGTCCCCCAGTCGCATGCAGTTGAGCACCATGTTCACCGCGCGTTCGCAGACGCGACCGGTGCCGCCGCAGATGAGGCTGGTGAACCACCCCAGCCCACTGCGACAATTGGCGTAGACCGCATCGGCTAATGCCCATCCGGCGCTCCAGGTCTCGTCGTGCCCGTAAAGAAACGGCGTCATCGGCGGCCCGCCCAGCGCGTACGCGTACGAGCAATACGACGCGCTCATCGACCCGTTGCGAAGGGCCCAGCCGCTTTGGCCCAGGTACGTTCCCTCGATGTCGTAATATTGATGCAAGGAATAGGGCGAGAGATCGCCGCCGCGGTACATCCGGTGAACGGTATCGCCGCAGAAGACGAAGCAGTTGAAGGGGTCGAAGGGACAACTAAAAAAGCACTGGTCCGAATGGTCGCCAGTGCTGGAAGTGCCGTCGAGGAAGTAATCGTAATACGTTTGCAAAACACCGCTGTCACTCGTCGGGGTGGACTGAATCGCGTCGGCGATCGCGTTCGCGCGCGACGCATCTCCGTAGTGCCAGATGATGTCGATGCTCCCGGAATCGCGGAAGGCAACGCCGCCGTAGATGTCGGCGTAGATGGCGCCCATGTTCATCGACCGCTGCATTCCCGGATAACCATACGTGAGCGCCTGCACGTCGATCGGATAGTTGCAGGTCCCGCTGCCGGGGGTGCGAATCTCCGATTGCGAGGCAGCGTCGGCGCTCTCCGCGACCATCTCGTGAGTGTACGTTTCGCCGATCGCGTTGATGATCGGTTTGATCAGCGAATTCGGACCCGAGTCGATCAGCACCAAAGCGCCTCGGGGGGCGTCCCATCTCGCTGCAATCTCTCCGCAACCGCCGTACGGCCCTCGGCGCGGAACGTCCGCCAGCGCGGACAACGGAAGAGACGTCGCTACTGCGCCAGCTAAGAATGACGCGACTGAATATCTCATCGCCCCACCTCCCCTCAGGAGGCGGGCATTAGACCTCACGGCGGGCCGCGCGTCCAGCAGCGCCCGCGAGCAACCAAACAACCAAGCTAGAGCTTGAACCAGACGCCTGCGCCAACCCCGAACTGCTGCTGGCCAAAGAAGCTCACGTTGGACCCGGCCATCGGAAAGTCCGCGGTCGCTTCGATATAGAGGATCCCGAGGATCTTCAAGCCACCGGCGAGGCGAAGGTTCATCGTGACGTCGCCCGGCTCGATGTGAATCGGAATCGCCCCGCGCGCAAAAAGCCCCTCGAAATCCAAGGTGACGTTCGGTCCGAGAAAGGTGCCGGTCCGCGAGTAACCCGTGCCGCTTGCGGCAAAGCCCTCCCGAAATTCGACGCCCAATCCCAGGAGGCCGATCGGATAGTACTCGAAGAGGACATTGATAGCGGGCTGAAATGTATCGCCGATCCAGTATGAGCCGCTCTGTCCATTCTGGGAGAAATGCGTGTAGATCGGTGTTTCGAGGCCACCCCGCAATGCAAGATCCGCGTTCGAGACCGCTGGCGCGCCGAAAGCCGCGAGCCCAACCACCAGCATCAGCTTGTTCATCGCTTACTTCCCTTCCGGCCCTTCGGGTTCATGTGACTTCGAGATAGGCACCGAGGAGGATACCATCAAGGGCCTTGGTCCCGGACGCAAGGGGCCCTGTTGGCCCTACACCGGATCACAGCGTGTGAAGGCACCACCGCTTGTGCCGCGGAGCTCCGGGGCTGAAAATCCCGCGCTTAGCCAAGTCGATCTGGCGCTGGCCGCAGGGAGACCTACTTATCTTCGAGAAGGTCTCTGACACACGGGCGCTTCGCTCGCCGTCACAGCCGCCGATGGCTCGGCAGCGAAATTCCCGCCTTAGTACTTCCGGTAGGGCAAGAACTTCCCGGGCATGGTGAGCTTCACCCGGTCGCCCTTCGGGTCGGGCATTCGCTCCAGCGCTTGGACTGTCTAGTTTGGCACCACTACGATGTCGTCGATGTAGAAGTAATCGGGAAGATTGTAAAACCCGAAATCTAGCTGGGTTCCGTCCATCGACGCGGGCAGACCGTCGAATTCGACCAGCATGTAGTCGAAATCCGGCTTAGTGGTCTGATCGAAAATGACGGTCCCATCCCAAATAACGACGAATTCATTTGGAGAGTTTGCATTCCGAAGCCAGAAAGTGAGGTTATACGTCCCGCCTGCGGCGGTTGCTAGGACTTGAGTGATGAAACCCAGATCGTTTACCGGACCGAACCGCCCGCCGTAGGAGCCGGTGTGAGCGACAGGTGAACCGATTTCTACGCTGGTGAAACTCAGATCACCTGATTGGGTCCAGCCGGTAAAGTCGCCGGTCTCGAAGCCGCAATTGGCCACGAGGTTTCCGTCGACACCATCGCACGCGCTTGGCGATACTCCGCTGACGACGCTCACGCGCGGTGCAACTTTAATCACCTGCTGATTGCCAGCGAACGCGACCAAGCTGAAGACGAGTACAACTCCGGATACTCCTATCGCAGATTTTTTCACGTTGAATCCCCCTGACGGTGAAGATCGCTCTCAAGAAGTTGGGACGCGTCCTAACCGGTGCGCGCCTGGTACTTTCATCCCGCCACCGAGTCAAGACGGGATGTTTCACTACATCGCGAAGCGATCCGAAGAAATGTCCATTATTCGACACAGAACTGAAGGGCGCGCCTGGATCGCGGGCGAGCGCAAGACGCCGATCCAATGCGGGAGAACTGGGTGGGACCGCATGAAATGCGCAAGCGATTGATGCGCGCGGCTCGGATTAAGTGATGCCGGGCGTGATGAAGTTAGGCGGCGTGACCGGATGGTTGCCTCCTCCCGGGTGCAAGCGGTACCGGGTCGCCTGGAATAGGAAGCAGTGGCGCGATTTGCGGTTTGAGCCCTGCGCCGAATAGCGAAATGTTGCTCGCGCGAGCGCCTGCATCGTAGGTTGGGGCGATGGGTGAAGAGGGCTTCGCCTCCAGCGAGACAATAGGCCGCTCGCCGGAGCGGGTGGACGGCGCGGACAAGGTCAGCGGCCGAGCCCTCTACTTGGACGACATTCAATTTCCCGGCCAGATGTGGGGCCGAACTGTTCGCTCCTCCGTCGCGCATGGGCTGATCAAGCAAGTGCGCTTCGACCCCGCGTTTGATTGGACTCAGGTGATTCGCGTCACCGCGAACGACATCCCCGGCGAGAACGTGATTCACCTCATCGAGGACGATCAGCCGTGTCTCGCCGCAAAGATGGTACGACACTGCGAGGAACCGATCGCGCTTATTGCCTCGGACGATCGCGAGCGGCTCGAGGAGGCGCTCCGCCACGTCCAGCTGGAAATAGAGCCGCTCGAACCGGTGCTGGATCCGCTGAAGTCCACGAGCGTATTCAAGAAATTGTCCATCGCGCACCACGTCGAGTCGCTGGCGAGCGCATTTGCGAAGGCGCATCGAGTCGTGGAGGGGACCTACCTCGTCCGGCACCAGGAGCAAATGTACATCGAGCCCAACGCGGTCTGCGCCACGCCTCGCGCCGACGGCGGCATCACGCTTCACGGTTCGATGCAGTGCCCCTTTTACGTGCATCGAGCGCTGCAACGCCTGCTCAAGATCGATGAGAGTAAAATCGCGGTGATCCAAACGGTCACCGGCGGGGGCTTCGGAGGCAAGGAAGAGTATCCATCGATGATCGCCTGCCATGCAGCGCTGCTGGCCGGCAAGGCGGGCCGCCCGGTGAAGATGGTGTATCGGCGAGACGAAGACATCGCCGCAACCACCAAGCGCCACCCGGCCATCGTCAAACATCGAACCGCGGTGGCCAAGGACGGCGCCCTCCTCGGCTGCGAAATCGATATCGTGATGGACGGCGGCGCTTACTGCACTCTCTCTCCAGTAGTCGCCTCGCGCGGCGTGTTACACGCTGGCGGTGCGTACCGATGGCCGGCGTGCCGGATCGAAGGGCGCGTCGTTGCAACAAATACTCCACCCAACGGTGCGTTCCGCGGATTCGGCGTTCCCCAGACTCTCTTCGCCATCGAAGCACATATGGAACGGATTGCAGTGGAGCTGGGAATGGACCCGCTCGAGCTGCGGCGAAAGAACGCCTACGCCCTGGGAGACGAAACGCCCACGGGGCAGAAGCTGACCTGGTCGGTGGCCGCCCAGGAGGCGCTCGAGGCGGCGGCGAGCAGCAGTCAATACACTGAGAAGCGGGCCCGATTCGCTCGCGAGAAAAATGGCCGCAAGCGGCGCGGCATCGGGCTTTCGCTGGCGTTGCATGGCGCGGGGTTCACTGGAGCCGGCGAGGTCAAGCTGAAATCGCGAGCGGGCGTCGAGCTAACGCCGCGCGGCGCGAGAGTGCTTTCCATCTCCACCGACATCGGCCAGGGGACGATCACGATTTTCGCGCAAATGGCCGCCGACGCACTCGGGATCTCGCTCGACCAGGTCGAAGTGGCTCTCCCCGACAGCTCTCGCATGCCGGACAGCGGTCCTACCGTCGCCAGCCGCACCTGCATGGTCGTAGGCGGAACGATTGCCAAGGCGGCTCAGGAGATGGCTCGCATTCTTTGCGGTTACGCCGCCGCACTGCACGGCGTCTCCGAAAAAAACGTCACTTGCCGCGGCGGCGCTTTGTACGACGGCCCCCGCGCGATCTGCTCGTTCGCGACAATCGCCGAGCGCTACCTGAGCGACCGCGGACCCCTCCAAGTGATCGAGCAGTACGCGCCGCCACCCGGCATCGAATGGGATGAACAATCCTATCGGGGCGATGCGTATGCTTGTTACGCCTGGTCGGGAACCGCGGTGGAAGTTGCGGTCGACCTCGATACCGGCGAAGTAGAAGTGGAGCGAGTCATTCAGGCGTGCGACGTGGGCAAGGCCATTCATCCCGTCTTGTGCGCCGGTCAGGTCGAGGGCGGCGTAGTGCAGGCGTTGGGTTACGCGCTGCTCGAAGAATTGGTGATGAAAGAGGGCCGGGCTCAAAACACGCGAATGCAAAATTACATTATTCCGACGTCGCTCGATGCCCCGCACATCGAGACAATCTTGATCGAAAATCCTTATCCATACGGTCCTCACGGGGCGAAGGGCGTTGGAGAGCTTCCGATGGATGGGCCGGCGCCGGCCGTCGCTGCCGCAGTTCTGAATGCAACCGGCGTCCTCGTCCCAGAGCTACCGATCACACCCGACCGACTCCTTCGCATGCTCGAGGCTCGCAGGTGAAACTATCCTTCGAGGTCAATGGGCAGGCGCGCAGCGTGGACGTCCCGCCGCTCAAGCGATTGCTCGACGTGCTGCGGGAAGATCTGGGGCTGACCGGCGCCAAAGAAGGTTGCGGCGAGGGAGAGTGTGGCGCGTGCTCGGTGCTGCTCGATGGAGAGCTCGTCAATTCCTGTCTGGTGCCTGCCTGTCAGACGGCGGCAGCACGGGTGGTCACCATTGAAGCCCACGAGGCCAAGGACGGCCAGGCAAGTGCCCTCCAACGCGCGTTCATCGAGTGTGGCGCGGCTCAGTGCGGCATCTGCACGCCGGGGATGATCGTCGCCGCGCAGTGTTTCCTGGACAGTGGTCAACCCCCGACGGAGCGGGCGGTGCGCGAGGCCTTGGCCGGCAACCTGTGTCGCTGTACCGGTTATCAAAAAATAATCGACGCGGTGCAGCGCGCGGGTACGGCAAACCAGACATGATTTCCCAGCTGCCGGTTACCAGTGTCTCAACCCTCGCCGAAGCCTATGGGCTGCTCGCCCAATCGCCGCCGGGCTTGCGCGTCCTCGCCGGCGGAACGGACCTGATGGTGCAGGTGAACGCCCGCCTCGGAATCGATTCGATCGGGCATGTCCTTGACATCTGGAAGCTCGAGGAGCTTCGGGGCATCGAGCGCAACGGCGGCACGCTTGCGATTGGCGCGCTGACGACCTATTCCGATCTCATCAAGTCTCCTCTGGTGAACGAATGTTTTCCAGCGCTCGCAGATGTTTCACGAGAGGTAGGGGCCTGGGCAATACAGAATCGAGGAACGCTGGGCGGCAACGTCTGCAATGCCTCGCCGGCCGGTGATACGCTCCCGCTGCTCCTCGCCGCCGATGCTCGCTTCCTGCTCGGTGGGCCTCGCGGCACGCGATGTGTCCCGGCCGCGGAATTCTTCACTGGCTATCGAAAGACGGCGCTCGAACGGGATGAGCTGCTTCTGCACATCGAGGTTCCTGTCCTCGCCAGCGGACTGGGGGAAAAGCTCATCTATCGGAAGGTGGGGACTCGGCGCGCGCAGTCGATTTCGAGAACGATCCTTGCCGCGCGAGCGACTGCGAAGGACGGAAGACTTTCCCGCGTTCGCGTGGCGGCCGGGTGCGTGGCGCCCACCCCGATCCGCTGCCCGACGGTCGAGGCGGCTGTGGAAGGAAAACAGCTTGACGAGCGCGCGGTGATTGCGGCGAAAGCCGCGCTCGATGTGGACATCCACCCGATCAGCGACGTCCGAGGGTCCGTCGAGTACCGCCGCCTCGCCAGCGCCAATGTGCTCGAGCGAATGCTGCGTCGTCTGGCCGGAACGGAATGACATGGAGGCGAGCGTCACCGAGTGGCTCAATCTGCTCATCCGTTGGACGCATGTCTTTGCCGGAATCCTCTGGATCGGCCAAACGTACCTCTTCAGCTGGCTGGATGCGCGCTTGGAGGAGGCGACGCAGGCGAACCCGTCGGCCCAGGTGTGGATGGTTCACAGCGGCGGCTTTTACTTGGTCGAAAAACAAAAGACGCCTGAGCTGCTCCCGCAGAAGCTGCACTGGTTCAAATGGGAGGCCGCTTCCACCTGGCTCAGTGGAATGGCGCTGCTGATCCTCGTGTATTACGCCGGCGGTCTGATGGTGGACGAAAGCGTGTCGCAAATCAGCACTGGCGCAGCGGTCGCGTTGGGGCTCGTCCTCTTGCCGGTCGGTTGGGTGATCTATGACTTCTTGTGGCGTTCCCCGCTGAGCGGAAGCCCGCTCGCCGCCGCGTCGGTCTCATACCTCCTCCTGATTGCAATTGCGTTCGCGCTCACGCACGTGCTGAGCGGCCGCGCCGCCTACATCGAGGTTGGAGCGCTGATGGGGACGCTGATGGCGGCAAATGTCTGGCTGAGGATTTTACCCGCGCAGCGACAGATGGTCGGGGCGATCCAGCAGAAAACGGCCCCCGATGCCGCGCTCGCAGCCAGAGCGAAGGGACGCTCCAAGCACAACACATACATGGTCGTGCCTTTGGTCTTCATCATGATCAGCAATCACTTTCCCAGCGCGACCTACGGCAACGACTACAATTGGGCCATTCTCGGATTGCTGATCCTGGTGGGCTGGGGAGCCGCAAAGGTGCTCAGAGGCTGACCGATCGCCGCTTCTAAAGGTACCTCATGAAGTGACGGGCCCCATAAGCGTAGTTAAAGACGGAGATCAATACGAGCACTGCGAACAACGCGACCGGCCATCTTCGAATGCCTTTCGCAGACAGCAGCAACAACGGAACGGTGAAGTCTAACGTATAGCGAGGTCCCCATTGAACGAAACCAGTGCCCATCAGAAGCAATATCGGCACGGCGGGCAGGATAATAGAGGCCGCCATCGTCCAAGTGGACCAATGGGGTCGCGTGCATAGACCAACGAAGGCACCAAGAAACGGCGGGCTCATCCAGAACAGCCCTCCCCCCCAATAGCTGCCGTCCCGGAGCGGTAGCGGGTAAAAGATGTACTGGTAATACAGGTTGGTGACTACGTAGTGCGGATGAAATGCGCCATATCGGGCAAAGTCTTTGGCGAACTCGAAACCGACTTGGTGGAAGCGAAGCCCGTTCTCGAAAGGGTTTCCAAACCGAAGCGAATTGTACAGCCCCAGAAAAATCAGCCCGAGCAAGACCGGTGTCGCCGCGGCAAGAAGGCGACGAACGAGAGCCGAATCAACCTGACCGAGACGCTCTCGAAGGTGGGAATGGACCAAATATGCGGCTGGCCACAATCCGGCGAAGGCGAGGTGGTTTCTCGTTAAAAATGCGAGCGTCATGGCGGTGCCGGCTGTCACAAACCCCGGGAATCCGCGAAGTCGAATCGCGGCCCAATACGCCAGCAATACACAACCCAAACCGACAACTTGCGCGGTAAACCAGACACGTCCAAACGGAGCCAGTGTAAAGTGCACGGTTCCAAAGGCAAAGAAGAACACCATCAGAGACCGTTGCACCCGAGAGAGACGGGCAACCCCCCGCACTGCCGCCGCGCGAAGGAGCACCGAAACAGCAGCGACGTTCGCGGCCCCGAAAACCACGGTGAATAGCACGTCGCTGAAGTTCACGCCCCAGATCGCCACGAAGGGGATCAGGATGATCGCCGGGAAAGGGGGCCAGTAGAGAAATATCTTTCCAGTCAGCTCGCTCAGGTCGTGCGTGCTCGCTGGCAGAAGTCTCAGATGAAATTGTCCATGTAGAAAGGCATCTGCGAGGTAACTAAAATAGTTGGACGGAGACGGCTTGAACCCGCCCGGGTGCCCCTTCGCTACAGCTGCATAAACCAGCAGCGCGACGAAGCCTGCCAGGGCCGGCGAGTCGAAGGCTTGAGCCATTCGGCGCAGGCGTCGACCAATGGTGCTCGGTCCAGGCATTGGGGCCGCGAACCGTATCACAAGGAAGCAGAATGAGCCGCTTGGCAGCCTTGGAAATCTGCGTTCTGGGAGGCAATCGCGGTATCTTACGCAATCATGAGCGCTGATTGGGTGCTGCACAGTCGACGCGTGGTGACGCCGCGCGGGACGACGGACGTGGGGCTTGCGATCGCGGGCGGTAAGATCGCACGCGTGCTGACGCCAGATCAGATACCGTCCGATTGCCCGCTGGTCGACGTGGGAGACAGCGTTGTTTCGCCCGGCCTGGTCGACACGCACGTTCACGTGAACGAGCCGGGGCGAACCGAGTGGGAGGGTTTTGAGACTGCCACCCGCGCGGCGGCAGCCGGCGGAATCACGACGATTGTCGACATGCCGCTCAACAGTCACCCGGTGACGACGACTGCAGATGCCTTGCGAGCAAAGGTGCGGGCAGCGGCGGGTCAGCTCTGGGTAGACTGCGGATTTTGGGGCGGGCTGGTTCCGTCCAACGCCGAGTCGCTCGATTCGCTCGTCGATGCAGGCGTAGCCGGAGTGAAGGCGTTTCTGATTCACTCTGGGATCGATGATTTCCCGATGGCACCCGAGGATGAGCTGCGAAAGGGCATGCCAATTCTCGCTCGCGCAGGCTTGCCGTTACTGGTGCACGCCGAGATCGCAACTTCAGACACGCCATCGAGCTCGATGGGAGACCCGCGCCGATATTCCACCTATCTCGCTTCCCGACCCTCTCAGATGGAAGTCGAAGCAGTGAGTCGGATGGTACGGCTCTGTCGCGAGTTTCGCTGCCCCGTGCACGTGGTTCATCTGTCCGCAGCCGAGGCCCTCGAAGACGCCTCGCGCGCACGCAAAGAAGGACTGCCCCTCTCGCTGGAAACGTGTCCGCACTATTTGACTTTGGCCGCCGAAGAAATCCCCGACGGACGGACCGAATTCAAATGCGCTCCCCCCATTCGCGAAAAATCAAACCGGGAAGCGCTCTGGCAGGGCCTGGCCGAGGGAACGATCGACGCCATCGTCAGCGATCACTCGCCCTGTGCGCCCGCGCTAAAGCTTCCGCAAGCCGGGGACTTCGTTAAAGCTTGGGGCGGCGTTTCATCGCTGCAATTCGGCCTTTCGCTTATCTGGACCGAAGCGCAAAAGCGCGGGTTTGGTCTAGAGCACTTGACGAAATGGATGTCCGCGGCGCCCGCTCGATTGGCAGGCTTTGAAAAACTAAAAGGCATCATCGCGCCGGGATATGATGCGGATCTGGTGGTCTGGAAGCCCGAAGCCAAATTTACGCTGACGCCTGAGATTATCCATCATCGCCATGCAGTCACTCCTTACCTTGGACGCTCCCTGCAAGGACTCGTGGAAATGACCTATCTTCGAGGGCGCAAAGTTTACGAGCGCGGAACATTTCTCGGCCCGCCGTCGGGACGTCCACTGCTCAGAGAACCACATCGCGTCTGGGGAGCGCCGCTTGGGTGATTTTCAAGAATTGGTGGACCTCGCTGCGGAGAGGCTGGGAGGCGCGGCAGTCTGGGCGACCGACGAATTCTTCGCACCCAAGGAAAATTTGCTGCGTCCGGGCCGAGGGATTTTCGTACCGGACAAATACACCGAGCACGGAAAATGGATGGACGGCTGGGAGTCGCGCCGCAGGCGCACCCCGGGCCACGACTCTTGCGTGATTCGCCTTGGGCTTTCAGGAGTGATTCGAGGCGTCGACGTGGACACGAATCACTTTCTCGGAAACGCGCCTCAGGCATGCTCGCTGGACGCGTGCCGGCTGGAGGGCTTTCCGTCCAGCGCGCCGCTCCTTGGAAAGGAGGTACGCTGGACCGAGATCCTCCAGAGCTCGGCCCTGAAACCGGGCTCTCAAAACTTGTTTCAGATCTCCAGCCCGGAGCCCTGGTCGCACGTTCGCCTGCACATCTATCCCGATGGGGGCGTCGCGCGATTTCGGGCTTACGGAGAGGTCACGCCGGACTGGCATCGGATTCTGGCCGAGCATCGAGTGATCGACCTCGCCGCGGCGGCGCACGGGGGCCGGGTCTTATCTGCCAGCGACGAGTTCTTCTCCGACCGGAGGAACTTGATCATGCCCGGACGCTCGCAGAACATGGCCGACGGGTGGGAAACTCGCCGGCGCCGCGGACCAGGTCATGACTGGGTAATCCTCCAACTGGGTAGGCCCGGCAAGCTCACCCGGATCGAAGTGGATACGACGCATTTCAAGGGGAACTTCCCTGAGAGCTGCTCGTTGGAAGGGTGCCTGACCCACGACGGGAGCCCAGAATCGCTCGCCCATTGGAAGGAAGTCCTGCCGCGAAGCCCGCTCGAGGCGCATTCGCAGCACCTTTTCGAACGCGAGCTCCTCGACATCGGCCCGATCTCCCACGTCCGACTGAATATCTATCCCGACGGCGGCATTGCCCGATTGCGACTCTTCGGCGAACCGAGCCAGGCGCAGTGATGAGCAAGCCTCTGTCGCAACTCGAGGTTCTCAATGGCTACGCCGAAAAGGCCCGAGAAGGCCTGATGCATTGTTGCTCCAGCACGCGCTGGGTTGAAGCAATGCTCGCTCAACGGCCTTTTCGCGATCCCAAACATGTCTATGATTGCGCTGCGATTTGCTGGCAACGTTTGGCCCGAGCGGACTGGCTGGAGGCATTCTCGCAACATCCACGCATCGGCGACCTTCGAGGCGCGCGCTCTCTCGATGATACCGAACGAACCTGGGCCGAAGGCGAGCAATCGGGGGCGGCTCGGGCAGCGGAATCGGTGCGCCTCGCGCTGGCCGAGGGCAACCGCGAGTATGAGAGGAAGTTCGGCCATGTATTTATCGTCTGCGCCACGGGAAAGAGCGGCGAGGAGATGCTCGCCCTTCTGCGCCAGCGACTGAATCACCCGCCCGAAGCCGAGCTCGCCATCGCCGCCGCCGAGGAGGAAAAGATCACCCGAATTCGACTGGAGAAGCTTCTTTCCCAATGAGCGCGATCGCCACCCACGTCCTCGACCTCAGCCGGGGAGGGCCTGCCTCCGGCGTGCCCGTCGTCCTCGATTTTCAACTCAAGGGAGGCGAGTGGCAAAACCTCGGGCGCGGCCTCACCGACGCGGACGGCCGCCTCCGCGATTTGCTCCCGGCCGGTCATGTTCTGGTCCCGGGCCTCTACCGGCTCTCCTTTGACGCGGGCTCATACTTTCGCAGCGTGGGCGCGGAATGCTTCCATCCGAGCATCCCGATCGTCTTTGAGGTTCGCGTTTCAACGGAGAGCTATCACATCCCGTTGCTGCTCAGCCCCTTCGGCTACTCCACCTACCGAGGAAGCTGAGCTCTATCGCCTTCGGCCTGCCAGAATTTTCGCGAATGAGCGCGAGCGAAGCTCCTCCAGCGTGAGCCTGTTCATCCGCTGTGTTTCCTCAGTTGTAATTGCGCCGCGCCTACGCGGGCGAGCGCGTGGCACCTTGGAATGAACGTCTCGATTCGAGACCCCTAATTCAACCAACCCCTGATCTTTATAGAGCTCGTGTTACCAGGCCGTGCAAGCGCACTTGGCCACATTTCTCGCCGAATTGCGCGAGGTGGATGAACGCGGGCTGCCCCGGTATGTCGAGCTTGAATTCGCCCGATACCTGGCCTGCGGCATTTTAAGTGAAGGCTTTACGCGGGTTCGCTGCGATGGCTGCGGAAATGACTTTCTCGTCGCCTTCTCCTGTAAGAGCAGCGGCATCTGCCCATCGTGCACGGCGCGGCGAGCGCATGAGGTGGCTGCGCACCTCGTCCAGCATGTGTTGCCGCGTGTTCCCGAACGTCAGTCGGTATTCTCTTTTCCCAGGCGCATTCGCTGGCACTTGGGGAACGATCCGGACCTGATGGCCAGCGCCCTAAACATGTTCCTCCGGGCACTCTTCACTTCCACAGCCGTCGGGCGCGCCGGCTCGGCGTGATGAGGCCTTCATGCGGCTCGATCACGTTCGTTCAGCGCTTCGGGTCAGCGCTTCAGTCCAAAGTGCATTTCCACGTCTTCTTGCCCGATG
>DATFTC010000375.1:0-4875 GCA_035262305.1 Myxococcaceae bacterium | reverse complement strand
CGTCTTGGCCAGGCCGACCACCTCGAGACCGGTATGCTCTTTCAAATTCTTGGCCAGCTGGAGCGCATAGACTTCGGTGCCGTGGACGTTCGAGCTGTCGAGATGCCGAGCGCTGATGCAGACAGAAGTCGCCCCCAGTCGCCGACGAACGTAGCTCGCCGCGATGCGCGCCTCGGCTCGCTTGGAGAAGGCGCTCACCCCGTCCAAAAAATAGGGATAGCGGTTTAACAAGATGCTGGTGTTGGTCCGGTCCAGCTCTTCGCGCTCGCCGCCGAACGATGCCATGCCCAAGTGATAAACGAGCGCCCGATTCGCCCGCAGGATGGTGAATCCCAGCGTCTGCGCGCGCATTGCCCAATCGTTCTCCTCGTTGTATCCGCGACCGTACGCGGGGTCGAATGCTCCAATCATGTTGAGAACGAGCTGCTTCATCAGCAGGCAAAAGCCGACTCCGGTCGGCACGACGGTATACCGCGGAAGGGATTCGAGCTTGAGCTCGTGGGCCGCCAGCTCGCGCATCTCGCTCGGCTGACAGTACGAAGGAACCGAACAGATCGCTGCGTTGTTGGACAGGGGCACCACTGCCGCCACCCGATCGTTCGCATAAGCCACCTCGAGCATTTCCGAAAGCCAGCCCGGAGTGACAATCGTGTCGCTGTTCAAAAGGACGACGTCGCCCCGGCGCAAACCGATTCCGCGGTTGGCGCTCCGGACGAAGCCGAGGTTCGCCTCATTGGCGATCAAAATCATTTCGCGGTGCGCCGCCTCCAGCTCGCGCAGCATCGGCTGCATCTGTGGCTCCGGCGAGCAGTCGTTGAGGACGATGACCTGTCCCAGCTCCGACCCGGTGCACGCGAAGACCGATTCGATGCACGCGCGGGTGGCTGATACATCCGCAAACACCGGAATGACGATGTCTGCTTTACGGCTCAATATTTCGCCCAAGGCGCTTGAAGAGTTGGAAGATCCGTCCCGCGGTTCCCCGCGTCGCGCTGTGCAGCACGCCTAGATACGTCTTGAAGAATTGATTTGCCGCGTCGGCAATGTCGTATCTCAAGGGTTGCTCGCCGCGCCGGTACCGAACGTACGAGCCGACGTAGTGGTACGGCCTGGAATAGCCGAGTCGCAAGGCGTTCGAGATCTCGCGCTCGTCGGCCAGGGCCTTCAGGGCGTCATCTCGCTGGTCGCGCAGCTCGCCACACTGCACACGCAAAACCGCGCATTGAGGGCAATCGGATGCCTGCGCGGAAACTCCAGGGCCCGGCTTGGCCTTGAATTGGACGAGCCTTCCCGATGGTGGACTCTTGCTCAAACCTCGCTCCTTGCCGCGATCGCCGCAGCGCAGAATCGTCCGCTCGCCGCGGGCTGCGCTTCTGCATAGGGAGTCCGCGATGGCAAGTCAAGGCAACCGTTCCTCGGCCGCGAATCTCGCCATTACCGCTGAGCACTCCGGCGGCGGTGTCCCAAAGCGGATCGCTTGTGCGCCTTGACGCCGCGGCGTTCTCGAAGCATGGTCTTTACTCTCGAATGAACGTGCTCGTCACCGGCGGTTGCGGTTTCATCGGGTCGAACCTCGTGAAGTACTTGCGCCGGCAGCGGCCGGCGTGGAAGGTAGTCAACCTCGACAAGCTCACCTACTGCGGCAATCTGGAGAACCTCACAGACCTGGAGGACGATGCCGGCCACCACTTCGCCCGCGCGGACATCGCCGACCGCAGCGCGGTTCAGCCGCTGCTTCGATCGCACTCGATCGACGCGATTGTTCACCTCGCCGCGGAAAGTCACGTCGATCGCTCCATCCTCGGGCCCGACGTGTTCATCCACACCAACGTGCTCGGGACACAAGTCCTGCTGGAGGCCTGCCAGCAGACCGGGGTCAAGCGGTTCCTGATGGTTTCGACCGACGAAGTCTACGGTTCGCTCGGCGCGACCGGGCGGTTTACCGAATCATCGCCGCTTGCGCCTTCCAGCCCCTACTCCGCGTCGAAGGCAAGCGCCGACTTGCTGGCGCTCGCGTACCACCGGACCTTCGGCGTCGACGTGGTGGTGACCCGCTGCTCGAACAACTACGGCCCGTACCAATTTCCGGAGAAGTTGATTCCGCTGATGATTGTGAACGCGCTCCACGACGAGCCTCTGCCTGTTTACGGAGACGGAGGAAACGTTCGCGACTGGCTCAACGTCGTTGATCACTGCCAAGCGCTGGTGCTCGCTCTAGAGAAAGGACGAGCGGGCGAGATCTACAACATCGGCGGCGGTGCCGAGATGAAGAACATCGACATCGTGAAGCGGATTCTCGCGCTGCTGAGCAAACCGGAGAAGTTGATTCGTTTCGTGAAGGACCGCCCGGGCCACGATCGCCGATACGCCATCGATGCTTCGAAGGCGAAGGCGGAGCTGGGTTGGTCGCCGGCGCACACCTTCGAGCAAGGGCTGGAGGAAACCGTTCGCTGGTATGTCGACAATCGAAGCTGGTGGCAGAACGTGATCAGCGGCGCCTATCGGCAGTACTACGAAAAGCAATACCGCGCGAGACTGGATCCGGTAACGGTCTGACGCATGCGGATGGTGGTGACAGGGTCGCGCGGGCTGGTCGGAAGTCGCCTCTGCCTCGAGCTGTGGAGCCGCGGGCACGACGTGGTGGGGCTGCTTCGGGGCGAAATTCCTGTTTCATTTCCCGAGCGAGTTGCGCAGAGCCGGCGGAGGCCCTTCGAGTACCGGGTCTGCGAGCTGACCGACGAGCGCGCAGTCCAGAGCGCGATTGTCGAATCCAAGCCCGAGGTCATCGTCCATACGGCGTCGATGACGGATGTCGATGCCTGCGAGCGCGACCCCGAGGCGGCTTTCGCGTCCAATGTCGCTGCCACAACGCACCTGGGCCGCGCTGCACGAACCATCCACGCTCATCTGGTGCACGTCTCCACCGATTACGTATTCGATGGTGAGGATGGGCCGTATCGCGAAGAGGACGTGCCCAATCCCCGCGGTGTCTACGCGACGACCAAGCACATGGCCGAGCAGGCCGTTCGCGTGCTGGCGCCTTCGTGGGCGATTGCCCGCACCGCGGTGGTGTATGGATGGCCTCCAGCCGGGCGACCGAATTTCGGCTCCTGGATGGTCGGGGCTCTTCGACAGGGTCAGCCCGTTCGGCTGTTCGAGGATCAGCTCGTTTCGCCCAGTCTCGCCTTGAGCGTCGCCTCGATGTTGGCGGAGTTGGCGGAGCGCAAGCTCACTGGAATCTGGCACACCTGCGGCGGCAGCGTCGTCGACCGCGTGACGTTTGGCCGCGCGCTGTGCCGCGTCTTCGGCTTCGACCCGGCGCTGTGCATCCCGACCAAGCTTTCGGAAGCGAAGCTCGCCAGCCCGCGGCCGCGGCGATGCGGGCTTCGTTCAGAAAAGGTCGTGGCCCAGCTCGAATCGAAACCACTCATGCTGGCGGACGCTTTGGCCCGTTTTCACGATGAATACACGGGTCGGTGATGGTAGTGTTCTCGATCATGGGCCCCTCGACTTCAGGCTCGCTTTCGCTCGCCTTACGCTCGGGGTGTACGGTTGATTAGTCCGGGCCAAAAACCAAGGCTGCTCATCTTCATCGTGGCGTACTACGCCGAGGCGACCCTCCGCCGCGTGCTGGAACGGATTCCTGCCTCCATTTTCGACGAATACGACTGCGAGGTGCTGGTCGTCGACGACGGCTCGGAGGACCGCACCTTCGAGATCGGCCATGAGTACAAAGAGGGCCATCCGGAGATTCGGGTCACCGTGCTCCGAAATGATTACAACCAGGGTTACGGCGGCAACCAGAAAATCGGATACGCCTACGCGATTTCACGTCAATTCGATTTCGTCGCGCTGCTGCACGGCGATGGGCAGTACGCACCCGAGGAGCTGCCGAATTTGGTAGCGCCCTTGCGCGACGACGGTGCCGACGCAGTCTTTGGAAGCCGGATGATCGAGCGGTTTGCGGCACTCAAAGGAGGCATGCCTCTCTACAAGTTCGCTGGTAACAAAATCCTGACCGGGCTTCAGAATTCGCTGCTCGGAACGAAGCTGTCTGAGTTTCACAGCGGCTATCGCGTCTATTCCGTCAAGGCCCTGGGGCGCATCCCTTTCAGGCTCAACACAAACGATTTTCACTTCGACACCGAGATCATCATCCAGCTGCTCAATGCCAAGCTGCGCATCGTCGAGCTGCCCATTCCGACTTACTACGGAAACGAAATCTGCCGCGTCAACGGCCTGAAATACGCCAAGGACGTGATGATGGCGACGCTGAGGAACGCGGCACATCGCACCGGGCTGCTGTATCAGCGACGCTTCGACCCCACGCCCGACGAAAATACCCATTATGACTTGAAGCTCGGCTACGCCAGCAGCCACACCTACGCTCTCGCTGCGATTCCGCCCGGCGCTCGCGTCCTGGACATCGGCTCCGGTCCGGGCGGCCTCGCTCGAGAGCTCAAGCGGAAGGGATGCCAAGTAGCAATGGTGGACCGCGCGCCGCCGGTGAGCCCTGATCCGGGAATCGAAGTTCACGTGCAGGATCTCGATCGATCCCCCGAGCTCGATGTCGGCAGCTACGAATATTTGCTGATGCTGGACATCGTTGAGCATCTGAAGAGCCCCGAGGAGTTCCTCGAGCGACTGCGCGCGGGGTTCGACCACGGCAAGAAAACGTTGATCCTGACCACGCCCAACGTCGCCTTCATCGTTCAGCGAATGATGCTGATGCTCGGTCAATTCAACTATGGCAAGATGGGCGTCCTCGATCGAACGCACACCCGACTGTTCACCTTCCGCAGCATCAGGCACCTTCTCCGAGACACCGGATTTCGCATACAGGAGATGCGAGGCATTCCTGCTCCGTTCCCCAAA
>DATFTC010000374.1:0-2376 GCA_035262305.1 Myxococcaceae bacterium | reverse complement strand
GCTCGACCAACCATGCGTCGTTGACCTTCGAGATCCCGGCGGCAGTGCTGTCCCGCGCGCCGACGAGGCGATCGAACAGGACTTTCGCTGCATCTGCTCACGACTGCTTGTGGCACACAGCCGGCGACTTTTGCGCCGCAGCGATTCCGTCAGCTCCTTGTAGGTGAAGGTGACGTGCCCGGGCGGTAGCGCATCGCCAAATAGCGGGGCATGCGGCGTATGGTTAGCGCGGTTTCTCCTCTTCACTTCATCGCGCCTCCCGCCAGATTCTTGTCTTGATCTTGCGCCAGTCCCGGCTCTCGCCCGAGCGATAGGGCGATGCCCGTCGCTCGCTCACTCCTTGATCACCTGCAGGCGGTAGCCGTCGAGCTTGGGTTCGTGCAGCCAAGCGTCGCCGGCGGGCGCGGTCTTGGGGCTGGTGGGGTTACAGGGCGGGACGAACGCGGCGACGGGGCGCGCCACCATCCCTCGCGGCTGGTCGTCCCGAGCGAATAACGCCATTCTCAGCGCATGAAGCACGCGCCGCCCGCCCCAACGCTTGAGCAGCTGCGCCGCGGCCATCCATGGTGCTGGGTGGTGTGCGAGTACTGCATGCACCGCCGGCCCGTCGCGTTCGTGCCGCTGATCATCAGGTGGCGCGCCGATGCTTCGAGCGATTTACTTCGGCGATCTGCGCGCTGCGGAAAATGCGGCCGCAAGGGCGCGGCATTGCAGCACCCAAGCTGGGAGGCAAGTCATATCGGCTGGGAGCCGTTTCCGATTTTATGGTTGAAGCCACCGTCGTCGGCGAGGTTCCAGGCAGTGATCCACTCGCTCTCGGTCCGCTTCATGCCGAAGTCTTCCTTGAGCCGCTTATCGAAGTCCGGCATGTGGGCCGCTCCATAGAAGATCGCGATTTTCTTCTTACCCGCCGTCAACTGCTGCTGGAGAACTTTGATGCATGCCTTGTTGCGGTCCTCCACAAGCAAACGGTTGATCGTCCCGCCGAGGCTGACATCGCCGCCGGCATCTTCGAACTGCTGGGCCATTATCCTCTTGAACTTCTTCGGGTTCAGAAGGTCGGTCAGACTGATGTCCGGGGCCTGCGGCTCAGGCTTGTCGGCATCCAGGTTCCTTTTCCGCAACAAGTCCGCAATGACACCGAGGATGATGGTCATCTTGTCGTCACCGCGCTCCTTCATCGCTTTCTTCATCCCTTCCGGAGATAAGTCGGCGTGGATGAAGTTGGACTTCCGGTAGTCGACGACCTCCAGCTGATGTTCCAGCCCCAGGAAAAACGTCATGCCCTGCTGGAGCATGGCGAGCGGATTGTCGCTCTTCATCTCTCCGCCTTTCGGGGGCTTATTTCCTTCCGGGGCCACGAGTTCATAGAGCAAGGCGTCATACTTTTCGAACTCCTTGTTCAGCCGCTCATAGTAGGCTTGCTCACCTATATGAACGACGGCGACCAGATCGATTTCGGCACCTTTCTCACCGCCGGCCGGGACGTATTTGGCGATCGCGGTCTGTAGGGCGACAGGATCCCGGTTTTCGTTCCGTTGAATGCGGATGAATTCGGGATTTCGGAAATCGGCGCCTACAGCCGGGAGTGTTGTTATCAGGCATGCCAGTACCAACAGCGCCTTGAAGATGAGACGCATTCTCTACCTCCTTTGAATGGGCCCGCGGACAGTCAACGTCGAACCGATCCATTGGCCCAATACGCGTCCGCGCGATGAAGAGATCGCGGAGATGGTCGAGTGGTTCAAACAGCGCAAGCGACGTCTCTCGCGAAGGGCGAACACCAGAGCCACGCCAACGACAGCACCAATAATATGGGCGCCGCGAACCTATCAAAACTTAACAAACTTTAACCGTTGCCGGGCTTCGACCCGAGGAGGTCGCGCGCGAGCTGCTCGCGCCAGCCGGGCTCGGCGGCGTCGCGGAGCGCGACCCGAAGCTTTTCTGAGGCCCGCCTGAAGATAGAGATGGCGACGGGCTGATTGAGGTGTCTGAGCTTGCTGCCTATGTCGAGGAGCATGTGCCCAAACTAGCCGAAGGTAGTGAAGTCCGCGCTGCAGTCGCGAAGCGCGGCGTTGGAGACAACGATCGACAGTCGGCACATTTCGGCTCGACCGGAGGGGATTTCGCGCTCGTTAAGAAATTGCCGTGAGTTGCCTTCAACGCTGCCGGCCTCGCACAGCGTCGTTTGAGCAACCCGATCACGGAGCTTGCTGCGATGCAAGCGTGAGGTACTGTGACGGGTTTCGGATGCCGTAGCGTCAGGATAAATCCAGGAGAGGGGGAAGAGATGTAGCACCTTGGAAACCTTTCATCGCGATTCCAGAGGGTTCGACTCCCTCCCGGTAAAGGCTAGCCAGCCAGCCGGAAGCGAGC
>DATFTC010000373.1:0-73458 GCA_035262305.1 Myxococcaceae bacterium | reverse complement strand
GCCCATTCCGGCGAAGCTGGTAGAGAAAATCGCACGCACCGAGACGTTCAACCAGGGATACATCACCGTCGAATACCTGGCCAGCGCGTTGGTCGACATGAAGCTGCACCTTGCGGGGGAGACGCCGATCGACCCGCGCGCGTTCGAGCGCGACACGCTGGCTGCGCTGGGGATGCCCTCGGAATTGGTGATGCGACATCGGACGCCTCACTTCAGCCACATTTTCGCAGGCGACGGGTACTCCGCGGGCTACTACAGCTACTTGTGGTCCGATACGCTCTCCGCCGATGCATACGAGGCGTTCCTCGAAGCCGCAGGCCCGTACGACCAGGTCGTCGCGAAGCGACTGCGCGACAACGTTTTCAGCGTCGGGAATACCATCGATCCCGCGGACGGCTACCGCGCTTTCCGCGGAAGAGATCCCGGCATCGCTGCACTGATGCGCCGGCGCGGTTTCCCGGTACCTGCCGGCGGAACCGTACCGGCGAAGAAAGCCACTGTGCAGTAACGTTGTGGCGTCGCGCCCCAACCAGTAAGCGCGGTTGGTCTGCGAACCGAGCGGAGTCGCTCAACCGCATCGAGTGTGAAATCTAGCTCGAAAAGCCTCAGGATTGATCACAACTCTGCTCTCAGCGTTGCAGATTACAAGATTGTCGAACATGGTTGCGATCCAAACGTCATCGTCGATGGCGCGACCGATTCTTTCGCTTCGCCGATGAAATTGAGGGGGACAAAGGGTTATCGATGACGAACGAGGGCACTGCAATGCACATCATCAAGTCGGTCGGGGTGTTGTCAGTCGCCAAGGTCGCGGGCGCAAGCTACGGCGCATTGGGTCTCATTATGATGCCCTTCTTCACCGCACTAGGCTTGCTTGGTTTACCTGGTGGTCGCCAGAGCTCATTCGGGGCGATCACCGGTCTTGCCCTTGGCGTGATGTCGCCGATTTTCTACGGCCTCATGGGCTTCGTTGGCGGTGCAATCGGAGCCTTCGTGTACAACCTGCTCGCAAAATGGTTGGGCGGTATTGAAATCCAACTAGACTCGGCGTTTGCCGCGGCGCCATTTCCGGAAACCACGACTTCTTCCATTCCAGGTTGATACTCAAGCAGCGAAATGCATTAGATCCTTGAAGCTCTCTACCGCTGAATGGTTGGTGGAGCCGGATCGAACCGGGCTGCGCGCTTGTGTCTGCGTCGGCGGATGACCTTGCGCATCCCGATACCTTTCTCGGGTCTATCCGACCCGGCTCCAATAGATGTGGCAGCGAGTCTCGTTTCGTTTCATCGACGAAGTCGTCCCCGCCCACATTGGTCGGCGTGCGCTGACCCGCGACTGATTCCGACATCGCGCTCTACTGCTTACTGTCGTCTGTAAGTGAGCGTGTACTCGACCGGCTGCGGCAAGTGGCTGCTTTCCATAACGCGGTGGACGAGAAGGCTTTGACCGTCCGCTCGTAGCTCGAACGCAGTCCTACCGCTGCCGCTATCGCTTCGCCCCTGCTGGACGAGAACGCCGTCAACGAATCGCTGGCTCAGCTCGCTCTCATCCCCAAAGCGATTGATGACGCGGGCGGGAGTGCCATCGGAAGGGCTCACCTCGGGAAACTCTCCCGGCGAAAGGACGCTGACGTTGCCGGCGTCGTCGAAGGCAATGGTGATCGATTCGCGGATCGCCGCGCGCTGCTTCAGTGCCCTTCGGGCAAAATCGCGGGTGAGAAAAGACATGTGCTCAACGGCGCGGTCCACCGCCGCTGCGACTGCCGCGCGTTCGCAGTCCCCACCGACGTAGACATAAGTTCCAGCGTACCGGTGGCGCAGCTCAGCGGGCGCAGGCGCTCGGGGCGCGGGAGGAAGGGAGGATGGCGGGCCCTTGCGAGCGCAAGCGATCGCGCAGATGAAGAAGAGGCAGGCGGCGCCTGCGCGCGACTTGTTGAGCATTCGCCGATTATGCTCGGCCATTGCTCAAGACCATGCAAGCGCTCGTGAAAGCTGTAGCGCGAACGGAAGCTTTGGTTCAATCTCAACCTGCCGCACTGAGGGGTGCGCGATGCAGGGAGACAACCATGACTGGCAAGATGAAATACGTGCTGAACGTGCTGGTACTCGGGCTGGGGCTTAGTTGTCCACTACTTGCGAAGGCGGATGATCAGCAGCTGGTGGTGGATTATCTCGACAGCATCGGCGCTGAATCCGAGTACTACAGAATTTATCCTATCGCGGAGGATTACGTCGATCGCACGTTTCCCAACGCGTCCTTCTTTGCGGTCCAGTTCTTTCAATTTCCATACTCCGCTTACCCGCCCGATCCTCTCGAGAACCCATCCAACGTATTCATCGTCCTGAGCGGCAACGTTAGTTTCGTCGACGATACCGATGGGCTTCAGGCTTTCTTCGCGAGTCAGCTGAGACCGGTTCCTGACCCTGACCCCGCGAGAGACGCGGGCAGCACCTGGCTGAGGCTATCGGAGGAATTCAAGCAGGACTTGTTCTTCACCTTCTCCGACCCCGCAGTCGAATACACGCCAACGCTTAGCGGCGCCTTGGTGACTGGCCAAGTGCTGGTGTTGAACGGCGGAACGGGAAGCATCGACATGAAGATGACGCTGGACGCTGCCGGCGGCTTAGTGGACGTGCAGGAGTCCAACAGCGTCGTCCGCGGCGTTCGGCCGATCTGCCAGGCGACAAAGCTGCTCGACCGCGATCCGATCGTGCGGCGAATGGCGGAGCAAGACATTCTGGTGATGGGACGCGCCGCCAAGAGCTACCTCGACGTGCAGCGCGCCAAGGCGAGACCTGCGCTCAAGCGGGCCATCGATCGCATCTGGGCGCGAATCGTCGCCGAAGGGCGTTAGCTCAGGAGGCGCCGAGAAGAACGCGAACGGCGAGATCGCGCGCTAGTTGAGCAACGCGCGTCCCGCCCAACTGAAAAGGTATCTCGAACCTTGGCGTCTCAGGGTGCGTCGCGCAGGGCGGCGCTTAAAGCCTCTTCGGGCTGCCCGTCATCGCGAGAAGCGCCCGCGACCGGCTGAAATTTACCGTGGCTTAAGTACTTGTTCGCGAGCAAGCCACCGTACTGGAATGTTCCATCTGTCAGCTCGCCGCAATCACTCCGTCGCAGACCACGCTCGGCAATGCAGGCCGGAACAGGTTCCTCTGGATTGGCGGAACGTGGATTATTTACGCAAAGCGCCCCATTCGGTCCCCACTCGGCATCGACGGGCCAATTTGTGTCCGGCGCCTGCACTCCGATACCATCGTAGACGTCGATGGGCGTGCCATTGACCGTGTGCGGAGTACCGTCGCCGCAGTAGTCTGCGCGCACCATCCGCGTGCATGCCTGGTGCCTGTCTTCGAGCCAGACGCCGCCGACCGAGCGCCAGGGCTTGTACCCCATGATGACGCACTTCGCGATTGCGCCGACGCCGATGCAGGCGAAGCTGGCGTACTTGGGCGAGGATGAAATCTTCGTGCCCGTGGCGAGATCCCAACGGCCCGCGACAACGGTGGCCTCGGCCGGGGAGCCGTCTGCGCTGTAGCAGATCGAGACTCGCTCGCCGTTGTTGCCTGGGGCGGAAATCGAGTAGAGCAACACGTCCTCATGCTTGGGATCCGGGTGTCGGCGGATGTTGTCGATCCTCAGCCGAACTGAGGCTTCATTGCGGAGGTGCACGTCGAATTCGGCACCGATGAATCCCTCGCCCCTCACCGCGGTCCCATCAGCGAGGAAGCCCTCGAGGACAGTCCCCCTGACCTCGACGCCGCTCACCGAGGAGCCCTTCAGCTCTATTCCATTCCAGTCCAGGCCGTTGAGGTATACGCCGTTAAAGTCATATCCATTGAGGAACACGCCGTTCCACTCGCTCCCGTTGAGCCATACGCCGTTCCAGTCCATTCCATTGAGAAACACGCCGTTCTGGCCGATGAGGCCCCGGGACAGCTGTCCAACTGCTGAGTGGCTCGAGACCCCTCCGCAAGCGCTGCACAGCAGTGCCGCCAACGTGATACAAAGTCCTTTTCCGCTCTTTTCCATTGGGTTTCGTCCTCTCTCTGCGAATTGGGGCAAGCACCTTGTTTGCCTGCCCCCAAAGGCGATAAGCGGACGGATCCGGTATCATGCTGCTTGCCGTTTTTTTGGGGGCCCTTGGAGGGGGCGATGGGACCTTCGGAAGTCACCCAGCTGCTCATCGAGTGGCGCAACGGCGATCAGGCGGCCGTCGACAAGCTGATGCCTGTCGTCTACGAGGAGCTGCGCCGACTGGCCAGTCGATACATGGGTCGCGAGCGTTCCGGCCACACGCTGCAGACAACCGCGCTGGTCAACGAGGCCTATTGCAAGCTGCTCGATCACCGGCAAATGCAATGGCAAAACCGGGCTCATTTCTTTGCCATCGCAGCTCAGGTGATGCGGCGGCTCCTGGTCGATCACGCCAGAACCCGCGGTTATGCCAAGCGGGGAGGGGGAGCGCGCCCGGTTCCGCTCGACGATGTCGCGCTGGTGACTGAAGAGCGGGCCGAAGGCATCCTCGCGATCGACGAGGCGCTTTCGCAGTTGGCGGCGCTCGATCCGCGCAAGAGTCAGATCGTCGAGCTACGCTACTTCGGCGGCCTCAGCACGGAGGAAACCGCCGGCGTGCTCGGCGTGGCGCCGATCACCGTGAAACGCGAATGGCTCAAAGCCAAGGCCTGGCTCCAGCGGGAGCTCGATGAACGGCAAAGAGATGCAACCTGAGCGCTGGCGTCAGGTCGACGAGATCCTCGGCGCGGCGCTAGAGCGCGAGGCCACTCAACGGTCGGCGTTCCTCGACGAGGCCTGCGCGGGCGACGCCGCTTTGCGGTACGAGGTGGAATCGCTGCTCGCAGCAGCCCAAGCCACCTCCGACCTCGAAAAGCCACCGGCGGATTTAGCGGCGAGCCTGGTTGCGGCGAACGCCTCCCGGCTCGCGCCTGGGCGCAACATCGGACGCTACGCCGTCCTCTCGACGCTCGGCGAGGGCGGAATGGGAGTCGTCTATGCTGCCTATGACCCGGAGCTGGACCGGAAGGTGGCGGTCAAAGTCCTGCGGGAGCGCCTCGGCGACGCGGCCGAGCTTGGCGCTCGCCTTTTGCGCGAGGCCCAGGCGATGGCGCGCCTGTCGCATCCGAACGTGGTTTCGGTTCACGACGTGGGCAGGTTCGAAGACAAAGTGTTCGTGGCGATGGAGTTCATCGACGGGCGGACGCTCGGCGATTGGGTGAAGGAGAAGCCGCGCTCCTGGCGCGAGGTGCTGGCCGTATTTCTCCAAGCAGGCAAGGGGCTCGCGGCGGCGCACTCGGCGGGGCTGGTGCACCGGGACTTCAAGCCCGGCAATGTGCTGGTGGGCAAAAATGGCTCGGTCAAGGTAACCGATTTTGGTCTGGCTTTTACTCCCGGCGCCCGCGCGGCGAGCGGGATCGCAATGGGGGGGACGCCGGCGTACATGGCGCCGGAGCAGCTTCAGGGCGAGACCCCCGATGCGCGCGCGGACCAGTACAGCTTTTGCGTCGCGCTGTACGAGGCGCTCGCCCGCGAGAAGCTCACCGAAGGAACGATGTTCGCTGCCTTGGCGTCGCGGCTGGAAGAAGCGTCCGTGTACTCGGAAACAGTTCGCAGCCCGGCGAGGCGTCGCAACACCCAGATGGTCCAAGTTCGCCCGGGCAGCGGCGTACCCCGATGGGTTCTCCGCCCGATTCTGCGAGGCCTCAGCGTCGACCGCTCGAAGCGCTTCGAGAGCTTGGACGAATTGCTCAGGGCCCTGGAAGAGCCACGCAAGCCGTGGAAGCGCATCGGCGGCGGGGTCGCCATTGCGGCGGTGGTGGCCACCTGCATTTTCGCCTACCGCGTCACCGTCCAGCGGCAGAGCGCGATCTGTCGAGGCGCGGAGCAGAGCTTCGCCGGCATCTGGGATCCGGCGCGAGAGGAAGCAATTCAGCGAGCATTCCTGTCGACGGCCAAACCCTTCGCGGCGGATGCATTCAAAGGCACCAAGCGGGCGCTGGATGCGGCGTCACAGGGTTGGGTCGCGATGCACACCGAAGCATGTCAAGCGACGCGCCTGCGCGGCGAGCAATCGGAGGCACTCCTCGACTTGCGGATGGGGTGTCTTCGCAGCCGATTGGATGAGATGCGGGCGTTGACCAATGTGTTTGCCCGCGCAGATGCTCAGGACGTAGAAAGGGCGGTCGAAGCTTCGCAGGCGCTAACGCCGCTGCGCGGATGCGCCGATGCCGCAGCGCTCACGGCGCAGGTCAAGCCGCCACAGGATGCGGCGACATATGCTCGGGTGGAAAGGCACCGAAGCACGCTCGCGGAAATCAAGGCGCTCAAAGACACCGGCAAGTATCAGCGGGCCCTGGAGATGGCGAAGCCTCTCCTCGCCGCCTCGCGCGAGACAGGCTACAAACCGCTCGAAGTCGAAGCTCTGCTGATGCTCGGCAACCTGCTGCAAAGGACAAATCAGAATAAAGAAGCGGAGGAAGTATTGCGCCTGGCTGCGACCGGCGCCGACGCAGTCCGCGACGATCAAAGAAGATCACGCGCTTGGACGCAATTGGCTTACGTAGTGGGTTTCCAGGAAAGTCGAATGGAAGAGGGCCTGCGCCTGTCGCAGGAGGCGAGCGCCGTCGTTGAGCGCCTTGAGAATCCACCCGAGCTGGACGCGCAACTGCATCACGTGCTCGGGGATATTCTCCTGCGTCAGGGAAAGAACAAAGAGGCACTCGAGCACATGAGGCAGGCGCTGGAGATTCGCCAGAAGACCTTGAGCCCCGAGGATCCCGACATCGCCAGAACGTTCTCGATTCTTGGCAATGCATTGGCAGATGCGGCTCAGTACGAAGAAGCGCTCACCTATCATCAGAAAGCGGTTCAGATCTTGGAAGCTGCGATGGGCCCGGAGCACCCTTGGGTGGCTGCGGCGTCGAGCAACCTGGGCAACCTTCTGTCGACGCAAAGCAAATTCGACCCGGCCCTCAAGGCTCACCAGCGAGCCCTAGCGATTTACGAGAGCGGATTTGGGCCGAAGAGCCCCCGAGTGGCTCTTTCTTTGATGCACGTCGGTGCGGACCTTCGAGGTCTCGGTCGATATGCGGAAGCGCTAACGTTTTATCAACGGGCGCTTGCGATTCAGGAAGAAACACTGGGCGCAGAGCATGCCGACCTGGTTAACACGCTGAACAATCTTGGTAACCTGTATCACGATACGGGCGAGCTCGACGCCAGCATTGGCTACCAGCAACGCGCGCTCGCCATCGCGGAGAGAGTCTTTGGCCCCGACCACCCGAAAGTCGCGATGATTTTAAACAATTTGGGGAGGACATTTCGGGAAGAAGAGAAATTTCAGTCTGCCTCGGAGTATCTTGAGCGCGCGCTCGCGATTCGAGAGAAGGTGCTCGGGCCTGAACACCCCGACGTTGCAACAACGCTCGTTAACCTCGCGCTGACTGTTGATCATCAAAACACCAGAGCGAGCTTCGAGACCGCCATCGGTTACTTGAAGCGGGCTTTGGCGATCGAGGAAAAGGCGATGGGCGCCGAGAGTCCCCGAACCGCAGAGGTGCTGATCGAGCTTGGAGGGTTGCAGAGCCAGAAAAGACAAGTAGAGGGGTTGGCTCACCTGCAACGGGCTCTGGAGATTCGGGAGAAAAATCTTCCTCCGGAGAGTCCGCTGATTGGGAGTGCGCTTTCTCGGATAGGAGAGGCCTACCTGGATCTGAGGGAGCCGTTGGAGGCGAGGCCGCGATTGGAACGGGCGCTGCGGCTGCTCGAAGCCAGCAAGGGCGATTCCTCCAAAGTGGCTTGGACGCGCTTTCTATTGGCGCGCGCGCTTTGGGACAGTCGTTCGGACCGCGAACGAGCGGTTGTCTTAGCCCAGCAGTCGCGCGCTGGATTGCTCGAATCCGGGAAGGTCAAAAACAGGATGTTTCGAAGAGTCGACGCCTGGCTGGCCAGGCGTTCGAGACCGACGGAATCCGCGTCGCTGGAAGCGGCGAAGCGCGAAAGCCTGTAAAGGCGGCTTGACAAACGTCGCCTCAACCGGCTACCCGCGTCCCCGGAATGGCCAAGATTCGCACAGCGATCCGAAGCGTGCGTCAGCGGCAGGGCGTTAAGCAACAGGAGCTCGCCGCTCGAGCGGGCATCAGCCGCCAGGCGCTGAGCGAGCTGGAAGCGGGAAACTCCTGCCCATCGACCGCCGTCGCACTGGGTCTCGCCAAGGCGCTGCATTGCCGGGTCGAGGATTTATTCGCGCTCTCCGAAGACGCGCTTCCAATTCAGGCCGACTGGGTGCCCATTCCTGTGGCGCGTCGAACCCCGCGCTCCGGTCGAGTGGCGCTTGGGCTCATCGGAGACAGATGGGTCGCTCATCCGCTGAGCCTGGATCAGCCCGCATCGCTGTGCATGACCGCCGACGGCCTCGCCATGTCAAGCCGCCGCCGAGCGCGGCATGTCGGTTTCGGCGCGCCGGTCCGAGTGCATCCGCTGCGAAGTCGGTCGGCCCTGCGCGAGAACGTGCTTGCAGCGGGCTGCGATCCCGCGATGGGGCTTCTCTCGGCCTGGCTGGGCGAACGCCACCTCGAGTCGAAGCTGACCTGGCTGTACGCCCCCAGCCTGGCGGCGCTCAAGGCTCTGGCTCGCGGCGAAATTCACGTCGCCGGGATGCATCTGCTCGACGAGGGCTCTTGCGAATTCAACGTACCCTACGTCCGCTCGATGATTCCCGATCAGTCGGCGGTGATCGTCAATCTGGCTCGTTGGGAAGAGGGCTTCGTCGTCAGGGCTGGAAATCCGCTGGGCATCCGGACGGCTCATGACCTCGTTCGGCGCGACGTTTCTTTTGTGAACCGCGAGGTGGGCTCCGAAGCGCGAAAGCTGGTGGACAGGCTTCTGGGCAAGGCGGGGCTGAATGCAAAAGCAGTGAAGGGGTTCCAGCGAATCGCGCACGGGCATGCAGCGGTGGCCAACGTCGTTGCGATCGGAGCGGCGGACGTAGGAATCGCCACGCGCAACGCCGCGGCGGCCCTTGGTCTTTCCTTCGTTCCCTTGAGTGAAGAGCGATTTGACCTCGTCTTCCTGAGGCACTTGCTCGGCGAGGCGCGGGTGGCGCGCCTGGTGGACGCGGTCGGCAGTCGCGCGTTTCGGCGGGAGCTCGCGAGCCTCGGAGGCTACGTGACTTCCCAATCGGGCGAGGTGGTCGCGGAGGTTCGGCCGGCATGACGGGCTTCCACACGTTTGCTTTGGCTCTTCCCTCGATACTCATTGTCGCAAGCGCGGGAGCGCAAGTGCGCGCGGAAGTACCGGGCGCGGGGGACGCTAGCCGCGAGAAGTCGGAGTTGATCGTCTTTACTGCCGCTTCGCTGCGCGAGGCATTCGCGAAGCTCGCTGAGGACTTCAAGCGGAAACACCCTGGCGTGGAGGTGACCTTCAACCTGGCGGGAAGCCAGGAGCTTCGACTTCAGATCGAGCACGGGGCGGCGGCGGATGTGTTTGCGTCCGCCGATCGCCGACAGATGGATGCGCTCAAAGGACAAAAGCTCGTGCTCGAGGACGAAGTCTTTGCTCGCAATGAGCCTGTGCTGGCGGTGCCAAGCAAGAATTCCGCAGTTAAGTCATTTGAGGATCTCCCCAAAGCAAAGCGGATAGTCGTCGCCGCTCCGGAAGTCCCGATCGGCGCGTACACCGCGCAGATCCTCGAGCGTGCCTATCATCGATACGGCGAAGGCTTTCGGCAGGCAGTCCAATCAAACATCGTCTCCAGAGAGCTGAACGTCCGTCAGGTTCTGGCGAAAGTTAACCTCGGAGAAGCGGACGCGGGAATCGTCTATCGAACCGACGTCAGCAGCGCCGGCAGTGGTGCCACCTCGATCGCCATTCCGGCCGAGCTGAATGTCGTTGCGGAGTATCCGATCGCCGCGGTGAAGGCCGCTCGGCACCCCAAGTTGGCCGAGGAGTGGATCGAGCTTGTGACCTCGCCGGCCGGTCAAAAGGCGCTCGCCGAGTTTGGTTTTCTTCCTCCGACAACCACCGCTCGGCGGAGCCGGTGAGGCCCTCTTTGAGGCGGCGGAATCTCGCTTGGCACGCCGGCACCCGTGCCGCAGCCGCGATTCTCCTCGCTTTCATCTTGATCCCGATCGCGGCGTTGATCGTCGGAACCAACGCCTCCGGCTTCATCGCCGGCCTGCGTCATCCGTTGGTCGGACCCGCATTGCGACTCAGCCTGCTCACCACCTCGAGCAGCCTCACGCTGATCGTTCTTTTGGGAACGCCCCTCGCTTGGCTGCTGGCGAGCCCAAAAGGGCGAATGCTTCGCTGGGCAGAGCTGGCGATTCAACTGCCGGTCGTACTTCCTCCTGCGGTCGCTGGCGTTGCGCTTCTTTTCGCCTTTGGACGGCGAGGGCTGATCGGCGAGTGGTTGGATCGGCTCGGGATCCACCTTCCATTTACCACCGCCGCGGTGGTGATGGCCGAGGTGTTCGTCGCCGCTCCCTTCTTCGTGCAAGGAGCCGTGGCAGCATTCGAGCGTTTGGACCGAAACCTGATTCGAGTTGCGCGCAGCCTGGGCGCTTCGCCGGTTCGGGTCTTCTTTCGGATCGCGTTACCGCTTTCGGCCCCTGGCCTCTTGAGCGGTGCGGCGCTGAGCTGGGCGCGCGCACTGGGAGAGTTCGGCGCGACGCTGATGTTCGCCGGCAACCTGACCGGCCGCACCCAGACGCTGCCTTTGGCCATCTACACCGCGATGGAATCGGATCTTCGCGCCGCGCAGTCGCTGTCGATCGTTCTCGTCTCGGTCGCCTTCGGCTTGCTCTGGGCGATGCGCGGTGGAGCTTCGCAGTTGATGATTCGCAGGGGTGGGGAACCGCAGCGAGGTGCCGCCCCACCGGTGGAGAGAGCCTGAATGTTTCAGTTTCAACTCGAGGGACGGGTCGGGGAGCTCGAGATCGGTATTGAGCTGTCAGTCACCGAAGGTCCGCTGATATTGGCCGGCCCCAACGGATCCGGGAAGACGAGCCTGCTGCTGATGCTCCTTGGCCTACTGCCGCCAGAGCGCGGGTACATTGCTATTGGCGAGGATGTCCTGTTCGACGCCTCGCGCGGAATCGATTTGCCGCCCGAGCAGCGCGGCTTGGGCTACGTGCCTCAGGACTACGCGCTCTTCCCGCACCTCAGCGTCTTTGACAACGTCGCCTTCGGCCTCAAGTCCTCGCGCGCGCGACTGAGCAAGCGAGAACGAGCGCAGCGCGTGCGCGCCCTGCTGGAGGAGATGGAGATCGGCCCGATCGCCGGGCGCTTCCCTCGATTTCTCTCCGGCGGTGAAAAGCAGCGGGTGGCGCTGGCTCGCGCCTTGGCTCCGAAACCACGGGCGCTGCTGCTGGATGAGCCGCTCGCGGCGCTGGATGCCAGCGCACGGAAGCAGGTTCGCGCTTTTCTCGCTTCCTACCTCCTCGGCCTTCACCTGCCGGCCATCGTGGTGACGCACGATGCCGCGGATGCGATTGCCCTCGGCACGCAGACCGCCATCCTCGAGCAAGGCAAGCTGGTCCAACGAGGTACCTATGCTCAAATCAAGGCGCAGCCGAGGACCCCTTACGTGGTTGAGTTCATGTCGGGGTTCTAAAAGAGGTAAATCACTAGCAACTGAAACGTCATACTTGACCGATACCTGAGACTTGACCGATACCTGACTTTCCGAAAGGATTCCCCCTGCCTCGCTCGACTGGATCCTCGGGTGAGCGTCCGGGAAGCTTTCCGGGGAACTGGATGGTGAGCGTGGGCGCACCTCCCACTGAGGCATTCGACTTGGTCAACTTCCCCGAGCCGCACCTCGATAGAACCAAAGCGCTGCTTCGAGCCCATCCGGAAGTTCGCTCCCTGTTCGGGCCGGTCGCCTCAACGGCGTGGTTTGTCGTCGGGATCGTCGCCGTGCAGGTCGCGGCGGCGGTCGCGCTGAGAGGCGCGCCCTGGTGGGCGGTGCTGTTGGCCGCATACCTTTTCGGCGCGTTTGCCGACCACGCGCTTTGGACATTGATTCACGATTGCACTCATAACCTCGTGTTTCGGTGCTCGCGGAACAACGCCCTGCTGCAGATGCTCGCCAACTTGCCGATCGTTTTCCCGGCGGCGATCTCCTTTCGCAAATACCATATGCTTCACCACCGGTTTCAAGGCGATTTGGAGTTGGACGCTGACCTCGCCAGCCCCGCGGAGGCTCGCTTCGTCGGGAACTCCAGCTGGCGGAAGGCGTTGTGGTTTTTGAGTTTCTTCGCCTGGCAGTCAGCTCGGGTGCTGCGCCTCAAGAGAATTCGGATGTGGGACCGCTGGTACGTCGCGAACCTCGTCGTCCAGGTCGTTTTTGTCGCGGCGCTTTGGGCCACCGCGGGCTGGCATGCCGTGCTCTACCTCACGCTGTCCAGCATCTTCGCGATCGGCCTGCATCCGGTGGGAGCTCGGTGGATCCAGGAGCACTACCTCACGCTTCCGAACCAGGAGACGTTTTCTTATTACGGTCCGCTGAACCGGGTGGCGTTCAACGTCGGCTATCACAACGAGCATCACGATCTGATGACGGTGGCTTGGTCTCGACTTCCCAAGGTTCGCGCTGCAGCCCCGGAGTTCTATGACTCATTGCACTCGCATCGGTCCTGGACGGGCTTGCTCATCCGCTTCATCTTTGACCCTCGCTTGAGTCTGCACAGCCGACGGGTGCGCAGGACCAATCACTGCGCAGCCGAAGCTGCCGATGCGACTTTCGTCGAATCGATTACTGCCAACGCGATTGCAAGCGCCAACGCGCAGTGAAGACTCGGGATCTGCTGTACCCCCATCGCGACTGACAGTGTTGCTGCGGATGCGAGCATCGGGTCACCGGCGCGCCTGCGCACCAGCGGAGCGGACGAGCTCCTCCAGATCCTCGTAAGGCTGGGCGCCGACCAGGCCCTTGCGCCCGATGACGAAGGTCGGCACGCCGGTAACCCCGAGCTGGCGTGAACGCGCCCAGTCCTCGTCGACCGCCGCTCGCAGCCGTCGTTCGGTGAGAACGTCGCGGGCCTCGTCGGCAGGGATTCCGACGCTCGTCGCCGCCTTGATCAGCACGGGAAGCTTCGCGATGTTCGAGCCCTCCACGAAGTAGGCTCGGTAGAGCGCATTGTGGATCTGGGGAACCCCGCGCTCGTCGCCAAACTTTCCGAGCTCCTGCGCCAACCGCGAATTGAACGTGCGTTCTCGTTTGCCGTATGGAAGACCTTCGGCGTCCATCAGTCCTTTCATCCTCCGCTGTGCCGCCTCGAGATCGATTCCGCGCCCGCGGAAAAGCTCTTCCAATGATAAGCCCTTCTCAGGCGTGTCGGGGTGGAGCGGGAATTGGGTGTGCCGCAGCCGCAGCTGGAATTCCCGCTGGAGTCGGTCAGTACGAACCGTACTGAGGTAGCACCATGGTCAAACGTAGTCCTCAAAGACTTCCAGCGTGAGCTCGTCCATCGTGAAGGCTTGTATATCTGGGCAGCGACCAGAGCGCCGCTGGATCTCGCGACGGCTGGATCACGGCTGCGGTGGACGAGCTGGGTGAGTCGGCTGGACTCCTCGCATTGGCGGGATTATTCCGTGGCGAAGAGCGATCGATGAACAAGCAGCTCGCCTTGGAAGACGCGGCGCGCCTCATCAGAGACGGCCAGGTGATTACGATCGGCGGCACGCTGTGCCAGCGAGTGCCGGCGGCCTTCGTGCGCGAGATAGCGCGACAAGGCGTACGCGACCTCGAGCTGGTGAAGCCCTCGCCCGGATACGACATCGATCTTCTCGCTGCCGCCGGCTGCGTTCGCCGAATTCGCTCGGGCATCGTCTCCCTCGAGCAACCATACGGCATGGCGCCGAACTTCAGGCGCGCCGTTGAGGAAGGGCGGCTCGAGGTGATCGAGAACGCCTGTCCGACGATCATGGCCAGCCTGCAGGCGGCTTCGTTCGGCGTGCCGTTTCAGCCGGTAGCGGGGCTCGAGGGCAGCGACATTCCGAAGGTCAGCGGCTTCGGCAAAGTCGCCGATCCGTTCACCGGGAAAGAGGTTTACGTCGTTCCCGCGATCCGCCCGGATTGGGCGATCATCCACGTGAACGAAGCGGATGTTCGGGGCAACGCTCGCATTTATGGAAGCCCGGTGTGGGATCGCTTGATGAGCCGAGCAGCGCAGCGGTGCATTCTCACCACCGAGAAGATTTTGCCCACCGAACACTTCGCTGCACAGCCCGAGCTGACGATCATTCCCGAGGTGTTCGTCGAGGCCGTCGTGCTGGCGCGAGGGGGAGCGTGGCCAACCTCGTCTTATCCTGAATACGACGTCGACGACGACGGGATGTGGAACTACCTGGAGCGCTTGCGCGCGCCCGAGGGCCTGGCCCGTTACCTCGAGGAATCGAAGAGCCATGATCGATCCGGCATCGAGGTCGCTGCATGAGCTCCTCCTACGGCCCGCCGGAGATGATGGCGGTCGCCATGGCGAGGCTGA
Organism: Myxococcaceae bacterium; assembly: GCA_035262305.1. Taxonomy (GTDB): domain Bacteria; phylum Myxococcota; class Myxococcia; order Myxococcales; family Myxococcaceae; genus DATFTC01. The sequence continues at coordinate 58,951 of DATFTC010000373.1, read as the reverse complement.
TTCGCGACGGCGAGCTGGTGTTCGTCGGCGTCAACTCCCCGCTTCCCCTGGTGGCCGTAAGTCTGGCGCGGCGGCTCCACGCTCCGAGCAGTACCTTGTTGAGCATCGGCGGCGGCATCAATCCAACTCCCAACAAGCTGGGTCCGGCGACTAGCAATGCGAGGCTCAGCGTCGGATCTGCCTCCGTCTTCGACAATGTTGACTTCTACGGGCTCGTCGCTCGGGGCGGCGTCGATACGACGTTCCTGGGGCTGGCGCAGGTGGACGAGCGCGCCCGGGTCAACTCGAGCTTCATCGGCGAGCGTCAGCGGCCGGCGGTGAGATTCCCTGGAGGCGGCGGCGCGGCGGCGATCCTCCCGCTTTCTCGTCGCGTCATTCTCTGGCGAGCCTCGCACTCGCCCCGCATCTTCGTGAAGGAGGTACCCTTCGTGACGTCCGCCGGAAACATCGATCGAATCGTGACCCCGCTCTGCATCTTTCGCAAAGAGAAGGGCCAGCTGGTCCTCGACAGCCTTCATCCGTATGTCACGCGCGAGCGCCTGGTTGAGAGCACCGGTTTCGCAATCAAGAATTTGGATGGTGCGCCGTTGACGCCGCCGCCCACCGAGGGCGAGCTTGCGGAGTTAATGCGCGTCGATCCCGAGGGAGTCCGCAGAGTCGAATTTCCCGCGCGCGAGCTGTCGGCGGCGTGAGGCGACATCCAACACTGCAGAGTGAAACCGGAGGAGAGTGATGACAATCAAACGCGTTTGCGTCGTTGCGGGGGTTGGCCCGGGCAATGGCGCTTCCTTTGCGCGCAGATTCGCTATGGAGGGCTTCGCCCTGGCGTTGCTGGCGCGGAGAACCGGGTTCGCGCGCGACCTCGCGTCTGAGCTTCCCGACGCGCGGTCCTATGAATGCGACGTTGCCGACGTGAGCTCGGTAGCCCGGACCTTCAACTTGATCCGCCGCGACATGGGGGAGATCGACGTCCTCATCTACAACGCCGGCTCTGGCGTCTGGGGCACCATCGAAGAGGTGAGCGCAACCGATTTCGAAAATGCCTGGCGGGCCAACGCGCTCGGGGCCTTCCACTGCTCGAAGCAAGTCATTTCTGCAATGAAGCAAGCGGGGAAGGGGACGATCGTTTTTATCGGCGCCACCGCTTCCCGCCGAGGTGGACCCAAGTCCGCCGCGTTTGCCTCGGCGAAAGGTGCACAGCGAATCCTGGCGCAATCGATGGCGCGCCATCTCTGGCCCGCCGGAGTTCACGTCGCTCTGGTAATCATCGACGGGGTCATCGATTTACCCAGCACGCGGGCAAAGATGCCCGGTAAACCAGATGCCTTCTTCGTAAAGCCGGATGACGTGGCAGAGAGCGTTTTTCGATTGACGCAACAAAAGCGGTCCGCCTGGTCCTTTGAACTTGAAGTCCGTCCATTCGGCGAAAGTTGGTGAATCAAAACCGTGGCCGATACCGCACCGGCTAAATTTCCCGTTACCGTTGAGATCCCCGTCGCGTGGGGTGAGATGGATTCGTTTGGCCATGTGAACAACACGGTGTTCCTTCGCTGGTGTGAGAGCGCGCGCATCGCGTATTTCGATCGCACCGGTATTACGGAGCGAATGAAGACGGATGGCATCGGGCCGATTTTGGCGAGGGCAACGCTCGACTTTCGGCGGCCCGTTACCTACCCGGACACTATCCGCGCGTCGGCGACCGTCCCCAAGCTAGGCAACACGTCATTCGTCATGAGTTATCACCTCTACAGTCTTTCCCAAGCAGCCGTCGTCGGAGAAGGCGAGGGCGTGATCGTGATGGTCGATTATCGGACTGGCGAGAAAGTCCCACTCAGCGAAGCTCTGCGCGCGAGAATCCAATCTTTCGAAGCGCGCTCGTTCAGCACCTAAGGTGGAACCGTCAGCACCGCCCGACCCGCGGTGCGGATAACTTTCTCGGCGACTGAGCCGATCAACGCGTGTCTGATGCCGGTGTGGCCGTGCGTTCCCATGACAATCAGGTCGCAGTTGTTTTCGCGTGCGCAACGAACAATTTCAACGTGCGGAATGCCCTGGCCAGTGGTGGTGAGCACTCTCGCTGCGCCGAGCTTTTCAGCCTCGTTCTTCCAGTGCTCGAGAAGTGAGTCAATGCGCTTGAGGAGCTCTTCGGTGCTTCGCACAGAAGGAGAAACGGTTGCATCCAGGAAGGAGTACACCGGCAGCTGAAACACGTGCAGCAGAAGAAGGTCGGCGCCGAAGCGGCGACTCAACTCGGTTGCAACGTGGACCGCGCCGCGGGATGAATCCGAAAAATCAATAGGACAGCAGATTTTCTTCCAGTCCAGCGTCGTCATTGCTCATCCCTGGGGGTTTTCGAAGTTCCCATAAAAGGCTCGTGCAACGAGGTCTCCGTTCACTATAGTCGCTTGCCCGAATCAGCAGCCATGGCCGAGCGAATCATCAAGTGCCCGCAGTGCAATGCCCCGCTCTCTCCAAGTCGCTTCGCACATCAGGTCGTCTGCTCTTTCTGCGGGGCGACGGTGCAGATCGATCCGTCGCTCGTCACCGCGGCGAAGTTCCGCGAGGCGCTCGAGCTCTGGAATTCGCCGGCCCACCATGGATACTCAAGCTGGTGTTCCATTGGCGACAGCCACTGGGCGGTCGATGGTCTGATCGCGTACGGAGAAATCTCCGACGTTTACATGGCGAATAGGGCCCGCTGGCCCTCGGAACGCGTGTTGTTCAAGGTGCTGCGCGCCGAAGGCGATGCGCCGCTCTTGGAGCAAGAGTGGCACGTGCTGTCTTCGCTCCAACAAAGCACTGCGACAGGAGCGGCCACCTTCACCACGCTCGTGCCCCAACCCGTGCAGCACGGCGTGATCCAGAGCGGCCAACAAGCCGGAGCTCGTGCGCAGGTGCTTCGATGGGCCCCCGGCTTCATTCATACCTTCGAGGCGGTGCGCCGCGCATATCCAGAGGGGATTGAGCCTCGAGCATCGGTCTGGATGTGGCGTCGAATCCTCGAAGTGCTCTCATTTCTACATCGCTCGGGCATCGTGCACGGTGCTGTTCTTCCGCAGCATTTGCTGATTCAAGAGCACGAGCATGGAATTCGACTGGTTGGGTACAGCTGCGCGGATTCGACTGGGAAGCGCTTGCAGGCGGTGAACACTCGCCTCGAAGCTTTCTATCCAGCCGCCGTGCTCAAGTCTCAGATCCTTTCGCCGGCGATGGATGTGAGGATGAGCGCGCGTTGCATTGCCTTCGTGCTCGGCGCTGGCCCCCTCGCAGAGAAAATGCCCAGCGCTGTGCCGGCCCCGCTCGCAGCGTTCGTTCAAGGCGTGGCTTTCGATGATGCCGGTGATGCGTCGGTCGAAGATGCCTGGTCGCTTCGCGAGCGCCTCGGCGTGCTCGCACAGGACCTCTACGGCGCGCCGAGCTTCATTCCTCTCCGGATGCCTCGATGAAGGCCCTCATCAACAAGGAGTGTTCCCATGGGTTTCGGCAACTACAGTCACGAAGCGCATGAGGCGATTCTTCGCGGGCGAGCCAACGTGCCCGCTCAACAGGTATTTCGGCAGCAGGCGTGCCATCCGCTGATGAACCCCAAAGGCGTTCGCGCTCGAGAGAGTCGGGACAGCGCCGACCATCCGAGTTCAATCGGGATTGTTTTTGCACTCGACGTGACCGGATCGATGGGCGTCATTCCCAGGCTGCTGGCCACGGAGCAGTTGCCCAAGTTCATGAAGGTCCTTGGCGACTGCAAAGTCATTGATCCGCAGTTGCTGTTTATGGCGGTGGGCGACGCGACCTGCGATCGCGCGCCCCTGCAGGTCGGACAATTCGAGTCGACCGCGCAGTTGATGGATCAATGGTTGACCTGGAGTTACCTCGAAGGGGGAGGCGGCGGCGGCGGCCAGGAATCCTATGAGCTCGCGCTCTACTTCCTGGCGCAACACACCGAGATGGACTGCTGGGTGAAGCGAAAGAAGCGCGGTTACCTGTTCATGACCGGCGATGAGCTGCCCTACCCGATGCTTTCGAAGCACGTCGCCGAAGCAATCATCGGAGACAAGCTCGACGACGATTTAAAGGTCGAGGAGATCATCGCCGAGCTGGCGAAGACAATCGTCCCCTTCTTCGTCATCCCCGACTTCGAGCGGCGCAAGCGTTGCGAGGCGAGGTGGCGCGAGCTTCTCGGAGATCACGTGCTTTGCATGGAGTCCCCACAGGATGTCTGCTTCGTCACCTCCGGTGCGATTTCATTGTCCGAGGGTTTCGTCGCCGATCTGGATGCGCTGACTCGCCTGTTGCGCGACGCATCGGCGCCGCGCGAGCGGGTATCCGCAGCAGTTCGCGCGCTGACTCCGCTGGCCGAATCGCTCGGACGAAATGGACACTCGGCTGCGTCCGCGGTTAAGGATGCCTCGGAATCCCTTGCGGGAAGCCTGAAGCGGCTCTTCGGTGGCCACGACAAGAAGTGAGGATCGCATCGGTTGCGCGCATTCATCGTCGTTGATCTCGGATTCGGCGATTCCGGTAAAGGGCTTTTGACCGACTTCTTAGTCCGTCGGACTTCGGCCGGATTGGTGGTCCGCTTCAACGGAGGTGCTCAGGCGGGCCACCGCGTAATCGCGCCCGACGGGCGAAGTCATACGTTCGCACAATTCGGTGCGGGAACGCTGGCAGGAGGACGAACTTTCCTGTCTCGGCACGTACTCGTTCACCCAACGGCGCTGCTGCGCGAGGGTGCGGCGCTTGAGCAGAGCGGGGTGCGCGAGGTGTTTTCTCGCATCGCAATCAGTGAAAACGCGCGACTGATAACGCCGTTTCATCAAGCTGCGAACCGCTTGCGCGAAATGATTCGCGGGGAGTCTCGACACGGCAGCTGCGGTATCGGCGTCGGCGAGACCGTTCAGGACTCGCGGGATTATCCAAACGACGCGATTGTCGCAGGCGATCTTCGGGATCAGGCTCGTTTGCGCCGGAAAGTGCAACGGCTGCACGAGCGCAAGCGGATCGAGATGCGCGAGCTGTGCAGCTCTACTGCGGGGGCGGAGCTTGACCTTGAGCTCGGCATTTTCGAGCGAACGGATCTTGTCGATCTCTGGATCGAAGAGGCCTCGCGATTGGGTGCGCTCGGCGTCGTCGCGCCGGACTCGCGGTTGGGCGAGTGGATGGGAAATTGTGGCGCGGTGGTATTCGAGGGAGCTCAGGGAGTGCTGCTCGACGCGTGGCGCGGATTTCACCCGTACACGACCTGGTCCTGCTGCACGTTCGACAACGCGCTCGAGCTGCTGAGCGAGTTTCCGGTCCAACTCCAGGCCTTCAGAATCGGCGTCCTCCGCACTCACGCTGTTCGCCACGGCGCGGGTCCGCTGCCAAGTGAAGCGGGAGCAATGCCGCCTCCTCGATGTGAGCACAACCGCGAGAATCGATGGCAGGGTCGCGTTCGCTATGGTTGGTTCGACGCCGTACTGGCCAGATATGCGCTGGACGCCGTGGGCGGCGTCGACGCGCTCGCGCTTACGCACGTGGATGGGCTGAAGCGGCTGCCAAGATGGACAGTCTGTACCGGGTACCTCGGTGCCGGGATGCCGCAAAACGCCGAGCCGATTGCGTACCTGGGAGGCGATGGTTTGGTTACGAGACTGGTGGTGCCTGTCGAGGAAAGCATCGACCGTCAGGTTCGACTCACTCAGCTGTTATCGCGTGTTGCCCCGCGCCTCGAGGAATTCGAATCGAAAGAGACGTCTGTCTTTGAGCAAGTGCAGCGGTTGCTAGCGCGAACGGTCGATATCGTCTCCCGAGGGCCGTGCGCGACGGACGTCTTTTTTCGGAAAGAGTGTTTGGCTGTCAGTGCTGCTGTTCAGCAGATGCGGGAATGAGCGCGATGATCCGCAAGGGGCCGCCGGAACCTCCCGCGATCTTCATTGGCAGAGCGAAGACCCATGCGCCGGTCTCGGGCACCTGGTCGAGATTTGCCAGATTCTCCAGGCCGGGAACTCCAGCCGCGCTGGCTACGCGGTGAACGATGAAATCCTTCGAGGGCCCGTAGTCGATGGAAGCGGTGTCCAGACCGAGCGCGCCGACCTGCCTCTGACGAACCAGGTACTCTGCCGATTCTTTGCCGTAGGAAGGAAAGTGAAGCTTCGAGGCGTCGCCGGGCGTATCGTCCCCGAAATAGCGCTTTCTGTCGGGCCAACGCTTTCCCCAACCGGTGCGAAGCAGCACGATCGATCCTGAAGGAATGGGTCCGTATTTTTTCTCCCAGAGTCGCAGGTCCTCCACCGATAATCGATAATCCGGATCCGCGCCCGCCTTGGCGCTGACGTCGATCACCACGGCTGGGGCGATGAGTTGTCGGAGGGGAATCTGATCTGCGGTCTTCCCTCCCTGGGCAAAATGGACGGGGGCATCCAAGTGCGTTCCACCGTGCTCGGGAGCACAGAAGGAGTTTGCCGCGTAGAAATACCCGCCCTCGGTCTGGCCGTAAGCCAATTTCTTCAACTCAAAATTTGAAGGCGCGGTTGGCCAGTAAATCGTCTTGTCATCAAAGGGGTGGGTGAGGTCCACGATTTTCGCCCCTTGGATATCAACCCGGCTGGACGACTTGACGGGCGCCGCGCCAGCCGACGACGTTGCGAGCAGCAATCCCGCCGCCAGCACAGCGGCTGCCGATACGCGCGTTTCCTCGATATCGCGCCGGCGAACGATGTCGCCGCCCGTCTCCGGCTTAAATTCATCGAACCGCGCCATTGCTCAGTCCCTCCGCGCGAGCAGAGTAGCTCCTCGCCTCGTACGGGTCCAAGCGCAACGGTACTGACGGCACTTTGCTCTTTGGTCAGCGCGACCATCCTCGAAAGCGGCGATTCTCACCTCGCATCTTCACAGCAGACACCATTCGTACTATGGCCGGCTCATGTCCGACGGAGCACTGGCCGGCATCCGCGTGATCGAAGTCGGCAACTTCATGGCCGCGCCATTCTGTACACTCCAGCTCGCCGATCTCGGAGCGGATGTAATCAAAATCGAAAACCCCGACGGCGGCGATCAGGTTCGCACCAGTGCGCCGTTTCTCGAGGGTGAGTCCTCGAGCTTCATTCGCCTCAATCGAAACAAGCGCTCTTTGGCGCTCGACCTCAAGGCACCCGGAGGAAAAGAAGTCTTTCGCAAGCTCATTCGCAGCGCGGACGTGCTGGCGGAGAATTTGCGCCCCGGAACGATGCGCGACCTGGGTTTGGATTGGCCGCGGCTCGCCGAAGAAAACCCGCGTCTCGTTTATGTGGCCGCATCCGGTTGGGGACAGGATGGCCCCTACTCGCAGCGCCCGGGTCTGGACATCATGGCGCAGGGGATGTGCGGCTTGATGTCCATCACCGGCGAGGAGGGCGGCCGCGCCCCGGTCAAGGTAGGCGTGCCATTGACGGATCTGACGTGTGCCCTCTACGGAGCGCTGGCGGCGGTAGCGGCGCTGCGCGTGCGGGACCGAACCGGCCGAGGGCAGTTCATCGACGTTTGCCTATTCGAAGCAGGCGTATCGCTGGCGATTTGGGAAGCGGGCCGATACTTCGCGACCGGTGAGGTGCCAGGTCCGCTCGGCTCGGCCCACCAGAACGGGGCGCCTTACCAAGCACTGCGAGCGAGCGATGGGTTCTTCACCGCTGGCGCGACCACTGGCCCAACCTGGGAGTCCTTCTGCGGCGTGCTCGGCCTGGCTAAGCTCAAAGACGATCCGCGCTTCAACAAGAATCACCTGCGCCACCAAAACCGACGCGAGCTGATCCCGCTCATCGAAGCCATTACCCAGACGAAGCCGGCGAAGCATTGGGTCGACGCCTTCATCGAGGCCGGGGTGCCCAGCGGGTTGTTGCAGAGCTACGACCAGGTCTTCAGCGATCCGCATTTGCGGGCGCGGGGCTTCTTTCAGCAGGCGCCGCACACCAAGCTCGGGGCGGTCGAGCAAATTGGATCGCCGATGCGGCTTTCGGAAACGCCGGCTCAGATGAAGCGCGCCGGTCCACTTCTGGGAGAGCACTCAGGGCAGGTGCTCCGCGAGATTGGCTACTCATCGCAAGAAATCGAGCAACTGCGCAGCGCAGGCGTGATTCGAATCTCCCAATGACCACCAGAGAGCCGGAGATCCTTTTCGAAGTGAAGGACGGAATCGGGTGGGTCGTTTTCAATCGCCCGCACGCTCGCAACGCGATGACCTTCACGATGTACGATCGCCTCGAGGAGCTGTGCCGGCAGATCAACCGCAAGCCATCGGTGCAAGTGCTCATCCTGCGCGGAGCGGGAGACAAAGCATTCGTCGCGGGAACGGACATTTCGCAATTTCGAAATTTCCGGACGGCGGAAGACGCTCAGGCCTACGAGGCGAAAATGGATCGCGTCTTCGATGCGCTGGAAGACGTGCCGGTGCCGACGATCGCCGCCATCCAGGGCGCTTGCACCGGCGGCGGCGCCGGAATTGCCGCCGCCTGCGACCTGCGACTGGGCACGCCATCGGCGCGCTTCGGGTTTCCGATCGCACGCACCCTCGGCAATACGCTCTCTACCCGCAACTTTGCCCGACTCGCCGGGCTGATCGGCCTCGCCCGAACCAAGGACATCATCTTCCTCGCTCGCCTGATGGACGCCAAAGAGATGCGCGACGTGGGTCTGCTCAACGAGCTGACTACCGAGGAAGGCCTTTACGCCCGAGCCGAAGAGATGGCGAAGAAGTTGATGCAGCATGCGCCGATCACGCTTCGCACCGCGAAGCAGGCTCTGAACTCAGTTCTGCGGCACTGGGCTCCGAAGGCAACTCACGAGCACGTGGTCCAGGCATACACGAGCGAGGACTTCAAGGAGGGAGTGGACGCATTTCTCGCCAAACGCAAGCCGCGCTGGCGCGGCCGTTGACGGAGCTCGCCGCGCTGCGTTTCTAGAGGTCGCGTCGTTAGGCCCTGCAACACAGCTGACCTCAGGAACGCAAAAGGTAGCACCTTTCTATGGGAAGCTCGACGAAGACTTCCTCACCGGCTTGAAAGAAGTTTCCAGCCGGTGTGAGAGCGCGGATCTGCGCGCCCCCAGGGAGAAGTATACGGATGTCTTGGAGGTCCCCGAGATACGCGTGTTGGACGAGGTGACCACCCGCCAGGTTCGTGCCAGCCCCGGGATCAGGGCGCACCCGATGGACTTTCACCGCGTGGGGGCGAATGCACAGAACGACCTCGTCGCCGGCACGGAGGCCCCTACCATCCTTCGCCCTGAACTGGAGCTGGCCGCAGCGCACGAGTCCTGGCTCGAGCAGCTGACCAACGAGGCAATTAGCTCCACCGATGAAGGAGGCGACGAACCTCGACTGTGGCTGCTCGTAGATCTCCTGCGGAGTCCCGGTTTGCTCAATAAGACCCTTGTTCATCACTGCGATCCGATCGGCGATCACTAAAGCCTCCGCTTGGTCATGCGTGACATAGACGGTGGTGATCCGGGTCGTGTCGTGAATGCGCCGGATCTCAAAGCGCATTTGCTCGCGTAAGTTCGCGTCGAGGTTGGAGAGCGGCTCGTCGAGCAGCAAGGTATCGGGTTCGACGACCAGCGCGCGGGCGAGGGCGACGCGCTGCTGCTGGCCGCCGGAGAGCTCGTGCGAATAGCGCTTCTCGTATCCGACCAGATTCACTATCTCCAGGATCGAATTCACTCTTCGTCTAATTTGGTCCGAAGGGACTCGGCGCATCTCCAGGCCGAAGGCGATGTTCTGGAAAACGGTCAGGTGCGGCCAGAGCGCATAGCTCTGGAACACGAGCGACATGCGCCGCCGTTCGGGTGGCACGACGGCCCTGGAGCTCGAGATCAGCCGATCGTGGGCCCAAACTTCGCCCGCATCGGGAACGACGAAGCCCGCGAGGAGCTGCATCGTCGTAGTCTTGCCACACCCGGAAGGCCCGAGGATCGCGAGCAGCTCACCGTCCTCGATCGTCAACGTGATGTCTTGCAGCGCGACTGCAGTGCCGAACGTCTTCCGAAGGTTCACCAGGCGGATCTGCGCCATTGCCCCGCTCTCTAGGAGCCCTGCCGATGGATGAGCACAGTGCGACCTATTACGGGGTAAGCGACGGCGATCAGCCCGAAGGCCATGGCCATCATTAGGACTCCGAGGGCGGAGACAGGCTCGAAGTTTCCGCCGTCGGAGAGGTCGAAGATCACGTTGGTCATCACCGCGGTGGCGGGCGTGAAGAGAAATACGGCCGAACTGAGTTCCCGGAGCGAGGGGATGAAGGCAGTCAGCCAGGTGGACAGCACATGCCGGCGGAGCAGGGGAAGCGTGATCCTGCCGAATGTACGCAACGCCGTCGAGCCAAGGGTGCGCGCCGCATTCTCCAATTCGACGTCAATGCTGCGGATTGCGGATTCGCTGCCGGAGTAGGCGATCGGAAGGAACCGCGTAGCAAAGGCAGCGATTAGCATCCAGCCCGTGCCGTAGAGGACTATGGGCGGCCGGGCGTAGGCCGAAAAAAATCCGATGGCAAGGATGATACCCGGTACCACGAACGGTGCCACTGCCACAAACGCCAAGATGCGAGCGCCCGGGAGAAGGCGCCGGTGCGCCACGTAAGCGGTGAAGATGGCCAAGACGGTAGCAATGGTCGCGGCGGCCGACGCGTACGTCAGGCTGTGCTGAATGGCCATCCGTGCCGCACCGTTCTCGAACAGTGCCCAGCGATACCAATGGGTAGTCAGGTTTCCCGGGAGAGGGCCCCTGCCCCACGCGCGTGACAGCGACGTAACCACGAGTGCGGAGTAGGGAAGAATCAGCGAGCACAGGGGCGGGATGATGCAGATCGCAAACAGCACCCAACGCCACCGGCCGAGCCTGAACGGCTCCCTCACTGCGCCCTTGCCTGCGACGGTCGTGAACCGGCCGCGTCTAAGCAGCCGCTGCTGAAGAACGAAAAGCCCCGCCGTGACGAGCAGTAGGGGAATGGCATAGGCAGCCGCCAGGTTGGGTCGGGTCGGGAACTGGAAAAAAAGATACAGCTGCGTGGTGATCACCTGCTGCCCGGCGGGAATGAGCAGGAAGGCCGGCGTTCCGAATTCCGCAATCGCCTCGAGGAATGACAGCACCGCGCCGGCGATCAGGGCTGGTCGGACGAGCGGAAGGGTGATGCGCCACGTGATGCGCCACCAGCTCGCGCCGAGGAGTGCTGCCGACCTTTCCATCTCCGAAGGGATGAGCTCGAGCGCGTTGGATGCGAACGCGAACGTGTAGGGATAGCTGTACATAGCGATGACGAAGATCGCACCACCTAGCGAGTAGATGTTGAACGGGCCGTGTGCAGCTCCGGTCAGCGCTACCCAAGCACGATTCAGCCAGCCAGAGTTCGGCGCGGCGAGGAAGATCCAAGCCGCCGCGCCAAGGAAGGAAGGCGTGACGAAGGCGGCGAAGACCAAGTTCCGGATGAGGTTCCGGGCCGGCATGTCGGTGTGGCTGACTGCCCAGCTCAACAGGGTTCCGCACAGGCATGAGACAACTGCTACCGCAGCGGCCAGGAGCAGCGAATTGCGGATCGGCTGCAAGTAGATCGCACGAGAAAAGGCCTCGACGTAATTGGCCAGTGTCAGGCGATCAGTCTCATCGCTGTGCACGCTGGCGACGAAGATAAAGGCCAGCGGAACGATCACCATGAAGAGTAGGATCGCCGCCACGCCCACCCAGACGGCGATACTCAGATCGAGCCCTCGCCTTCGCGCGTGGAACCGATGTTCCGCCGACGACCCAACTGGAGCCTCTGGCACCATCAGACTCCGAACGTCTCGCGCCACTTGGCGATCGCGTCAGGGATCGCCTTTTCGAGGCGCTGGGCTTTGTTCCGGTACCATTTCACCTTCTCCAGCGGCACACCGCTCGGCGCTGCGACATCGCTGCGCAGCGGATAGTTGAAAGTCTTGGCCATGGTCGTTGAATACTCGCGCGTGTAGAAGAAGTTCTCGAACAGCCTTGCGGCATTGGGATGGGGAGCTTCCTTCAGGATGCCGACTGGTGAAGCGATCAGGATCGAATCGTCCGTGGGGAACTGGATTTCGATCGGGTTGCCCTTGGCCTTGCTCTCCAGTGAATTGCTGTCCGGTCCCGCGCCGACCTGGCGCTCTCCGCTGACGATGTCCGTGACCGTATCGAAGATCGAGCGGGCGATCTTCGGCTTGTTCTTGGCCAGCTTGGTGAAGTAGTCCCAGCCGTACTTGTCCCAGATGGCTACCACCCAGTTGCCTACGTAGCCCGAGAAACCTGGATGGCCGAGCGTGATCTTTCCCTGCCAATTGGGGTCCAGTAGATCGGTCCACTTCTGGGGTGGATTCTCCAGCTTGGCGCGGTAGTTGATCAGCACCAACCCGAGCGCCCCCACATGATACGTGCGGTCCGGGTCGATATCCTGAAATGGCTTGGGAAGGTTTGAAATCCCCAGCGGGGTGTACGCGGCAAGCACGCCCTGGTTCTTCAGCGCGAGATAATGTGCCTCGTCGGTGCTGGCGAAGACGTCTACCTCGCGAATGTGCGCTTTGAGGTTTTGCGTCAGCCGCTGATAGATGACCTGCGCTGTCTGGCGGATGAACTCGACCTCGATGCCTGGGTACTTGGCAACGAAGGCATTTCGCACCGCCTCTGCCGCGCTCAGCGCGTAGTGGGCGGTCCACCAGACGACCTTGCCCTCTTTGCGAGCTTCTGCGTAGAGCTTTTCTTCATCGTTGGACGCTGCCGCCCTGGCAAGCGATGGACTCAAGGCATCAAAAGCGGCAGCCCCCAGCGCGCCCATCCCCAGCTGCAGGAATTCCCGGCGGATCATCGAGCAACCTGAGTGAACAATCATCTCCAAGCGATCGACAGAATTCGATCTCGACATCGCAGTCCTCCTCTTCGGTAGCCCGACAACCGGAAGATGGCGCCCTCGGGGTACAGGTCGGCATGTCTTGCGGAGTCGGCTGCCCATAGCAAACACGTCGAGGGGGGTCAACGTGGTCGCGCTTCTGTCTTCTGCGGAGTAGACGCATCTTTCGTATCCTCGCCGCAACCTTCGATAGTCGAGCGCTATGTCTTGCAGAGCGACGATCTAAGATGCCGGCACTTTTCCGCGAGGTGATAGATGGCCTTCCGCAGCGGGCGTCACTTTCTACAGATTCCTGGGCCGACCAACGTGCCCGATCGCGTCCTACGTGCGATCGATAGAGCAACGATCGATCATCGCGGTCCCGACTTCTCAGTGCTGGCGCGCGAAGTTCTCGCGGGACTACGCAAAGTCTTCCGGACCGCCGGACCAGTGATCATCTTCCCCGCCTCGGGTACGGGCGCCTGGGAGGCCGCGCTCACCAATGTCCTCTCTCCGGGCGACCGCATCCTGATGTCGGAGACTGGGCATTTCAGCTCCCTCTGGAAGACGATGGCGGACCGGCTGGGGCTCTCGGTCGAGATGATCCCCGGCGACTGGCGGCACGGCGTTGACCCCGCGGAGATCGAAGCGCGCCTGGCGGACGATTCGCGGCACGATATCCGTGCCGTGGCAGTGGTGCACAACGAGACCTCGACGGGCGTGACGACGCGTGTGTCGGAAGTGCGGGCGGCGATCGACCGGGCGCGGCACCCGGCTCTCTTCCTCGTCGATACAATTTCCTCGCTCGCTTGCATCGACTACCGGCACGACGACTGGCGCGTTGATGTGAGCATCGCGGGCTCTCAGAAGGGGTTGATGCTGCCGCCCGGCCTCTCCTTCAACGCCCTCTCCACCCGGGCGCTAGAGGCATCGAAGAAAGCGCGCCTCCCTCGTTCATACTGGGACTGGCAGGCGATGCTGCAGGCGAACGAGAGCGGCTATTTTCCTTACACGCCCGCAACTAACATGCTTTACGGCCTCCGCGAGGCACTCTTGCTGCTGGAAGAGGAAGGACTCGACAACGTGTTCGCTCGGCACGCCCGTCACGCCGAGGCGACGCGACGGGCGGTGAGTGCCTGGGGACTCGAGCTCAACCCGCTCGACGACCGCGAACACTCGAACTCGCTCACTGCGGTACGCATGCCGCAGGGCTACGACGCCGACCAGCTGCGCGCTGCGATCCTCGAGCGGTTCGATCTCTCCCTCGGACAGGGCCTCGGGAAGCATAAAGGACAGCTGTTCCGCGTCGGCCACCTCGGTCACTTCAACGACTTGATGCTGTGCGGGACGCTTTCAGGCGTAGAGATGGGCCTCCAGCAAGCAGGCGTGCCGTCGCGACGAGGGGGTGTCGCGGTGGCATTGGAATTCCTTTCCTCGACATGAGCAGGAGTGCGAATGTCGCTACGCAAACCGAGGGCGACGGATCTGGTGTTGTGCCTCCTCTGCCTGATGTACCTCATCACGTACATCGACCGGATGAGCCTGGCCACGGCCGCTGAACCGATCCGGAATGAGTTTAAGCTGAACAACACGCAGCTGGGGTACGCCTTCTCAGCCTTCGGCTATGCGTATCTACCTCTGCAGATCATCGGGGGTTGGATCGCCGACCGTTTCGGCGCGCGGAAGCCGCTCACAATCGCCGGCGTCGTCTGGGCGTTGTCGACCATGCTAACGGCGCTGACCACGGGCCTCGCTGCGCTATTCGGCGTCCGGCTTCTGCTCGGCATCGGCGAAGGAGCCACCTTCCCGACTGCCACGCGGGCGATGGCCAACTGGACGCGCGCGGGCCGCCGCGGCTACGCGCAAGGGATCACCCACTCGTTCGCGCGCATGGGCAACGCCATCGCGCCGCCCCTGATGGTAGCGCTGATGGCGGCGCTAACCTGGCGCGGCTCCTTTGTCGCGCTCGGCCTCGTCAGCCTCATCTGGGTCCTGGTCTGGGGAATTTTCTTTCGCGATGATCCTCGGGATCACATCTCTGTCACGAAAGAGGAGATCTCCGCGCTGCCCGCATTCCGCGGGGCGGATCAGGTGCGCAGCGCCCCGGTTCCTTGGGGCGTGCTGGTGCCGCGAATGGTGCCGGTAGTTATCGTCTACTTCTGCTACGGCTGGACGTTTTGGCTGTACCTGAATTGGCTCCCGTCGTTCTTTTTTCATGGTTTCAAACTCAACCTGAAGAGCTCGGCTTTTTTCTCCGCCGGTGTCTTCTTGGCGGGAGTAATTGGCGACACTGCGGGCGGCCTGTTCAGCGACTGGATCCTGCACCGCACGGGCGATGTGGTGCGCGCTCGCAGCCGTCTCGTTTTCGCAATGATGCTCAGTTCGCTGGCATGCCTACTTCCTCTGCTCTTCGTCCATGAAGACCTTGTGGCAATCGCGGTCTTCCTCTCCCTTGCTTTTTTCTTCCTCGAGGGGACCGTCGGGCCGATGTGGGCGATCCCGATGGACATCGCCCACCACTATTCCGGAACGGCGAGCGGCGTGTTGAACACCGGCTCGGCGCTTGCGGGGATCGTCTCCCCGATCGCATTCGGCGTGATCGTCGATAAAACAGGAAACTGGTTCCTGCCCTTTATTGTCTCGATCGCGCTGCTCGGCATCGGCGCACTGCTGTCGTTTACGATGCACCCGGAGCGAGCCCTTCACATACCCTCACCAGTGAAACCAGCCGAGATTGGGGCGGCACCGTAGCCAGGTAGCTAAAGGATCGAACGCGAGGATCTCCCTTCATCCTGCCTAAATGCGAGGAAGCGATTTTCTGGCCGGGCGGGACCTGAGACGGCAGATGCTCTTCAACGTCGTTCTGCCGTTGGCGCCGGGACGGCTCCCAGGCCTTGCATCAGCGAGGCAAATTCGGGGAAGGTCAGGCTCTGATCGCCGTCGGACATCGCCTTGTCCGGCTCGGGATGTACTTCGATCAGCAGCCCGTGCGCTCCGCACGCTCGCGCGGCCCACGCCATTGGCGCGACGTAGGCGCGCTTGCCCGTGCCGTGGCTGGGGTCGACCACTACCGGAAGATGGGTCCGTTCCTTGAGCACCACCACCGCGGACAGATCGAGCGTGTTTCGCGTTGCCGACTCGAAGGTGCGAATGCCGCGTTCGCAGAGGATGACCTGCCCATTGCCCTGGGCCAGAATGTACTCCGCTGCCGCGAGCCATTCCTCGATCGTGCTCGACAACCCGCGCTTGAGCAGCACTGGGCGATTGACCCTCCCCACTTCGCGCAGCAGAGGAAAGTTTTGCATGTTGCGCGCGCCGATCTGAAGAATGTCTGCCTTCTCAGCAACCAGCCGCACCTGCTCTTGGGACATCACTTCGGTGATGACAGGCATTCCACTCGCCTTGCCGGCTGCCGCCAGGAGATCCAGACCGCTGTAGCCGAGGCCCTGGAAGGCATAGGGGCTGGTCCGCGGCTTGAAGACGCCGCCGCGGAGAATGTGCGCGCCTTGCTCGCGGACGTGGCGCGCCGTCGACTGGATCTGCGACTGCGACTCGACGGAGCAGGGACCTGCCATCACCACGAAGCTGGAATCGCCGATCAGCAGATTGCCCACGCGAACCACGGTGTCCTCTTGGCGCGAAGCGCGGTCCGCCAACTTGTATTGTTTGGACCGCAATGCGGGAGCTTTGGTCGGAGGCGAGGGCGGAGGAGCGGTCTGCGCATCGGCGGGTTTGGTAGAAGTCGCTCCTGCGTCGCGCAGCTCCGCCGACTCTGGCTCCGGCGCCGTTGCCTTGGCGGGGTAGGTGCCGAGCACCTTCACGTAGAGAGCGGCTACGCGCAGTTCGTCGAGCGCGCGGGCGACGCGCTCATTTTCTACGTTTCCCTCGAAGTCGATGAAGAACATGTACTCCCACGGACGCCCGGGGCGCGGTCTCGACTCGAGCTTCGTCAATGACAACCCGTTGTCCGAGAGCACGGCCAGACAGCGCAAAAGAGCGCCGCGCTCATGGCGAGTGCCGATGATCAGGCTCGTCTTGCAGGGGATCCGCGGATCGAATCGCTGGGGCGTGCGAGCAAGCGCAACGAAACGGGTGAAGTTCTCCGTCTGGTTGGCAATGCCGCGACGCAGGACGTGCAAGCCGTGCGCAGCTGCTGCTTCGGGAGGACCAATCGCCGCCTGGGTGGGGTCGCGCAGCTCCGCCACCGAGCGAATTGCCTCCGAGGCGTCGAAGCAGATCACCCGTTGGGCAGCCGGCAACGAAGCGAGGAACGCGCTGCATTGCTCGAAGCCCTGCGGGTGAGCGAGCACGCGTTGAATGGAGGCGAGGGGCACTTCTTCAGTCGATGCCAGACAATCATCCACTTTCCACATCTCCTCCCCGACGATGGCGAGGTCGCTCTCCTGGAGCAGATCGTAGACCTGATTGATGCTGCCGGCGGTGGTGTTCTCGATGGGGAGAAAAGCCAGATCCACGCCGCCTGCGAGCAGCTCCTTCACCGCTTCTTGGAACGTGCGGCGACCGATGAATCGCCCGCGCACGCCCATCGCGCCGAGGTACTTCTGCGCGGCGAGATCGCTGTAGGAATGGGGCGCGCCCTGATAGGAAACCGCGACCTCTCGGTCTGCCGCGCTGCTGGGAGACAGGAATGCAGCCTGGCGCGTGACCGAGTGAGCGATGATTTCCGAAAAGATGTGTCTGGCTAGAACGGCGGAGATGCCGCGCTCACGAGCCGCCGCTTCCACGCGCTCGAGCACGTCGCGCTCTCGGCGCGGATCGCGGATGCCAGCTGAACCGGACGCCTTTTGCTGCGCGATCTGGTCAACGAGCTCCAGCCGCCGTGCGATCGAGCGGATGATCTCCTGATCCAGCTCGTCGAGACTGCCGCGCAGGCCGGCGATATTCGCATTGTCGAGTTCGTTCATTCGCCGAGAATGCCCGCCTCGACCTATGAAGTCCACTCCGCCGGGCGGTGGAGCTAGACCCTAAACGAGCTGACCAGCTCGGATACCGAGTTGGCGACGCGCTTCAAGTCCTTGGAGGCTTCGGACGTCCTGCCGAGGGCCTTAACCGATTCAGCCATCATGCGATTCAAATCGACGAGAGCGGAAAAAATCTGCGTTACGCCGGCGTTCTGCTGCGCGACAGCGGCCGCAATTTGCTTGGCGGCAGCCGCGCTCTCGTCCACCGCGCTCGCCAGCTGCCGTACCTTTTCGCTCCCCGAGCGGACTTGGTCGACGCTGCCGCGCACCCGCTCTCGACCTTCCCGGCTGCTTTCAACCGAAGATCGAATCGCGCCCTCCACCTCACCGAGAATTTCCCGAACCCGCACCGTGGATTCGATTGATTGCGTGGCGAGCGCTCGAATTTCCCTGGCCACCACCGCGAATCCTTTGCCGTGCTCGCCGGCCTTGGTGGCCTCGATCGCCGCATTGAGCGCGAGCACTTTCGATTGATCGGCGAGGTCCTTTACCGCTTCGGTGATCTCCGCCACCTGGCCGGTCCGCTCGGACAGCTCGCCGCTTCGATCGACCACTTTTTGGACGTGCCGCTGGATCTCATCCAGGCCAGCGAGTGTTTCATCGAGAGAACGTTGGCCCGCTTGCCCGATGTTTTGCGCGCGCACGGCGACCTCAGAGACCGAAGCGGCCTTGGTGGCCGCGAGCTTGGAGGTCTCCTGGATCTCCTTCGCCACCGCGCCCGTCTGCTGCAATGCGGCCGCCTGTTGCGACAGCGTGGCGCCTTGCTCCTCGGTCATCGCCGAGATGGCGTGAACCACTTCTGCGAGCTGACCCACCGCCGTTTTGAGCGTGGCCGGGATCGTCCGAAGCTTGCTGACCAGTGCGCCGAAGGAGGCAGCGAGCAGGCCGATTTCGTCCGACGAGGTGACCGCCACCTCCTGCGTTAGGTCTCCCTGCTCGACAATCCGCTGCGCGATCGTCGTGAGCTGGCGCACCGGCTTCACCAGGCGCCCAACGAGGACAAGCGAGACCGCAGCGGCGGCGATGAAGACCACCAGAGCGACCGCGGTCATGCTCCCTACCGCCCGCCCGACGAGAGCCTGAATGTCGGCAGTTTTCATTCCCACGTGCACCTCTCCGAGGCGGCGCTGCTGAATGGGAACGACGATGTCCAGGTGCGCTCCGCGCTCGGCGACGTCGAGCGTGGCAACGTCGGTGTATCGCTCTTGGGTGACCTCGCCTTGAAAGGGATGCGCCCGCTCGAGTCCCTGGGGAAATTCAGGTTGAAAGGTATGGGAGAGGACGAAGTTGTCCTGATCTACGACGAAGACGTATCCCACGCCGGCGATGTCTCGAAACCGGTCGACGAAGCCTTGAATTGTCGACGCGTCGCGCCCCTCGACGATATAGCCCTCGGCCGCGTTGGCGAGGCTCAGGGCGATCGCTTCGCCCTTGGAGATGAATTCCTTGGTCAGCGCTTCGCGAAGCGCGCGCGCCGCCAGCAGCGAAATCACTACCAGCAGGACAGTCAGGCCACCGAGCAGGAGCGCGACGATTCGGCCGCGCAGCCCGCCGTAGCGGACTTTGACGCCAGTTCGGCTCGTCGCTTGCGGGGCGGAGGAGGACATCGGCTATTTCCCCGCGCGGGACAGTACTTGTCCCCAGTCCACAGCCGTCAGCCACTCCGGCGCGCCCGGCTTGACGTAGGTGACGTACACCTGATTTGCAAATTGGTTGGCAGGCTTTTCGGGCGACGCGGGGTCCAGCCCGTACTTGCCTTTGAAACCGCCCAGGTCAGCGGCGTAGGTTCCGGCGAGAGTTTTGAACTTCTCTCGACTCAGGTCGCGACCAACCTTCTGGAGAATCTCCACAAACAGCTTCGCATTGATGAAGCCTTCCAATTGTCCAAAGCTGTAGTCGGCGACGTTCCAGGTCTCCGGTTTCGGTCCACAGCACTCCTTGTAGGAATCGGGAAGAGGGATCGAGGAGTATCGACCGCGCAGGTCGCGATACTCCTTCACGATGCCGTACGAAGTATCGGTGAAATTCGGCACCACTTGCGTGTTGACGAGATTGTCGGTGATCACCTTGTGAGTCTTTTGCTCGTGCTCCTTGAGCAACTTCAGCATCTGGGTGGCACCGACAAACGATACGTTGTGCATCGGTACGTACCAGCCCGATTCGCGCGCCTGACGAATCATTCCGCCGCAGCCCTGATAGGCTCCCACCATCACGACGCAGCTGCAGCTCGCCGCCTTGAGGGCGCTCACCTGCTTTGAATAGTCCGCGTCGAACAAGGAGCCGCGCTCATAGGTGGTGTCCTTGACGAGCTGCATCCCGCGGGCTTTCAGCCGCCGCAGCGCTCCGTCTCGTCCGCTCCATCCGTATGCGTCGTTTTGCCAGTAGCCGCAAACGTTGGTGCAGCCGAGCTTGTCGACAAAGAAATCAACTGCGGTTGCGACCTCCTGCCGATAGGAGGCCCGAACATTGAAAACAATCTTGTCATAAGGAGGTTCGCGCTGGGGTTGCGCTCCGGTAAAGTTGCCGAAGAGGAATGCCCCCGCGCTTTCGAATCGCTTCAGCGCGGGGAGCAGCTCGACGATGGTAGGTGTCCCCACCGAATCGAAGAGGGCGAACACCTTGTCCTTCTCGAGCAAGCGCAGGGTAGCGGTGACGCTAGGCTTGGGATTGTAATCGTCATCGTATGCAGTGACTCGAATCTTTCGGCCATGGACACCCCCGTGGCGATTGATGTGCTCGAAGTACACCAGGGAACCGACGAGCTGCTCTGTTCCCAGCCCCGCTGCTTGGCCGCGATACGCCGCCGGTGAGCCGAGCAGGATTTCGTTCGCCGAGATGCCGTCGGTATCGTCGGCGCGGGCACCAACCGCCGCGGCCATTGCCGCAATCAGGACAAGTCGCGTCATCAGCAATCGTCTCCCTCAAATGCAAAATTCAATGCCGTACAGCAGCATCGGCGCCATCCGCTTCAAGGTGTGATGAAAGAGGAACCTCGGATGCCTGCAGCTGGCGACGTAAAGCCAAGGGCGTTGCGCGAAACGAGTCAGAGTTTAGCTTCATCGCCTCGCTCGATCCATTCACCGGGCACGAGTGGTGATTCCGCCTACCCAAGGCTCAATCGCCTCGGGTCGAAGAACCATCGCCGCCGCGCCGATCGCCAGCGCATGCGCCGGCATGCTGGCGACCACCGCGGAGCTCGGATCTTGGATTGCGGTGATGGCTCCTGCCGATCTCATTGCGAGAAGTCCGGCAGCGCCATCGTCGCCCATTCCGCTGAGCAGTAGACCCGCGGCCGCCGCGCCGACAACAACAGCCACGCTCTCGAAGAGGCGGTCGATCGAAGGGACAAATGGGTCGCTCGACGCGGGGCTGATGCATTCGACCGTCTTGTTCCGATTGACGGTCAGGTGTTGGTGCCCGGGAGCCACCAACACGGTGCCCGGCGCGAGGGCCATTCCGGAGGCGGCCAAGCGCACCGGGCGTCTGGTACATTGCGACCACCATTCAACCAGAAATCGGTCGAACCCTTCGCCGATGTGTTGAGCAATGAGAATGGAAGGACGGAAGTCCGGCCGAAGCGACTGGATAAGAGAACTGATGATCCCTGGACCTCCGGTCGATGCCCCGATCGCGAGCACCTTGAGGTCGCTCGGGCCGCTCGCGAGTGCTGAGGGCGGATGCCCAGGAGTTGGCGCCGTGTGGCGCCGCAAAAGGATCGGTACTTCGCTCAGCAGCTTCACCGATTGGAGCAATTCGGTCTCAAACCGCTTTCGATCCGCGACACCGTTTGGTTTAGCCAATGCTTCCACGGCTCCCTCGCCCAGTGCCCGCACGCCGTGGTGGCCCGAGGCGACGGCGCTGACGATGATGATCGGCACCCGATGAGACCGTAGGATCGCTCGAGTGGCCTCTACGCCATCGAGATCCGGCATCAGCGCATCCATGGTGACGATCGTCGGTCTCAGCTGCCCAACCAACTCCAACGCTTGATGGCCCGTCGTCGCGCAACCGACCACTGCGATGTCGGGATCCGATTCAAGGATTTGAACGACGTAGGCGCGAAAGGTCTCGGAATCATCCACCACCAGCACCCGAATCATGTCTTCGCTCCTGAGAGCATCGCGCGCACCGCCTGCGCAAGGAGACCGCGCTCCCACTGGCTCTTGGGTAGGAAGGCGGTCGCGCCGGAGGCGAGGGCGCTTCGCTTGTCCTCGTCGCGGTCGAGATTTGTGCACAACAGCAGTGGAAGGTGTTGCAGCCGCGGACTGCTTCGGATTGCTCGGGAGAGGTCCAGGCCGGACATCTTGGGCATACGCACGTCCGATACGACGGCGTCGAACGTTCGCGATGCGAGCAGGCGCAGAGCACCTTCGCCATCGCTCGCGGTGAGCACGGAGAAGCCCGCTGCCTCGAGAGCGCTTTGGTGCAGCATCCGAGTGGTCGCTGAATCATCCACGACGAGAATCGTGTAGCGGCCGGTCTGCGATGAGGGCTCCGGCAGGCCGGTGCGGCCCTCTGCAGCTCGGACGAGGTGATCCGGCTCCAGCACGAGCACCGCATCGCCGTTGCCGAGCATGGCGACGCCCTGGAGATACTTCAGCCCCTTGAGCTCCTCAGCGATGGGCTTCACCACCAGCTCGGCTTCGTCGTCATACTCGTGTATGGCAAAGGCTGCGGCGCGCGAGCCGATGCGTAAGGTGACGAGCGGGAAACGCGCCCCCAGAGGATCGGCCGGATGCGCCATACCGATCAGCGATCCCAATCGATCCAGCGGGACGAGCTCTCCATCCTCGGAAACGTAGGCTTGGCTGCGGATGACCTTCACCTCTTCCCGGTTGAGCGAGCGCACCCTTCGCACCGCGTGCGTGGGCAAGGCAAACCGCTCCTCGGCTACCCGAACCACTAGCGCGTGTGTCGCTGCCACGGTGAGCGGCGTTTCCAGCGTGAACCGGCAGCCTTGGTTGGCCTGCGATTCGACTTGCACCGTTCCGCGCAGACGGGTGACGGCTTCGCGCACCACGTCGAGGCCGACACCTCGGCCGCTCGTTTCGCTCACTTGGGCGCTAGTCGAGAACCCCGGCGAGAACAGGAGATCGATCAGCCAGCGCTCAGACGCGGCGTCCGCATCAACGGCCGTGAGCAGGCCCTGCTCGACCGCTTTGCGTCGAACTGCATCGAGTGCCACGCCGGCCCCGTCGTCCTCGACGGTCACTCGCAACAGATCGCCCACCACCGCAATTCCAATCGCGACAACTCCGGTGGGCGGCTTGCCCAGCGATCGACGGACGGCTGGTTCTTCAATTCCGTGGTCGACTGCGTTTCTGAGCAGGTGATTCAGCGGCGCCTTGAGCTCCTCGAGAAGGAAGCGGTCCACCTCGACATGGCGCCCGTCCACGAGCAGGGCGACGTCCTTTCCTACGCGCCTTGCGTGATCCCGGACGAGACGGTCCATCGCGTCCACCAGGCCGGAAGCAGGTATCGTTCTCAAGGAGCGAATGCTCTCGCCGAGGTCCTTCGAGGTGACCTCTGCCACCTCGGCCTCGGCTTGAAGTGAATTGGCAAGTGCGATCGCCAGCTGCTTCGCCTCGCGAATGCCCGCCAGATTCAATGGATCCGCGCCGGTTGATTTCGCGGCGCGCGCGCAGGCTTCGAGACGCCTTACCAATGCACTCGCCTCCTCGGCGCGGCACTCGAGCCGGCTGCGCACCGAGTACAGCTCCTCAGCGCCGTTCATCACCGCCTCCAACCGCGAGGTGAGGACGCGAACGGTGGCCAAGTCCGTTTCCTTTGAGCGCGTCGACGAATTCGCCGGTGCGGCCTGGACGGTCGCGGTGCGAGGGGCTTGATCGGCGGCGCTGCCCTCGGCTCCGGCCAATGATTCCAGAACCTGAAAAGCGCGCGCCAGTGGCTTCGAAGGAGAATCGGAGGTTCGGCCGGCCATCGCGGCTGCCTGCGCCGCAATTGCATCCAGCCCCAACAGGATCCCATCGACCCGCTCGGGCTGCAGCGGGGCTGCGTTCGTGAGCGCAGGTTGCAGCACGGTCTCCACCAAGTGGGCCAAGCGCGCCAGCTCGTCCAAGCCGATCGCCGCCGCCGCTCCTTTGAGGTTGTGGGCAGTTCGAGCCAGATTCTCCAACAGCGGGCGGGCCTGCTGCGGCGTCGCGCGCTCCAGTTTGACGACCAGCCTAGATGCCTCTTGCGCCAGCTCGCTCGACTCATCGGCGAAGGTGGCCAGCAGTTCACGCGATGCTTCTCCCGCCATTAAGTTCAGCCCGCGCGCGGTGCCGCAGGCGTCTCCGCCCGAACGAGCTTGACGATGGTGGTGAGCCGCGGATCGCGGCCCAGGGCATTCAGATCCAGCAGGGCGACCGATTCGCCTTCGATAAATACGGCGCGGCTCAG
Source organism: Myxococcaceae bacterium (assembly GCA_035262305.1). Lineage (GTDB taxonomy): Bacteria > Myxococcota > Myxococcia > Myxococcales > Myxococcaceae > DATFTC01. The sequence continues at coordinate 34,737 of DATFTC010000373.1, read as the reverse complement.
CCCGTCCTGGGCAAGGTGCGCGCCGGCAATCTGCGCGTCGGCCAGTGGAAGCACGTCGTGAAGATCGGTCACCGCCAGACCGAGCACTCGATCTCCGGCGCGCGCGGCGACGATCTTGGTGACGTCGCTGATGCCGCGGCCATCGCCGAAGAGAAGCTCGCGCAAGTCGATCAAGACGATGAATTTTCTCTGAACGCGCACGAGCCCGGGAACGTAGGAGGGCGCGCCTGGAAGAGCGACGATCTTCTCCAGGCGCACCACGCTGTGAGCCTGAGCCAAAGGAACACCGAACAGCTGTTTCGACACCCAGAAGGTGAGCCAGTCGAGCTCGGCGCGCTCGTCGGTGGGGTCGACTTCCTGCGCCAGTCGCTCGGCGCGGGCGGCCAGCAGCTGCTCGGCTCTGCTGCGCGAGCGCGAAGGCGAAGACTCGCTTTGCGAAGGCCCCCGGGTGATTTTGATCGAGTCGTTCAAGTCAGGCGTTCAGGTGATCATTCACGACGGAGCGAAGCCAACCGCAGGTGATCTCTTCCGGACCCGCTAAAACCGCGTCGGCGGGAAGCGCCGCCAACAGGTTTGACAGCCTTACCAAGCGCGCTCGGGCCTCGCTGCCACGCCCTTGTTTTTTCAGCAGCGTCGACAATGCGAAGTGCGCCAACGCGAAATCGGGTTGACGCTGAAGCGCGTCCAGGAGGAGTCTTTCAGCCGGGGCTCCTGAGCCCGATTCCATTTCCACCATTGCCGCGAGGAATAGAGCCGCCGGCGAATCTGGATGGCCCTTCAAAAGCTCCGCGCAAACGGCCTTGGCCCGCGTCAGCTCGCCGCCGTCGATCAACCGTTTTGCTTCCGCGAGCATCTCGCCCAAATGGCGGCCATTGGAGATCCTCCCCGCGGCTCGCGCGCGGGCTGAACCCGATTTCCCGTCTTGGCCTGGAGAGGCATCGTGGTTGCTAACGCCGTTCCTGATTGCAATCGGTCGGCAGAGAAATGTCGGGTCGTCAGGGTGGGAAGCGGCCTTGGGTATCCGATCGAGATCGACCGGCGAAAAGGTCAGGTAGCCGCCTGGAGCGAGCAAGTTCAGCAGGTGCCGCGCCACCCGGTCGGCTGCAGTCGGAACCAGATACATCAAGACGTTGCGACAAAAGATGAAATCGAAGGGAGCATCATTCGCGAGGAGAAGGGCGAGAAACGAATCGTGGAGATTGACCGAACGAAAGCGGACGGTGGCTCGGTACTGCGGCGACACGTCGCCGGCATCCTCTCCCGAGTAGGAAATGCTCCGCTGCGACCAGGGTGGAAGGGGTTGACGGAGCGACCAACGCCCATAGCACGCACCGCGCGCCTTCTGGAGCGACTCATCATCGATGTCAATTCCCAAAACCTCGATCCGCGGCGTTGGCGAGGTGCCTTCTGCGGCCGACTGAAGCGCAATCGCCATCGAGTAGGCTTCCTCTCCCGAGGCGCAGCCGGCGCTCAGCGCTCGCACCGGCGCGCCCGGTCGGGCCCGGAGGCGCTCTTTGGCGATCTGGCGCAGCAAGTCAAACTGCTCGGGATGGCGAAAAAAGTACGTCTCGTGGATCGTCACCGCGTGGACGAACGATTGCAGCAACTGCTCATCGCCGTGCCGCGCGCGCTGGAGGCACTCATGGGGATCGATCCCTCGGCCGGCGGCGGCCATCGCCAGCGCAGTGGCGAGGTTGGCGCGCGCCGAGTCACCGATCGCCAGGCCGTAGCGCGCGCTCATCCATTCGGCCAGAGCGGCCACGCTGTCTGCGGTCGACCGGACAACCAATGACTCTGTAGAACCGCTTTTCAGAGGAGCTCCCCCAGCTGCTCGAAAGCTGAATCAGGCAGAAGGCGGAAAGGAGCAAGCACGGGAACGAAGCCCTCGGAGCGTCTCCACCCTCCGAGAAACGCCCTCGACAGCGAGCCAAGCGTCGAGGCGATTTCAGGATTGAGCGGAGCCAAGGCGTTTCGCGCGATTTCCACCACCTCTTCGGCGTCGTCGACGCAAACGGCCAGCGGCCTTCCCTCGCGCTCGCAGACCACGAGCAGCTGGTCCTCCAGTTGCGCGGCGGTGGCGAGGTTGAGGCGAGCCGGTAGATCGAACACCGGAATCAGCTTGCCGCGAAGATTCAGCAGACCCTTGATGTGCCGCGGAGCGCCGGGCAGCGGCGCCAGAGCAGGCATCGACACCACTTGTCGGACCGCCTCCAGCGGGATGGCAATGTCCTGCCGGCCGACTCTCACCAGCACTGCAGCCCCCGCTGCCCGCCCGGCGTTCAGGACGTGGGTGACGCGCGCTCTAAAGTCGTCTTCCTCGAACGGTTTGCGGATGAAATCAGCGCATCCCAGGGTTTGAACGACGCCTTCGAAGGCGCTTTCAGCAGTGAGGGCGATCACTGGAATGGCGGCGGTCGAAGGATCCAGGCGCAGGCCGCGGACTGCCTCGTCGCCGGACATCAACGGCATGGACATGTCCATCACGATGAGGTCGGGACGGCCTGTTCGGGCGAGTGAAAGGGCTTGTTGACCGTTGCGAGCCAGAAGGTAGCGATGAGCCGGTCCCAGAACGCGCTGCTCGAGCGAGAGATAGGTTTCGGTGTCGTCGACGAGGAGAATGCAGGCCATGGGATTGGAGCCCGAAAAATCCTAGACGGTAGAGGAGGCACGCCCACCTGATTCGACCAACTTGACGATCATCTTTTCCGACTCGGGGTCCAGCCGCTCGAAACCGACGCCCATGCCCAGGGGGTTGGAGAACGAAGAGCGAGGTTTAAATGGGTTCGCCCAGGCCACCACGCCGTCGCAGACAATGTCCGCCCTGGCAGCGAAGAACCTGACCTTCATCTCGATCTTGCTGAGCGCGGGAAAGGTGGTCATCGTCCGAATGAAGATCCCCCGCGTGCTGATGTCGTAGGCAAATCCAGACAGCCACTCGTCGCTCGGACCGCCTCGAAACTCGACCACCGAAAAGAAGGGAACTCGCTCCGCGGCGCGTACATCGATCGCTTCACGACGCAACACCGCGTTGACCTTGGCGAGAATGACCTCGGTTGGAATCGAGCGCTTGTTCAAGATCTCATGCCCGGTCAATTGACGAGAGGACGCGTCGGCCTCGGGCGTGGGCGGCGACGCGGAGGTCAGCAACAACGCCGACCGCGCAGAGGCGTGTTCCCGCAACTGGCGCGCCTGCTCCATTCCGTCGCCGAGCATCGACCCCAAGTCGCAAATGAGAAGGTCCACTTCGTCGCGGTGGAGGTTGAGCAGGTGCAGCGCTTCAGCTGCGTTCTTGCAGTAGAGAATTTGAAACCCGGCATGCTCCAAGGCCCCTCCCAGCCGGCTGCGGTAAAAGGCGCGATTCTCTAACAGAAGCACCCGGTGCCTCGAGACAGATTCCTGGGCGAAGGGAGTGGCGGGATTCCACTTCCGTATCGCTTCAATTTTAGATGCCAGCTGCGGTCTGCGGATCGGCTTGGGCAAAAAGTCGTCGGCGCCGGCTCGCCAGCTGTGCATCACTTCGTGCGCCGCATCCGTCCCGGTCAGCATCACGATTGGAATATGGGAGTAGCGCTCGTTCTCTTTAATCCTCCGGCAACATTCGTCGCCCCGCATCGGGTCCATCCCGAGGTCCATCAGAATGAGCCGGGGCTCGCGCTGGCTCAATCCGTGGATGCATTCCTCCCCGCTGGCGAATGCCTCCGGCGCACAGTCCAGCTGTTCCAACTGGGCGCTGACCAATTCGCGGATCGTCTTCATGTCGTCGACGACGAAGACGGTTTCACCGTGGGGCGCTTTGGCCGTCAAACCGCTCAATGCTGCTCAGAATACTTCGACTCCCAAGGGGGTCGATATGCGGGCGGATGCCACACCCTGCTCAGAGTGCGAGCTTCGCCGACTTCGCTGCAGCTGTTTCCGCGATGTCCCGGCGGTTGGCTTTACCCCAGCCTTTCGGTCAGCGCATTTCGCACGCTCGCGGCGTCAGCCACGCCCTGGGTCTCCCGCATCGCAGCGCCAATCAAGACGCCGAGGAGCTTCTTCTCTCCGGCGCGATAACGGGCGACTTCGGCGGCGTGTGCTTCGAGGACTCGCCCCACGGCGGCGGCGATGGCGTCGCGGTCGTTCGACTTTTCCAAACCCAGCTCGCGAACCAGCGCCTGCGGATCTCCGCCGCCTTCGACCATCCGCGCAAGCAGCATCTTCGCAGACGGCTGAGTGACGCGGTCCTCGTCCACCAGCGCCACGAACCGACCAAAATCCGACCCAGTAAAGGGCAAGGCATCAAAGCCCTTCTGTTTGACAGCGCCCAGCAGATCGTTGACCAACCATTTGGCCACCGAACGCGGGTCGGGGTGAACGGCGATCGCGGCATCGAAGAAGCTTGAAGTCGCAGGATCGCTGGTGAGCAGGTCCGCGTGCTCCCGCGGCAAATGGAAGTCCTTGACGTAGCGGTCGAAGCGTTCCGACAGTGCAGGGTCGCTTCGCCGCAACTCGGCACGGAGCTGGGCGCGTCCTTTTCTCCGAGCGGTCGGTTTTGCGCTTTCGATCGGTTTCCTTTCGGATTCATCCGCGCGGGGCTTCGGCTCGGCCTTGGCGGCCCAGGTGTTCTTAAGCCCAATGACCCGATTGAACACCAGCGCGCCCGGACGTGAGTCGACCGCGTCTGCGGCGAAGTAACCTTGCCGCAGAAACTGGAACCGCTCTTCCGCGCGCGCATTCGCCAGCGCCGGCTCGACCCTCGCGCCCTTCGCCACCACCAGCGATTTCGGATTGAGATGGCGTAAAAAATCTCCCTCGGCGTCTGGTTGCTCCACATCGAAGAGGCGGTCGTACAATCGGATCTCCGCGGCTAGGGATCGACTCGCGTCAACCCAGTGCAGCGTGCCTGAGACTTTCTGATTGCCGGCCGCCTTTCCGCCTTTGGATGTCGGGTCGTAACTGCACCTGAGCTCTTGGATCTCTCCCGTTGCTCCGCGCACCACCTGTTCGCACTTGATGACAAACGCCCCCATCAGCCTTACTTGCGCCCCTGGCGATAGCCGTTTCCAACCCTTGGGCGGATGCTCCGAAAAATCCTCCCGCTCGATGAAGAGCGTCCCCCCCAAAGGCACTTTCCGCGAGCCAGCCTTCTGAGGCTCATCGGGCCACCACGGGATGTCCAGCTCTTCGATCCGACCCGTCGGCCAATTGGCAATCGTGACCCTCAGGGGATCGAGGACCGCCATCGCCCTGCGGGCACGCTTTTCGAGGTCGCTGCGGATCGCAAACTCGAGCTTGCCGATGTCGACCACGCTGTTATTTTTGGCGACGCCGATCAGCTCCGCGAACTCGCGAATCGCTTCCGGCGTCACCCCGCGGCGGCGCATTCCGGCGATGGTGGGCATCCGCGGATCATCCCAGCCGGAGACGACCTTCTCGGTCACCAGCTGCAGCAGCTTGCGCTTTGACATCACCGTATAGTCGAGCGCCAGTCGGGCGAACTCGTACTGCCGCGGCCGCGGGTTCCAGGGTCCGAGGTTGTCGAGCACCCAGTCGTACAGCTCTCGATTGGACTCGAACTCGAGCGTGCAGAAGGAGTGCGTCACGCCTTCGAAGGCGTCCTCCAGCGGATGCGCATAGTCGTACATCGGATAGATGCACCACTTGTTCCCGGTCCGGTGATGCGGCGCGTGCCGGATCCGGTACAGCAGCGGATCGCGCAGCAGCACGTTTGGATGCGCCATGTCGATCTTCGCGCGAAGCACGCAGGTGCCGTCGGCAAACTCCCCTGCTCGCATCCGGCGAAACAACTCCATGTTCTCGGCTACGCTGCGGTCGCGAAAGGGGCTGTTGCGGCCCGGCCGCTCGAAGCTCCCACGGCTCTCGCGAATCTCCTCGATGCTCTGGCTGTCGACGTACGCCTTTCCCTCGCGGATGAGCCGCTGGGCGCACTGGTGCATCTGCTCGAAATAGTCGGAGGCGTAATACAGATACGGCCCCCAGTCATAACCCAGCCAGCGTACGTCCTTCTCGATCGCTTCGACGTAGAGTGGATCCTCGGTGGTGGGGTTGGTGTCGTCGAAGCGCAGGTGCGCTCGACCGCAGTACTGTTCGGCCAGGCCGAAGTTGAGCACGATCGATTTCGCGTGCCCGATGTGCAGAAATCCGTTCGGCTCGGGCGGAAAGCGGGTCACCACGCGGCCGTCGTTCTTTCCATCGGCGAGATCGGCTTCGATGATCTCGGTGAGGAAGTTGGTTCGTTTAGACATCTCAACCATTTCCGTGGCTTGGAGCTTACCTCATTGTAACCACGGGGAAAGATTGGAGCAGTGGACGCTCCCCGCGCGTGGAAGACGGCGATCGAAGAGACGGAAGAAGAGCTTGCCGACCTGTTCTCTTTCCGCCGGAAAGCTGACACTTCGCTGCAGCGAGCTTTGACTGGATTCTCGACGTGATACAGGGTGACTCGAAATGGTATCGACGCGAACACATAATAAGCGGACGACGGCTAAGAAACCGCGGGTGATTCACACGCGGGTGCCGGTTGCGCTCGAGAGGGAGCTGAAGCGATTCGCCGATAAAATGCGAATGCCGGTCTCCAACCTGATCCGCAGCATCCTCGAGGACGCTCTGGCGATGGCTCAAACCGCGACCGTGAACGTCCAACGCGAGCTACGGTCGGGAGCGGCCACCCTCGCTCGGGGGCGCAAGGCCCTGCGGCGTAAGCTCAAAGCCGGCGTGTCCGTTCGCTGAGCCTGCGCGCGGCCTGGAAACGGTCGGCCTTCGTTGCCTGGCACGCAGCCGGTGGCTCGACTGGTACCTTCCTTCCTGCCCGATCATTTTGTGTGGACGTAGGTTCCGGGCGCATCGCCCAGCGGACCGAACGCCTTGCTGCCAATCGGCGGCGGTGATTGGTGCGCGCCGGCGCGTTTGCCGATCCACCGAGCCCACTCCTCCCACCAGGTCTCGGTATGTTTCACCGCCTTCGCCTGCCATTCGTCCGGATCCGAGGTGAGCTTGTCGTTGGTCCAGTAGATCGCGGTCTTGCTGGGCGGGTTGACGATGCCGGCGATGTGACCGGAGCTGCTGAGCACGAAGTGGACCCGCCCGCCCCACAACTGCGTCGTCTTGTACGACGAGCGCCACGGCGCGATGTGGTCCTCGATCGCGGCGAGAATGAAGACGTCCTGTTTAATGTGCGAAGGTCGCAGCTTTTTTCCGGCGATCACCATCTCGCCGCGCGCGAGCAAGTTGTCCTGGTAGCAGCTGCGCAAGTATGAGGTGTACATCTTTGCGGGCAGACGCGTGCTGTCTGAGTTCCAAGCAAGCAGATCGAACGCCGGAGGCTCCTCGCCCATCAGCCAGTTCTTGGTGATGTACCCGAAGACCAGGTCATTGGCCCTGAGCAGGCTAAAGGTACGCCCCATGTCTTCCGCGCCGATGTATCCACGCTTCTCGACCTTGCGCACCAGAACGTCGATCGCCTTGGGGTCGATAAAGGCGCCGATCGGTCCCGGTTCGCTGAAGTCCACCAGTGTGTTGAGCAGGGTGGCGCTGTGCACCCAGTCCCGGCGGACCTCCGCGAGGTAGGCGAGCAACATCGTGGTCAAGGTTCCGCCCAGGCAGAGGCCCACCACGTTGATCTTCGGCTTCCCGGTGATTTCGCGGACGATTCGCACCGCCTCGTACAACCCGCGAACGAGGTAGTCGTCAAACGCGACGTTTCTCATCGACGCATCGGGATTCTTGTAGCTGATCGCGAAGGTGGTGTGGCCGTGCTTCACTGCCCACTCGATGAAGCTCCGTCCCGGTGCCAGGTCCATGATGTAGAACTTGTTGATCCACGGCGGGCTGCAGAGGAGGGGAGTTTCGAAGGTGGTGGCGGTCTGCGGTGCGTACTGCATCAGCTCAAACAGATCATTGCGGTAGATGACTTTGCCCGGCGTGGTGGCGAGGTTCTTGCCCACCTGGAAACCGGAGGCATCCACTTGCTTCGGCCAGCCGCGGCGAAGGCGGATGTCGTTGGCCAAGTTGCGAACGCCGCGAAGCACGCTCGTCCCGCCGGTCTCGAAGGCTCGGCGCATCGCAACCGGATTGGTCAGCAAGTAGTTGGTCGGCGCGAGCGAGTCCATGATCAGCTGCACGACGAAGCGAGCTTTCTTCGCGGTCTGGGCGTCGAGGCCAGCAGCGTCAACCAGCTCGCCAGCCAGCCGCTCGCGCAGAAGGTGGCCTTGCTGCAATGCAAAAAAGAGCGCGTTGTCATTCCAAGCCGGGTCTGCGAACCGGCGGTCCTTCGCGCCGGGAGCGAGGGGGCCCTGGAACTTCTGTCCGATCGCCCGTCCGGCGACCGCCTGCGCAGCGCTCAGAGCGCTGAGGGCGAAGTGCTGGTACGCAGAGAAGGCCGATAGAGGATGTCGAGCCAACCCCACCGCGGTGGCGACGAGCGACCTTCCAAAGGAGACCGGATCGATATTGTCAAGCAGCTGTTCGGTCGCGCGCCGAACGGGGCCGAGTCGATGATTCTGCGTCCGACCATTGGTTGTAGATTGCTCCCTCACGATTCGGTCCTTGGAGACTTGGACGATTCGTCACATATATACGCCGCCGTTGATGTTGATTTGCTGTCCGGTGATGTAATCGCCCTCGGCTGCGAGGAACGCCACCGCCTGCGCAATCTCTTCCGGCAGCCCGAAACGGCCCATCGGGATTCGCGCCTTGATTTGCTCTTGGACGTTGGCTGGAACCTTGGCCAGCATGTCCGTCAGCGTAAAGCCCGGGGCGACCGCATTCACCGTCACATTGTACCTGGCGAGCTCGATTGCGGCCGTCTTGGTGAAGGCGATGATTGCGCCCTTGCTGGCAGCGTAATTCGCCTGGCCGAAGTTGCCCGCCTGTCCGACGAATGAGCTGATGTTGATGATCCGGCCGAAGCGCTGATCGGTCATCGGCTTTACCGCAGCCGTGGTGCAGTAGTACACGCTGTTGAGATTGGTGTTGAGGACCTCCGACCAATCCTCGTCAGTCAGCTTGCGCAGCGACTTGTCCCGCGTGACGCCGGCATTGTTGACCAGGATGTCCAGTCGACCGCACTCCTGAAGCACCTTTTCAACCAGATCCCGAGCTTGCTTGGCGTTGCTCACATCAGCCCGGATGATCAGGCACTGCCCCCCAAACTTCTCGATCTCGCTCGCCAACGAATGAGCTTCCGCTTCGCCCGAGCGATAGTTGAGCGCCACCCGCGCGCCGTCGCGAGCGAGCTGAAGAGCAATCGCGCGGCCGATACCGCGTGAGGCGCCGGTGACCAACGCAATTTTGCCCTCGAGACGACCCATGACCTGCCTCCTTGGTGCCGAACGCGACCGATCGAGCCTCCTGCGGCTTCGAGGCGCCTGCTCCCAATTTCGTATACGAGATCCGGGGTCCAGCTGTCGAGCGAGGCGGCGGCCGCAACTCGTCTGCGAGTTGCTTCGGCCAGGCGACCGACCCAAAAAAAGTGGGCGGCGCCGCACTGCGAGGCCGCCCCGTGATCCCGCGATTCTGCCCGGATCTAACTACGCCTTGGCGGGCGCGATTGCTTCGTGCGCCCGGCGCGCCGTCTCGAGCACCAACTTGCGCCACTGACCGACCAGCTGCTCAGTCTGGGAGATCGACTGCTTTGCAAACCGGGTCGCCTCGTCGATGTTGGTGTTGACCTGGGCGATGCCGTTGCTCTGCACTTTGCCGAGCTGCTCGTAGAAGGACTCCAGGAACGCCAACTGGTCGGCGACCGCCTTCTGCCAGAACTCAGAGAATTGCTGCGACTGCGAAGCGAACTGTGATTCCACGGGTGTGCCTCTCTTTCTGCGAAACCGCGCTGGATGCGCTCGTTTCATGGCCCTAGGATAGTGCCCGGCCGGAGGATGTCAAGAAGAAATTTGTGCGATGCAATATGAATTATGCTGCATAGCACTATTAGATTTTAGCTTCGGCGCCGCTTTCGCAGGGTCCGCTTCAGCTCGTCCAGCTCGCGCCGCAACTGGGCGACCTCTTCGCTCGCCGCGGGCGAAGAAGGGGGGGATTGCTCGGGGCGCACCGGCGCGCCGCCGAAGAGACGCATCAGAGCGTCGCCTGCAGCATAGGGCGCGCTGGTGAAGGGGTTATAAGGTGCGAACTGCCGGGCTCCCTGCTTGGCATTCAGGTATATTTCCAGCGCCCAGCGGACGTACTGCCCAAGAAACTCTGCCAGGGCGTCGTCTCCCAGCCGCACCAATTGAGTGAGCAGGGGCACCGGGAGCAGCTTGGCGGCGCCTCGGCCTTCGACGATGATCTGGGTCAGCGTGGCGGCGGTTAAGTCCTCGCCCGTCTTCGCGTCCACCACGTGCACGTCCTCGCCCTGGCGAACCTTTTCCGCCAGCTCTTCCAAAGTGACGTAGCGGCTGTCCGAAGTGTCGTAGAGGCGCCGATTGCTGTATTTCTTGACGATCATTCTGCCCTTTTCATTCAGAACGAGCGCCGCGTCAACAATACGCTGCGGTCCGCATTTCGCACCGCAGTGGTAATTTTGTGCACCGCAGTAATCAGGCCTGGATCGTCAGTTGTCCGACTGGCCGCACGGGCGACGGGTTGCCCTTGTTCCCGGCGCCGACTTCAATTACCGTGCCCAGGGTTTCACTAGGAGGCAAGTCATGGCCGATAAGGTGCGGCGCGTCGATTATTTCTACGCCGAAGTTGCAGATCAACCGGGTGAGGGTGCCCGCATCCTGGGGAAGCTCAAGGATGCAGGCGTTAATCTCCTCGCGTTCACCGCATTCCCCGGGGTTGCAGGGAAGGCGCAGATCGATTTCGTCCCGGAGAACTCTGAGGCGTTCGCCAAGGCGGCGAAGGCGGCCGGGGTCACGCTGTCAGCCAAGAAGCAGGCGCTCTTCGTGCAGGGGGCGGATCGGGTCGGCGCGGCGGCGGAGCTCCTGAAGAAGCTGGCGGACGCCAAGATAAACGTCCGCGCGACCAACGGCTGCGCTTCAGAGCGAGGCTTCGGCGTCATCGTTTGGGTGAAGCCGGAGGATTTCCAAGCGGCGGCCAAAGCGCTCGGCGCTTAAGCCACCCGCCGCGGGTGACTCGAAAACACAGCCGCCCGGCGAAGTTGTTCATGGATTTGCGGACGGCCGCGCGTTAAGTACGCGCGAAATTCCGGCGCTTGGCACGACGGTGGGCTTCCGCGGAGACCGGGTCGGCAGATGAGATTCCATAGGACGCCATCAACGGCGCATTGTCGGACTACTGCCAGAGCCGCCATCGGCCTCGCTGGAGTCCTGCTCGCCTTCAGCTTGACCTCCCCCTCAGCATCCAGTATCGCCGCCCCGGCCGAACCTGGGGGAGCTCCGCTCCATTCGACGCATCCCGTGCTGCACACAATCACAGTGATCGGTGAAGGTCGCGCCACCGCCAAGCCGGACACCGCGGTCGCTACGGTGGGGGTGGAAACGATCGGAAAGACGCTCGGTGACGCGAACGAGCGCAACAACGCGAAGATGGGGGCTTTGATAAAAACGCTCAAGGCCAGCGGCGTGGCGGACAAAGACATCCAGACGACCAGCTACAACGTGGCGCCGGAGCGGAAGTACAACCGCGACAGCGGACCGGGAGAGATCGTCAGTTTTCGGGTTTCGAATCAGGTGCGGGTCAAATTTCGCGACCTGAAGAAAATTGGCGCGACTCTTGATCAGGTGGTCAAGGACGGCGCCAACACCGTTCAGAGCATTGCATTTCAAGCGGACGATCCGACGCCGATTCGCGCTCGCGCGAGCGCGGCCGCAATTGCCGCGGCGCGCGTCAAGGCCGAAGAGATGGCAAAAGCCGCCGCAGTCAAGCTCGGGGAGGTGCTGCAGATCAGCGAGGTGTTTGGCGAACCGAGGCCCCTGCCAGTGACGGTTCAATCCATGGCCGCCGCGGCGCCGCGCGCCTCGGTGCCGGTAGAGCAGGGCGAGCTGGAATTCACTGCGCAGCTGCAGGTCATGTACAGCATTCACTGAGGGCGCAAGCCGGTATCGGACAAATGGGGCAACGAATGGGTCGTGGCTCAGGCTAACGTCGCGCGGCGCGCTCGAGCGGGCGCCGCATCTGATGCACTCGGGCGCGGATCTCGCAACAACCTGCCGAGATGCTTGCGGAGACGGCGTTGGGGCTTCTCGTGGTCGAATTGAAGAAGCAGCGTTCATTTCCGTCTACCACCGCACGGAGGCCACAATGAATAAATCTGGATTACAGACAAAACGGATCGGTTTCGTCGCGGCAGCGCTGGCTTTCGCGCTGGTCGCGTCGCTCATTTCTGGTTGCGTTGTCGCCGCTCATCCCCGGCCGGTGGTCTACGGGCCCCCACCGGCGGAGGTCGGCGTGTTCTACGACACCCTGTCTCCGTATGGAGAATGGATCGTCGTGGAGCACGTTGGGCGAGTCTGGCGGCCGCATCCATGGATCGTCGGCGCCGAATTCGAGCCCTACGTGACGGGCGGGTATTGGGTGAACACGGACGCCGGCTGGAGCTTCCAGACCGAGTGGGTTTGGGGTTGGGCTCCCTTCCACTATGGGCGATGGTATCGCGACGGCGCTCTGGGTTGGGTCTGGCTGCCGGGCACCACCTGGGCACCGGCATGGGTAGAATGGCGCTATGGGGGCGGCTACGTGGGCTGGGCGCCGCTGCCTCCTCCGGGCGTCGCCGTCGCTTACCACTCGTATCAGGCCCCTTGGGTCTTTGTGCCCACGCGGTATTTGGTCGAACCTGAGGTCCGTCGATATGCGCTGCCGGTGAGAGAGGTGCACGTTGCATTTGCGGTTACGCAACCGTCGCATCCCGCATCCGGCCAGAGGGGAATGCCGTGGCACGTTGGGCCTCCGCCGGGAGAAGTTGCCAGCGCAGCCGGCCGGCACATCGCGTCGGTTCCGTTGAACGCCGCTCCGCCCCCACCTGGGGTCGTTCGACCTGTCACCGCCGGGCCACCGCATGCGGCGAGAGCTGGCGTGCCGGCTCCTCCAGGTGCCCCTCCTCCACCCCGAGGCGGCATCTCTTCTCCTCCGGTTGCACCCGGACATTCGAGCCCGCCTCCGGGTCTGAGCCCCGGAAGCGTCGGCCCGTCGCCGCATCCTCCAGGGCCAGCGCCTGGCTCACCCAGCCAAACAGCGAAGCCGCCGTCAGAGGCACCGGCCAACGGCAGTCCCCCGGCAGGTCATCCTAGCTCGGTGCCGTGAGCCAAACCTCGACCACGCGTCGCGGCAAGTTCTGACGTGACGCGCGGCGATCGAAGAGAAAGCCTCCGTGCAAAATGCGCAGCACCTGGTAGGCTGCATTTGCGACCCGAGTAGTGCTTGCGGCATGCGATCCCTATCGTTAGCAACGAGCGCTTGCACGACGCATCGCAGCGGCGGAAAGGATCCGAGAGCATGGACGAGCCCGAGCTCGAGCCGCAGGATACGCCGCAATACGAGAAAACGGACGGTGGTAGTGATCCGTCAAAGCGTCCAGAGAGCCAGGCGAAGCAAACCAGGGATCCCAAGCGGAGCGCCACGCTGCGGCTTCGCGTGGGAATCGGCGTCGCCTTGCTCGCCATCGCCGCTCTCAGCTGGTGGCTCTATTCGCGGCGGTTTGAGGATACCGACGACGCGCAAATCGACGGGAACATCGGCGCGATTAGCCCGCGCGTTTCCGGCACGGTGACGGTGGTCAACGTCGTCGATGACCAAACGGTCAAGTCCGGCGCTGTCCTAGTAGAGCTGGATCCGAGCGATCTGGAGATCGCCGTGGCTCAGGCGAAAGCCGCAGTGGCGCAAGCGGCAGCCGCCTACGAAGCTGAGAGTCCGACAGTGCAAATAACCGAGACCAGCAATCGCGCCTCGGTGACGAGCGCCGAGGCGGAGCGGGCCAATGCGGAGGCAGACCTCGAGGCCGCGCAGCGGGACCTCGATCAGGCCGAGGCGAACAACCGCTTTGCCCAGCTGCAGCGAGAGCGGGCGCAAAAGCTCCTCGCTTCCAGGAACATCAGCCAGGCGGATTTCGACCAGCGGGCGAGCGCGGCAGACGCAGCGAGGGCGGCGGTCGAGGCGGCAAGAAAGCACGTCGAGCAGCGCCGAGCGCGCTTGACTGAAGCGAGGACGCGACTGGTGGAGGCCCGCCAGAATGCCCCGCGCCAGCTCGTGGCTCGCGAAGCCAACGTGCAGGTCCGCAAGGCAAACCTCGAGGTCGCTCGCGCACAACTCCGTCAAGCGGAGCTGAACTTGAGTTACGCGAAGGTCCTCGCGCCGGTGGACGGGATCATCGGCAAGAAGTCGGTGAACATCGGCGATCACGTCCAACCCGGCCAGCAGTTGATGGCCCTCACGCAGATCGGGGAGCTTTGGGTGACGGCGAACTATCGCGAGACGCAGATCAAGCGCATGCGCGCCGGTCAGAAAGCCACCGTTCACGTGGATGCGATCGATCGCGATTACTACGGTTCGGTGCAGAGTTTCGCCGGCGCCACCGGCTCGCGCTACAGCCTGCTTCCTCCCGAGAATGCGAGCGGCAACTACGTCAAGGTGGTGCAGCGGATCCCGGTGCGCATTCGCCTCGACCCCGGCCAGCCGGAGATGGATCGCCTGCGACCTGGAATGTCGGTGGAGCCGAGGGTGAAGGTCCGGTGAGCGAGCGATCGCCAGCCGCCAGTCAAGAAGGCTTCACCGCCGGCTACAATCCTTGGGTCATTGCGCTCACCGTCACCATGGCGACCTTCATGGAAGTGCTCGACACGAGCATTGCCAATGTTTCGCTGCCCCACATCGCGGGAAGCCTCTCGGTCAGTCAGGACGAGAGCACCTGGGTGCTCACTTCGTATCTGGTCTCCAATGCGGTGGTGCTGCCGATCAGCGGTTGGCTGGCGACCAAGTTCGGGCGCAAGCGTTTCTACATCACCTGCGTGGCGCTGTTCACGCTGAGCTCGTTCCTTTGCGGGATCGCGCCGAACCTGGGGTTGCTCGTCTTCTTCCGCGTCTTGCAAGGCCTGGGCGGGGGCGGTCTGGGCCCGAGCGAACAGGCGATCCTCGCCGATACATTTCCGCCCGCCAAGCGCGGGATGGCATTTGCCGTCTACGGGATGGCGGTGGTGCTCGCCCCCGCGATCGGACCCACGCTGGGCGGCTACATCACTGATAACTTTTCATGGCGGTGGGTGTTTTTCATCAACATCCCGGTGGGCATCGCCTCGATGTTCCTCAGCAGTCGGATCATCCAGGATCCACCGCACCTGATCGAAGCGAAGAAGCGCATCTACAACATCGATTACGTCGGGCTGGCGCTGATCGCCGTCGGCCTCGGTGCGCTGGAGCTGGTGCTGGACAAGGGCCAGGAGGACGACTGGTTCAACTCGCCGGTGATCACGGCCTTCTCGGTGATTGCGGCAGTCGCTCTATTCGTATTCATCGTTTGGGAGTGGCGACAGGAGCATCCGGTCGTCGAGGTGCGCCTCTTCAAGGACAGGAACTTCGCGGCGTCGAATTTGATGATGCTGGTTCTGGGGATGGCGCTTTACGGCAGTACTGTGCTGTTACCTCAGTACCTCCAGGTCTGGATGGGTTATTCGGCAATGAATGCGGGGATGGCGCTCTCGCCCGGCGCAGTGGTGGTCATTCTCTTGCTGCCGATGGTTGGCAAACTGGTGTCGAAATACGACGCCCGATATCTGATTGCGTTTGGATTCGTCGTCCTGGCCACGGCGTTGTTTTACATGTCTCATACGCTGTATCCGGGTATCGACTTTTCCACCGCAGTACGCCTGCGCATTTATCAGTCCATCGGGCTGGCCTTCCTTTTTGTGCCTATCAACACTGTCGTCTATGCCGGAGTCCCCCCCGAGAAAAACAACGCGGTCTCCGGAATTGTCAACCTTTCGCGCAACATGGGGGGCGATATCGGCATCGCCTTGGTCACTACGCTCATCGCCCGGCGCACGCAGTTTCACCACGCGCGCCTGGTAGAGCACATCGATCCAGGAAATCAAACGCTGATCGCTAGATTGAATGGAATTGCCCAGGCGCTTCAGCACGCCGGGGCGTCATCGGTCCAGTCGCTCAAGCAGGCCTATGCCGCCGTCTATCGCCAGCTGATGCAGCAGGCGCAGACGCTCGCCTATCTGGATGCCTTATTTGTGCTCGCCTGTTTCGCTGCTCTGATGGTGCCGCTGGTGTTGATGACGCGCCGCGCGCAGGGTGGACCAGCAGCGGCGCACTGAGATGGCCGGTGAATCTGCGCGCTGCCCAATGTCGCCCGAAGTAACGGCGGAGCAAGTTTCGCGTTCGGTGACGCACACCTTATTGAAAGCGCATTTACTCCCGCATCGATCTGTGCCATGACGCTTCCGCTTCATCGAGGGAGCAAACAACTCGGGGACGTGCCGTTCGGCAAGCCCGTTCAACAACGAGGGAGCAATGAACAAGCTGAGTACTTTGGTCGCGGGTTTCGCGCTGTGCATCGCTGCATCGTCTCAGGTGCGAGCGGAAGAGGACGAGGGACCGGTGATTTACTTTCCGGTACAGAATAAGAACGCAGGGCAAGACCTGCTCGCCGCACCGGGCCTTCCGATCCTCTACCATGGAGGGGCGGTAATGGGCACCAATCCGGATGGCTCGAACACGCCCAATCTCTACTTCGTTTGGTACGGCGATTGGGATGGCAACACCGCCTTGGACATCCTGCCCGACATGGCCGCGAACATCGGCGGGTCCGCCTATTTCAACATCAACACCACCTATACCGACGGCGCAGGAAATCCAGTGATAAATGCCACCAATTTCGGCGGCTACTCGTTTGACTTTTATTCGCAGGGCACTGCTGTATCGAGCGTCAACACCATCGTGCGAGGGGCGCTGGATCGCGGGGATCTTCCCGTCGATGATGCCGGTGTTTATCTGGTTCTCACCTCGAGCGACGTGACCACGTCTGGTTTTTGCTCGAGGTTTTGCGCCTACCACACGAGCTTCAGTTACTCGGGGATTCGAATCAAGACGGGCTTCATCGGAAATCCGGAGCGATGTCTCAATGGCTGCGCGGCCAATCGGGTGACGTCTCCGAACGACAACTTGGGAGCCGATGGCATGGCCAACACGATCGCCCACGAATTCGAGGAAGCAGTGACCGACCCATCAGGGGGAGGCTGGTTCGACCAGCGCAACCAGGAGAACGCCGACAAATGCGCTTGGACATTCGGCGACGTGTTCATCGAGCCGAACGGCTCGCGGGCCAACGTAACCTGGGGTGTCCGTGACTACCTCATCCAGCGAAACTGGGTGAACGACGGCGCTGGATATTGCGCCCAAAGCTTCTGAAGTCTCCGCGCACAGGTCGCTGGTCGCGTCCATGTCCGCGCGCCGGCCACGGATTCCTTCCACAACGCACCTTGTAGTTGCAACGGCGCGCGTTGGTTTTGACGAGCCGCTCGTTTAACCTCAAGGTGTCTCATCGGCCGCGGCAGTGCTGCGGTTTCCCTCCTGCGCGGAGCGAAGCACCAGTTGCTCTTCCCGACGGCTGAATACGGAATATTCTTCGTCTTTGTCTTTGCGGTGGCGTGGGGGCTTCGCCGTCACTTGCGCGCGCACAAGACGCTCCTTCTTCTGGCGAGCTATGGATTCTACGCGTTTTGGAACTGGCGATTCCTGCCGCTGCTGATCGGCATCTCTCTGCTCGCCGCCGCGGTCGGCCGCGCTTTACAGACCGCCGCGGACCTCCGAGCTCGAAGAGCTTTGCTCGCCTTGGGCGTTGTGCTCGCAATCGTTACCCTCATCGCATTCAAGTACGTCGGCTTCCTGGCATCCGCAGTGGTGAACCTTCTCGAGGTGATGCGCCTGCACCCCGGTGCGGTAGAGCTTCCCGAGATCGCCCTTCCGGTGGGTATCTCCTTCTTCGTCTTTCATGCCATCTCGTTGATTGTCGACGCGTACCGCGGCCGCATTCCGGTGCGGGTAACCGTGCTCGACGCGCTCCTCTACGTCGCGTTCTTCCCCCAGCTGATCGCCGGTCCGATTCTGCGCGCTCAGGCCTTCCTGCCGCAGCTGTCTAAATCGCCTGACCCGGAGGCTATCGACGCCGCGCGCGCCTTGGAGTTGATCGCGACCGGCCTGGCAAAGAAAGTTCTGATCGCGAACTTCATTGCCGGGCGACTCGTCGATCCGGTGTTCGAGTCGATCGGGACGCACTCGGGCCTCGAGGCGCTGCTGGCGATCTATGGATACGCAGCGCAGATCTACTGCGACTTCTCGGGATACAGCGACATCGCCATTGGGTCGGCTCTCCTTCTCGGCTATCGCATGCCCGACAATTTCGACGCGCCGTACTTGGCTGCGAATCCCCAGGAGTTTTGGCGACGGTGGCACATCTCGCTATCGAGCTGGCTTCGCGACTACCTCTTCATTCCGCTCGGCGGTTCGCGTGGAAGCACAGGACGGACCGCGGCGAACCTCGCGATCACCATGCTGCTCGGAGGGCTGTGGCACGGCGCGGCCTGGACCTTCCTGCTCTGGGGAGCGTTTCACGCCGCGGGGCTGATCACCCATCGGCTCTGGGCGGAGTCGGAAACTACCCTGGCGCGCCGCATTCGGGCCACCGCTGGCTGGGAGCGGATCGCTCGGGTGCTGACCTTCCACTTCGTGTGCATCGGCTGGATCTTCTTCCGCGCGCCATCGATGGAAGCGGTCTTAGAGTTTTTCAAAGCCCTCGGTCGTTGGAACAACGTACCATCGATCAGCGCCGCGCTGCTGTTAGCGCTCGGCATCGGTCTGTTCAGTCAGCGATTTCCCCAGATGCGCCGGGCTGAGCTGCGCCAGCGCTTCTCGCGCCTGCCGCTGATGTTGCAGGGTCTGGCGTTTGCAGCAGTGGTTCTGTTGATCGAGGCCCTCGCTCCTCAGGGCATCCCTCCGTTCATCTACTTTCAATTCTAAAAGCAGACTGCGTGTCATCTACGACGACCAGAAACCACGGCCGATTCCCGGCAAAGATGGACAAGGCCAAGGCCACGCATCAAGCGATTCGGGTCGGTCGGCAGGTAGAACGGGCGGATCCCGCAGCACCCGGCGCCTGGATGGCGCCCCCTCTATCGCAGGCCGAGCTGCTCGAGGACAGCATTCCCGAGGCGATCGCTCGGTACGCGCGCGCTGCGGCAGCCAACCTGGCCGACGGCGCCTATGGTCCGGCCCAGATGCCCCGACTCTATACTCTGCCTGAAGTCACGGTGGTGGTCGGTGCGATCGCCATTTTTCTTTTGGCGCTGGAATCGGAAGGGCTGTTGACCTGGGCGCGCCGCATGGAGGTCGGTCGTATGCAGACCGCTTGCGTCGAGACCCTTCGAGGAATCCAGGCACTGTTGGAGCCGATCGGCCTCACCGCCCCGAGGCGCCTCGCCATCGATGCAGGGGATCGCATTGCGCGAATGCTCGGGGCGGGTGACGACCCATTGCTGGCTGGCGGTTGGCATGAGCCAACCAGGGCTGCGGCGCCCGAGCCAGCGATCGCGCGACCCTTGGACACCGAGCCCGAGCCGGAACCCGAGAACGAGCCCCCGGCGATTCAGCGCGCAGAAGATCCCGCAGCAGAGGTTGCCTCGCAGAGTGAAGAAGAGAACCCGAGCGCGCCGATGACCGTGCTGCTGCTGGGCGATTCGATGATCGCCGGAAGTCTGGGCTCGGCGATTGCCTCGAGCCTTTCGAGGGAACCCAAGCCTCGCGTCGTCCGCGCCGTCCAGACGGCGACCGGTCTGAGCCGCCCGGATGTTTTTGATTGGATGAAAGTCGTTCCTCCTTTGCTGGAAAGGGAGAAACCGCAGCTCATTGTTTGCTCCTTCGGAGCGAACGACGCCACCAACATCCGCGACGGAGATCGGCTGCTGGAGTTCGGTCACGCCGGCTGGCGGACCGCCTACAGCGAGCGGGTGGCGGCGATGATGCGGCTGCTCGCGGCGCAGAATGGTCGCATCCTGTGGCTCGCCCTGCCGCCGATGCGCGAGGCGTGGTTTTCCGAACGGGCGCGCTATCTCAATCGCATATTCGCTCAGACGGCCAAGCAGTTCTCGCAAGTGGAATACTTCGACCTGGAGATGCTCGTTTCAGCCCCCAATGGCGATTACGCGACCTTCGTCAGGAACGCGGACGGGCGCTTCGTCCGAGTGCGGATGGAGGATGGCGTTCACTACTCGCCATCGGGCGCGAAGGCAGTGGCTCGTTGGGTCGTCGACTGGATCTACGAACATCGGGCCCGGTTGTCGGACGCCAGTCGAACAGATTGATGGGCCGAGCGCCGCCCTTCAATGAGGGGGCAACACTCGGACCCTCGCATCGTCCGCGTGGTCGAACCAGGTCGGCTCCGTGGTGGCGGTCATGAACGACTTCGATCCCCGCCTGACGACCTCGACGATCTTGCAATTGGCCTTCGCGGTGGAAGCGGCTTGAAAGACCTCGCAGGACCAGCCTGGCTCGGGTTGGGCGTCGGCGACGAGCGCTTGAAGGTAGGCTTCGTGGTAGACGATCGCGGCGATTTTTTCGGTACTCGCGACTTCTGTCTCGCTGCGAACCTTGGGCACGAACAGGCCGTCCTTGGGAGCGTTCAGCGTCAGCTCCGTGGAGGAGCCTTTTCCGCGAAGACTTCCGAGCGCGTCACCGCGTTTGACGCGCTGATTTGGCGCCGCTTTCCAGGAAACGGTGCCGTCCGCGCCGGCGGTAATCTCGGCCATCGTTACTCTGCCGCGGTTCTCGATTCTCGCGGCGATCCAGCGCGAGCGCGATTCGTCCGCCGGCATACCGGCGTCCGCCGCGGCGGTCCAGTCCGCCGTTGCGCCCGCGGTCCGGCTCATCAGCCCTGCGTCGGCTGGCGAGGTGGCGGCAGCTGCGCCTGACGATTCAGTGGCCATGCCTGCATCGCGGGGAGCCTGCGCGCTCAGTCGCGGCAGCGACACGTCCATCCGGTGCTGTGCAGCCACCTGAACGCCTGCGTCGGGAGCGCCGGCGATTATCGGCGCTGAAGCTACGGTGGCCGGTGCGCCATTCTTCGGGGTGCCGCTCTTAGGGCGTTTTTTGAATTCCACCCTCGAGGCGTCTGCGGAGCTTTCGAATTGAAGCGAGATGACGTACCAGCCGCCGGCCGACACCACGGCCAGGGCGCAAACGGCGATGCCCAGCGGCACCCACGGTATCTTTGGGCGGGGTGGCGGACGCTTTCTCTCGGCGCTCCACACACCCGTTTTCGACCGCGGCGCCGCCGGAGGTAGTGCCTCTGCCGCTGGCCGCGGCGGATCAAGTGCGATGGGTGGTGGCTCATCCTGGGAAGGCGAGATCGGCAACGCCTCGAAAGTGAGCGGCGCCGATGGAGCTTCATCGTCCTTCGACAACAGCTCTGCAATGCTTATCTGCACTGGATCAGAGTCGGAGAGCGCCGCCTCGCCATTGCTCGCGGGGACACCCTT
Organism: Myxococcaceae bacterium; assembly: GCA_035262305.1. Taxonomy (GTDB): domain Bacteria; phylum Myxococcota; class Myxococcia; order Myxococcales; family Myxococcaceae; genus DATFTC01. The sequence goes on along the minus strand of DATFTC010000373.1, from coordinate 13,315 downwards.
CAACCGCTGGCGAGATTGCTCGAGCATCTCCAAGGCTTCCGGGTTCTGCGGATCCTGTTGGAGCATCGCATCGAAGTAATTGACTGCCTCGGCGTAACGACCCTGGCGGTGCATGCGCAGGCCGGTTTGGAAAAGCGCCCTCAGTCCTTCGTCCCATTTTTCCCGCAGCCCCCAGGTCGCCGCTTCGCTGCGCTCGGGCAGTGGAGTGCCAGGGGCGGCGAGGAAACCGTATCGCTCCAGCTGGCCAACGAATTGGCATAGAGATTCGAAGTTGACAGGGATGCCGAGGCGCTGACCCGCCTCAATCACGTCGGAATAGAGTCGGCGCCCGTCGAGCATGCGCGCGAGGGAAATCTCAAAGTCGTAGAGCGGGAACGTCTTGCCGGTTTGGGGATCCGCAACATCGAGCAAGTTGGATGACACGCGGCGCTGGATTTTCAGGTCGGCGCGAAACAGCCGTACGACGTCATCCAGCTTGGGCCGCCCGGGTGCGACGGCCGCCTGTGGGTTTTGGCTTGGCCGCGCCTCTTTCATCGGCGCGATTTCCGTCGATCGCATCGAAGGTGGGGCGGGCGCGGGAGGAGCCAAACCCGTCGGCGAGATGGACGGGGATGCGAAACCTGCACTGGATAATGCGTTCTCGATGGACGAGGCGGCGTGCGAAGATGCCGCAGACGGGCCCGGCGCCGGGCTCGGCGGCGCTGCTGATGCTGGCGGCGCGGCGAAGAACGAAGGTGAAGCGGGCACCTGGGGTGAGACCGACGGTGGCCGTGGGCCGGAAGTGGACGATGATGCGGCGACCTCACCTCCGAGCGATGGGGGTCGCCCGGCGGGCGAGCGCGCATCGCTCTTCGAGGGTTCGTTGGAAACCAGCACGCCAAGCGTGACGAACTTCTTGATCACATTGCGCAGCTGCGGATCCTTCGAATCGACCCCACCCGCGGTCGCTCGCGCAAACAGCAGAACCTCCTCGGACGACAGCTCGATCGAGCCTCCGGTGCGGACGTGCACCACGCGGGCACCGGACGGCGTCGTGACGATGCGGTAGCCGTCTCGTAGGACGAAGAGAGACATCGGGAGTTCGCGGGATGCTGGCCAATCATAACTTGGTGGCGCGAAGCGACTTCAGCGCCGCGGTCCCCACAGCAGATCCCGGATGTGCCAGCCCTCGCGTCAGCGCGGCACAGAGGCATACATCTGATCGACTCTCGGTTTCTTCCGCGTTACAAGGGCGGGATGCCAGAGAAAAACCTCCGCTCGCGCCTTGAGTCCGGTGAATCCCTGCTCGGTTCTTTTCTGACCTGGCCTACGGGCGGCGTCGCCGAGCTCTTATCCCTGGCGGGATTCGATTTCGTCGTTCTCGACACCGAGCACGGCGTTTTCTCCAACGAGTCAATCGCCTCGACGATCGCGGCCGCCGACGCGTCCAACTTGCCGGCCATCGTCCGCGTTCCGTCCTGTACCTCGCCGGATGCCGGCCGCTGCCTCGACTATGGAGCGGCCGGTACGCTCTTCCCGCGGGCCGAGGGAGTTCAGTCGGTGCGCACGGCCGTCGAGGCGGTCAAGTTCGCTCCGGAGGGAAAGCGAGGTCTGGCTGGAGTGAGAGCCAGCAAGTACGGAGCCCGGCCACTGGCGCAGTTCGTCGTCGAGGCGAACCGCGAGACTCTGGTTGCGATTCAAATTGAAACCTCGGGCGCGCTGCAAGATCTGGTACCGATCTCGCGCGAAAAAAATGTGGACATCCTTTACGTCGGCCCGAACGACTTGACGCAGGCGCTGGGAGTCCCAGGGCAGTACGGTGACGCGAGGTACCAAAGCGCACTCGCGCGAATCGCCGCCACTGCGAAAGAGGCGGGCAAGGTTGCGGGGATTATGCTGGGAAAGATGGAACAGATCTCCGCGCTGCGTCAGATGGGTTATCGATTCTTCACCACCAGCGATCGGGTCTTGATGATGGAATCGGCTCGCGCGTGGCGCGCTGCACTTGCGTAGGGATCGCGCTCAGAGGGCATTGCCTCCCACCTTGGGCGATTGACGCCTCCAAAATGGAGCCCGTACGCTCGGCAGCGCTTGGGTAGTGAAGCTTCACCGTCCGCTCCGGTTAGAGCGCGCAGCCGGCTGAGCCTCGAATGGTTTGTCGCCCTGGCGCGAGTCTGGAAGCTCGACCGAATGCTGTCGAGGCTTCGGCCTCGGCACACTTCTGCGCTCATCCAGGCAGGCGGTGCCATCGTTCGAGCCAGGCCCGGAAGTGTCGATGAACGCGCCTCGACGCTGCTCGAGGTTGCTTCCGCGCGGCACCGCCTCACGGAGCAACTGGCCGAGGAAATGGGACAGTCGCTCGCCGCGGACCGCAGCGACTACGCCCGAGCATCCCGTTGGGCGCGTCCGCTGGTCGTCCTTCGCGGGCTTATTGCGAGGATTGTCCTGAGAGATGCCCTGCGCCGCACGCGTCGCGAGCTCAAGTCGGCATCTCAAGCTCTTGCCGCTCACGCGTTTGACGGCGACGTACGGCCGCTTCTCGGATGCATCCCCGGCGAGCTCGCCGAAGAAATCGCGGCGATGCGCGCAGAGAGCACGCAGCTCGTCGGCGAGCGAAATCAACTCGTCGCGCCATTTGGCGGGGTTGCACTGCCGCGAATCTTCCACTGGGTAGGTAAAGAATTTGTCTTGTTCTTTTCGATCACCTGGAGAGAGCTCAAGAGCCGGCTTCTGCCGAGACTGCCGGCGCTCGTCGGGCTCTTCGTCGGCTGGTGGATTCCCAGGACGTTTACCAACTCGCGCATGCCCGGGTTCTTGCGTCTGCTCGGAATCGGTAAGAGCAGCAAACACTATTTGCCGCCCAACACCTTCCACACGGTGAGCTTCTGGCTTCCACTGGTTGCCTCGATCGTGTGCGCATACCTGGCGATCCGCCTCGGAGCGTTCATTCGCAACCGCTACGCTCCGAATCCGGCAGCGGCGGATCAGGGTTCACACAATCGCGCCAGTGATCCTGTTATTGACAAGGACACGACCAACGATTGACTGTTGCCAGCCGAGCGCGCGCGACTGCGAGCTTGCGTCGGCAATTCGATGAGAGTGACACAACTCGGATGGGCAAGTGCAGTCGTTGTGGTGGCGCTGGCCAGTGCCCATGCCCGAGAGGCGACGCAGGAGCAAGCACCCTTTCGGCGTCAAGTTCGCGTGCATTTGCCCGCAGGCACTCAACCGATGCGGGTAGGGGCTGCAGATCTAGATCGGGACGGCAAGCTCGACCTCATTGTCGCTGGGGAGAGTGGATCGGTTCTCGTCTATCGGGGCGACGGCAAGGGCGGTTTCTCTGCAGAGCCACGGGTATTCAACGGCGGGCCGGCGGCCGGCGATCTCGCGATAGGCGATCTAAACGGCGACGGCAGACCCGACGTCGTGCTCGTGAATCACGGACATCCTCAAGCGACCATCTTGCTCGGGGACGGCCGTGGCGGCCTAGTCCCGGCGCCCGGCAGTCCGCTCCAGCTCAATCTCAAGCCGCATGCCCATTCGGTCGCGATCGCGGAGGTAGACGGCGACGACAAGCCTGACCTCGTCTTCAACGATATGGCGCGCGGCGGCGTGCTCGTCGCTCTTGGCAATCGGGACGGTACCTTTCGCCCAGCCAGCGACCTGGTCGCCATTGGTGCGCGTCGGGCGTATTGGAACGTGGGCGTTGCGGACCTCGACGGCGATGGCAAAGTCGATCTCGCAGTGCCGGCTCATCCCGATCGCGCCGTGGCGATATTGCGCGGGCTCGGCGCGGGGAGCTTTGCACCCGCCAAAGGCTCGCCACTGGCAATCGCTCGTTCGGCCTTCTTCGTAGCGCTCGGCGATCTCGACGGCGACGGCAAGCCAGACATTGCGGTGGCCACCTATTCAGGCTCCAGCGCGAACCACTCGCAGGACGGTTTGATTGTGCTGTTGAACCGCGGCGAGCTTCGATTCACTCCGGCGGAGGGCTCGCCGTTCGCGACCGGCCGCGCGCCGACTTCGATCGCCCTGGGCGACGTGAACGGAGATCGCGTGCTCGATCTGGCGGTGAGCAATCTGGCCAGCGGGGAAGTCACCTTGCTTCTCGGCGGAAAGCGGCTGCGGCCGGCGGCGGGCTCGCCATTCAAAGTGGGCCGTCAGCCCAATGCGATCGCGCTGGCTGACCTCGATGGCGATGGTCGCGCTGACCTCGTGGTCGGCAATTCTGAGAACGAGCTGCGCATCTTCCTCACTCGGCAGCTCGAGGGTGCTCGCGACCAGCAGCAACAGAGCAGCCCGCGCAAGTGATACAAGCGTCCGGTATGTCCGCGCCCCGCCAGGCCCCTGACGTCGGCCACGCCGCCCTTCGACGAGCGCTTGGCCGTTGGGACCTGCGATCCCTTTTCGCTTAATTCCGGTTGCTCCACTGCCCGTGATACCAGCCCGGCGACGCCGTTGCACTTGATCGAGAGGAACGCGCCGCTCCCCGCCCGTCCACGTAGAGGGTAAAATCGACGTAACCCACCCATCTGGTTGCGGAAACGGCGAGTGGCTGGAATGCGGCTGCCCACTCGAAATCGGCGGCGCCCAGCATCCGTAAAACAGACAACTCCCGTACGCTCTGCGCGTTGCAAGTGTTGAGTAAAGGTGTATGGCCGTGCCCGGCGGGTCAGGGTCAACTGGAAAGGGGGCACCTCGGAATCGCAACGGCATTGCCGCGCCTCTCTCGCCAGCCGCGTACCGGATAAGAGGAAGAGTTCCACCAAGTCTGCGCGTCCTAAGTGAATGAAGAGGAGACACGTATGAACCACTGTCTGCAGCGCATCGTCATCTCAACAAGTGGATTGCTGGCGGCGATTGTCTTTGTTGCGCCCGCCAACGCCCGAGAACACTCCGAGGACATCGCGATCAACGTTCTCTCGGGTCAACCGGACCGCGTAAGCGGCGGCAGTACGCTCGTGGAAATCACCTTTTCGCGACACGAGCGCCGCTTGGTCGTGACGCTCAATGGCCACGATGTATCGAGCTCATTTCGTCCGGGCGAAAAGCCCAATTCGATGGTCGGTCTGATGACTGGACTGGTGCTTGGGCGAAATCGGCTGAGGGTGGAGGGAAGGGAAGGCAGAAAGACAATCGAATTGACCAACTATTCCATCAAAGGCCCAATCATCTCAGGGCCTCAAATCCATCCATTCATCTGCCAGACCGATACATTCATGCTTCCGGATGGCAACACGCTCGGCCCCGCAACCGATCTCGATTGCTCCGCAGACACCAGGGTGAACTACGTCTACATGTCGACCACCGACGGGACGTTTAAACCGCTGGAAGATCCTTCGACGCTGCCGCCGGATGTGGCGGTGACCACGACCTCCGAGGGGGCAACCGTTGCTTACGTCGTGCGTGTTGAAACCGGTACGATAAACCGCGGCATCTATCAAAACGCGATTCTTTTCGATCCCACCTCCGATCCAGAACCTTCGCCTTTCACGCCGCCGCAAGGTTGGAACAAGCGCTTGGTTGCGATACACGGCGCCGGCTGCCCGGGCGGTTGGTACACCCAAGGCACGCAGGAAGGGGTCAACGTCCTGCAAGATCGGTACCTTTCCCAAGGGTACGCGCTTTTCATCAACACGCTTCAAAATCCGTCGAACCACTGCAATCCGTTCGTGGCGGGCGAGAGCGCGATGATGGGCAAGGAGCATTTCATCAAGACCTTCGGCGTTCCCTTCTTCACCATCAGCACGGGCGGATCGGGCGGCGCATACACGAGCCTGCAGGTTGCCGACGCTTTCCCCGGCTTGATCGACGGCGCCTTCATCAGCGCCACCTTCCCCGACGCGGGTGAAATTGCCTATAGCGCTCTTGATGGACACTTGCTGACGCACTACTTCTTTTTCGTCAATCCGACCGGCTTCACCGCCGATCAGCAAGTCGCGGTCAGCGGATATCAGGGTCTGCAAGCGTGGTACGACGCGGCAAACCAAGCACAGCGCACGGATCCCGTCCCCGGCCGGGATGACATCACGGGCTACAGCTCGGCGGTATGGAATCAGGTCGTGCCGGTGGAGCTTCGCTATGATCCGATGAGCAACCCAACAGGCGCCCGACCGACGATCTTCGACATCTCCAGAAACATCTATGGAGTCGATCCGAGCACGGGGTTCGCCCTGCGAGCGTTCGACAACGTCGGCGTGCAGTACGGCCTGAAGGCGCTCAACGATGGCGTGATTTCGACGACCCAATTCCTCGACTTGAATGCGGACGTCGGTGGCTACGACCACGACGCCAACTACGTCTCACCGCGGACGGTTGGAAACGCCGGAGCCATCAGGCGGGCCTACCAATCGGGCGTCCAGCTCGGCGGCAACGGCGGGCTCTCCGCCATTCCAATCATTGATTTTGGCTCTTACAACGAAGCGGGTGGATATCACTATCAATGGCATCACTTTGCGGTGAGAGAGCGATTGATCGACGCGAATCGCAGCGCACCCAACCATATTCTATGGCGCGGGAACAACGCCACCACGGTGCCCCTGGGGCAAGCATTTGCAGTGATTGCTCGCTGGGTGGAAGCGATCAAGTCCGATCCGTCGCATGCCTCCCCGCGCCAGAAGGTGATTCGAAACAAACCGCCCGAAGCCGTCGATGGATGCTTCACCAGCGATACGCCGCCCGACTTCATTCCCGAGCCGCAAACCTTTAGCAGCGATCCGGTCTCCTCGAAGTGCAACACGCTGTGGCCCTCCTATTCGTTTCCACGCCAGGTGGCAGGCGGACCGCTCGCGGCAAACATCCTCAAATGCCAACTGAAGCCAATCGATATGGCTGATTATGCGGTTACGTTCACACCGGCCGAGCAGCAACGGCTGGGTAGAGTCTTTCCGAGCGGGGTTTGCGATTGGTCAAGGCGGGGCGTGAGCCACGTGCCGCTGATTGTTGGCAAGTCATTTGGCCCTGCGCCGACCAACCATGACGAGTACGAGGACATCTTGGAGGGCGAGCACGGCGATTGAGCGAGTCGACGTCGCTCACCCGGCGAACAGACGGGTTGCGCCTCCGACCCGTCTCTTCGCACGCGTATCACTGGCTGCGTCCTGGCGATCGAATCAGGGGCACTGGCTCCACACCTCGACCAGGTTCCCAGAACCAAAAGCCAGGCGACTCCCGTCCGGCGACCAGTTGACGCTGTACGTCGTGCCGCTCAAATCGAGGGCATCTTGCAGATCACCAGTCGCGACGTTCCAGACCCTGACCGTTCGATCCAGGGAGCTGCTGGCCAGCTGTGTTCCATCCGGCGAAAAGGCGACCGACAGGACCGAATTGCCGTGGGTCAGGTTTTGGAGCACGAACCCCGTGATCGGGTCCCAGATTTTTACCGTGTGATCGCCGGACGCGCTGGCGACGACGCTATTGTCCGGGGACCAACCGACCGAATAAATCGTTGTAGAGTGACCGCGAAACGTTTGTGTCACGGTGCCCGATGCGCTGTCCCATACCTTGACAGTGTTGTCGAACGGACCGGTCCCACTGATGAACTGGCTTCCGTCGGGCGACCAGGCCACAGACCAGACATAGTCGGTGAAGGGCGTTCCGGTGAGTGTTCTCAGCAGCCTACCCGTATCATTGTCCCAGAAGCTGATGCCGCCTCCGCCATTGCTACCCATGATTTGAGTGCCATCAGGTGACCAGGCAGTGGAAAAAGCCCATCCGAGGAGCTCCGTCAGCACCCTAATTCGCGCAGCTGTTTGTGGATTCCAGATTTCGATCGTGTTCATCGCCCCCCCGCCACCTCCCACCGCGAGCTGCGCGCCATCGGGAGACCAGGCGACAGATGCGATCACCCGAGCGCTCGTGGGTACGGTGAGCAGGAGCTCTCCGGTATCGGCAGCCCAAAGGTTGAGATAAGAGTCCTCCCCGCCGCTCGCGATGCGCGTACCATCCGGCGACCATGCGACGTTCTCCACTTCCGAGCTGCGGCCCTGCAATGAAAGAATCGGCTGCCAAGGCTGAGTGGGATTACAAGGGGGCGCTGCGTGCGCGCGCGCCCCGGCCATCGAGGCCAAAAGGACCACCGTTAGCATCCCGGATTGGCGCGTTGGATTCCCAGTCAGGCGGCGACACTTCATGGGCGCGGCATTCATAGTGATAGAACCCTCGGCACGCCTGACACCATTTGCCAGTGGCCGTTGCACGCAACCGGCCGCCAAGGTTGATGACTCGACAACCGAGCCATGTCGAGGTCCGACGAGCCTGCCCAATCCAGCTCGGTCTTCGAGCTCTGAGCTCAGCTGAGCCCAACAGGGCCGCTCGATTACGGAGTCTTCGCCGGTGCGCTCTTTTGCATCCAGCTTGACCCTCACCCAACGGGAGGCCTTACTTGGTTCGCACGGAGGTGATGAGGATGGCTCTCAAGGTGAGCGATGTCGCCCGACTGGCCGGCGTCACCGTACGAGCGCTTCACCACTACGACGAGATTGGTCTCGTCCGGCCCTCTGCGCGCAGCGCGGCGGGCTACCGGCTTTACGCGCCGGAAGATGAGGAAGAGGCGAAGGAGAAATGGGGCGGCTCGGAGGCGTATCGCGAGTCAGCAAGACGCACCAGGAAATACAAAAAAGAGGATTGGGCGAAAATCAGGGCTGACGGTGACGGTATTTTCCAGGAGTTGACTCGACTCTTAAACGAACACCGGCCACCGACGTCAACCGAGGCGATGGAGCTCGCCGAGTGCCACCGAAAACACATCGAGCGTTGGTTCTACCAGTGCCCGCCAGCAATGCATGCTGGCCTCGGTGAGCTGTACGTGAGCGATGAGCGATTTAGGGAGAGCCTCGATCGATATGGCCCAGGCCTTGCCGAGTATGCAAGAGCCGCCTGGCGGGCCAATGCTGAACGCAAGCGGACGTGACAGCCAGTCCTATGACACTCTGGGATAACGACGACGGTAAGGCGTGGCGCGAAGCGCGCGATTCCTACGAAGCGCGAGTGGCAGCGCGGGACGTGAACCGCCTGCCCGAGCTGGATCATTGGTACCGCTATCAGCTTCCGCACCACTTGCAGGGCCGACAGCCGCCGTTCATCACCCGCGAAGAGTTGATAACTGTCGCGGAGTGGAAAATGAAGAGAGGCGTCTACCGCGGCCGAAATCTCGCGCTGGTCAAAAGGAACATCGAGCCGGAGGTGAAATCGAAATCAGCGCGAGCCTTCGCTGCCATCCCAGACATTGGGAAAGCACTTTCATTGTTGTGCAAGTTGTCGGGCGTTGGTCCCGCAACCAGCTCGGCCGTCCTCGCCGCGCTTCGGCCCGATTTATTTCCGTTCTTTGATGAGGATGTTGCCAAGCAGATTCCGGAGCTCGGAAAGGTGGCGTTCACGCAATCCTATTACGTCCAATACAGCGAGGCGCTCCGCTCGCGCGCGCAGGCGCTCGCAAAGGCGTCTGCTTCACCGTGGAGCGCTCAAGACGTCGCCGAGGCGCTGTGGGCGCGACGACCGGTCGAGCCGGCCACGGGCTCCAGCTCGTGATTGCTCCCCGCACTGTCTCCAAACGTCAACCGGCCGCCGGGCGTTTGCTCAATTCCGGCGGTGGGTCAAGCTCCACCGGCCGCCCAGAGCTCGGTGCCCTCGAGGATTTCGCCGTCGCGCGCTTTTTCGAGAACTCTGAGGAAGGCGCGGCAGACGACGGTGATCGGAATTGGTTTGTACCGGTCAACCCAGCCTCGAAGCCCCGGCAGCTTGCCGACGCCGGTCATCACCCAGCTCGCAATCGGTGGAACCTCGCGGCGCCCGTGATGGCTGGTCGCGGCCTCGCCAGCCGGCGGGCTCACCAAGGCCGATGGGCGGAAGATGGTGTAGCGCAGCCCGCTCTCCTTGACGATGCGCTCGCATTCGCCCTTCATCTTCAAGTACGCCCCCGCGCCGCCGGCGCCGACCGCGCTGAGCAGAAGAAAGCGCGGAACGGCGGCCGCTCTCGCGCCGTCGACCAGTAAACGGGTCGAGGCGATATCGCTGGACTCATAGGTGTCACCCACCTGGAACCTCGCTCGCATCGTTCCCACGAAAGAGACCACTGCATCGCAGCCGGCGAGCGCCTGCAGCAAAGCCTGGCGATCGGATAAATCAAACACGCGCGCTCGCGGGTCCTTGCCGAGCGCGGTTTTGGAAGCCGTTTGCGGCCGCACGTGCAGGCGCAGCTCGACTCCCGCCCGGGTCGCCATCGGCACGAACACCTCGCCCGTGGCGCCGGTAGCACCGGCCACGAAAATGCTCATGGCCCGCGGCTATATCAGAGTGACAATTATCGAACTACGATTCCCGCTCGTTGGGAGGGTTCGACTCGCCGTTCATTCCGTTACGTCGCTGAGTGACTCCTATTTGCGAGCTGATATTTGCGCACTGCTCGCAACGAAAGCTTCGCCAGCGCAAGTTGTTGAAGTTTTTCAGATTCAGGTATTCCCCGGTATTCGTGCACTGCGCGCCGTTCGCGTTGTCGACAGCTGGACAACTGTGAACAATTCCTTGACTCGAGACGCGCGCGGCACTAGCTCGCGCACTGCGCTTTCCTCGGGATTTCCGTCGGGCGAAGCGCATCACTCCCGGAGGGACCAGACATGAAGCGACTCGTTTTTGTTACTTCGATGCTCGTCGCGATCGGCGCGCCTGTAGTGCCGACCATCGCCCGTGCGGAGAACCGCGAAGACTTTCAGCTGGTGGAGGCGACCATCGCCGACATTCAGCGTGCTTTTCGGTCGGAGGTTCTCACCCCTGAACAGTTGGTGACGATGTATCTCGCCCGGATCGCGACCTACGATCAGGATCCGGCCGCTGCGTTTCAACTAAACAGCTACCTGCACGTGAACGAGCACGCCATCGACGATGCGCGCGCTTTGAACGAAGAAGAGCAGAACGGCGAGCACGAGCACCACCGCAGGGGCCCGTTGTTCGGCATCCCGGTTATCCTCAAGGACAATATCGACACTCGCGACATGCCGACCACCGCCGGATCGGTTGCACTCCAGGGCTCGATACCGCCGAACGACGCATTCATCGCCGAGAAGCTCCGCCGAGCGGGGGCGATCATCATGGGGAAAGCCTCGCTCACCGAATACGCCAATTTCATCAGCGACCGGATGCCGACCGGCTACGACTCTCAGCTGCGATTGCAGCTCTTCCAAACCGGCGGAGACCTGGAGCGGGTGGGGTACGGCTTCAACCCGTACGATCCTCGGACGGACCCGAGGACAGGAGGGCCTTCTTGCGTTCCAACGTGGCCAACCTGTGACGACGGCCGCCCGGCGCTCGCCACCGGCGGCTCCAGCTCCGGCCCGGGGATCGCCGTGAGCGCGAACCTCGCCACCGTCGGAGTCGGCACCGAAACGTCCGGATCGATCCTCAGCCCCGGGACGCAGAATCTGCTCGTCGGCATCAAGCCGACGGTCGGCTTGGTGAGCCGCAGCGGCATCGTGCCAATCACCGCCGATCAGGATACGGCTGGCCCGCTGGCACGCACGGTCACGGACGCCGCCAAGCTACTCGGAGTGCTCGCCGGCTTCGATCCGGACGATCCCGCGACCGCCGCGTGCCTCCAACCCGGCAACTGCTTCAACGACTACACGCGATTTCTTAGAAGGGATGCGCTTCGTGGCGCGCGCATCGCGGTCCCGCATCTTGGCTACTGGACCGACAGCGCCGGCAACGTCGTCCTGAGCGTCGAGCAGCAACGAATAATGGACGACGCAATTGCGCTCCTGCGAGCGGAAGGTGCGATCGTAGAGGACCCACACGATATTCCCACCCAGGCCGAGCTCTTCGCTTTCGGGGGCTGCGGCGTGCCGGCTCCGTTCCCGGAAGGCTGCACGACGGTTCTGTTCTACGGGTTCAAGCGCGATCTCAACAACTACCTGCTCGGCCACAATCCACCGACTGGGGTAGGCACCCTGGCAGACGTGATCGATTTCAACAACAACTTCATCATCGATGGCGTACAGGTGGGGCTCAAGTATAACCAGGTGCTGGCGATCGCCTCCGATACGCTGGATACGTCGCCCGGTTCGGCCGACACCGACCGCTACACGCGCGACCGCGCCAAGGATCTCGACATTGCGAAGACCCGCGGGCTGGACGTTGTGTATCAAGACTTCGACGCGGTGCTCTTCCTAGCCAACCGGGGCGCCAACATCGCGGCGCGCGCGGGATATCCCAGCATCGTCGTACCGGCCGGGTTCGTGCCAAATCCTGCAGTGCCTCAAACAGGAACAGCACCGACGCCATTTCCACCGGGCTTCGACGCGAAGGACGCGCCCATCGGCGTGACGTTCTCCGGCCCCGCGTTCAGCGAGCCGAAATTGATCGGCTACGCCTACGCGTTCGAGCAGGCCACGCGCGCCCGCGTGCCGCCCGACAGCGCGCCGCCGCTGCCTTCGGATACCGTGCACGGTCATAACAACTAATTGACGGCAAGCTGTGAACCATGTCGCCGTGAGCCGAGCCGGCCCTCGAGCTCACGGCGCTGGCCGCCGAAGGCAAGGGGCTGTTTAACGCGGCCGGAACGCGTTGGCGACAGCGAGCTTTGCCATCTCTAGGCCCATCGCCGCCCCGACCTCGCGGAGTTGCGATAGTGAACCCGCCCCATACTCGGGCGTTCGCGACCTCGGCCAGATGGACCTCGCCATCGTGGGCGACTGCACGAAAGCATGTTCAAGAGGCGAAACAAATCCAAAATTCTACTGCGACGAAGTCGAAGGGAAGCTAAGCGCTGACCATGAAAATCATCGTCATCGGAGGCACAGGGACTATCGGCAAGGCTGTGTCGGACGCTCTCGCCGCCAAGCACGAAGTCGTGCGCGCGTCGCGCAAAGGACCCGTCAAGGCGGAGATCGACGATACCGCGTCGCTGAAGAGTCTCTTCGAGCAGGTCAAGGACATTAACGCCGTCGTCTGTTGCGCGGGCAGCGCGGCTTTTAAGCCGCTGGCGGAGCTGACCGATGCGGACTTTCAGCTCGGCATCAAGAGCAAGTTGATGGGACAAGTGAACTTAGTCCGAGTTGGGATGAACTACGTCAAGGACGGCGGGTCGATCACCCTGACCGGCGGAGTCCTCGCGCACGAGCCGACGAAGGGTGGGGCGGCCATCTCGATGGTCAACGCAGCTCTTGAAGGGTTCGTTATCGGTGCAGCGATCGAGATGCCGAGGGGTCTTCGGTTGAACCTCGTCAGCCCGCCGTGGATCTCGGAGACGCTAGCGGCCTTCAAAATGGATCCATCGGGCGGAATACCCGCGGCCGCATGTGCCAAAGCCTACGTCGCTGCCATCGAGGGAAGGTACCAAGGCCAG
>DATFTC010000372.1:0-6073 GCA_035262305.1 Myxococcaceae bacterium | reverse complement strand
GCTCGAGCATCGCGTAGATCCGCCCGTTGCGAGCTGGGGCTGGAATCCCGCCGGGCGGAATGTCGTGATGAGCCTGGAATGCAACTCGACGACATCGAGCCCGCGGACGAGACGCCTTGCGAACAGCTCAGACTGCTCGTTTTTTGCTTGAATCTCGCGAGTGAGTGCAACTCAGGCGCTTGTTGTCACGGCGCAGATGGTTACGGTGGGATCAAGACTCCGTGCTCATCGCGTTCGCCCGATGGCTCAGGGCCATCGCCGACGCCCGGTCCGAACCCGGAGCGACCCGGATGGTCCGGAATCGTGATGTGCGACTCTGCGACATTGTTCTCGTAATTCGACTCCGTTAGTTGATGGCACACGCCAGGGTGAAGCGGATCTGCATTCCGGCAAGGTTCACCGGGTTGGGGAACGAAGCCGGGATTGACGGTAACCCGAATGACGTACTCGCCCGGAGGCACCGGATCCTGGCCATCGCCGCCGTCTAGAACGAAGTACTGACCGCCGAGGAACCAAATATACTCATCCGCCCAGCTGGCGCTGATTCCCTGGTTTCCCGGCACACCGAAGCGTCCACAAGTACGAAACTGAGGCTGACCCGGGGGTACGACGCCCAGACCGCCTGCGGGCTTGACGTCGATCATGCAGAATCCGCGCTTGGCCACGCGCCAAACCTGCCCGGTGCTGGCGCTGATCAGCTGATCGATCGTGTAGTGGCGAAAATGAAAGTGACGATGACAAGTTGCGAATTCGTACAGGCCGTCTTGAGCCGCAATGTGAGCGTTTGGGTCGCCGAGCACGAGATCGCCAGCGTCGATGTTGGGCGTGTTGACGGTGAATCTCAGCACGCGATGCGTCCCTGGCGCGATCCCTCCCTCTACAACGGAGCAGAGGGTCGCCGGGAAATCCTCGTCTCGGACGATCCAGTGGTTTTGCAAGATCTGTTGATTGACGATCAAGTCAGGTTGCTGCGCCTGAGCGGTAAAGCTGGTGCCGAGCGGCAATCCGCAGAGGAGGACCGCCGTATGCGCCAGCCTGCGAACAACCCGAGAAGTGAAGCGATTTGTTGACATGACGCCCCCTTTCAATTGAGGAGCGGAAGACAGCGAAAGGTAGGACCGCTGTCAATAGCGTTGTTGGGCAAAGGCGCCGATGTCTTGAGAGACAAGGAGACTTTGTCGACCGCGCAACATCCATCGTGCGGCCCGAAGCTCCGCCCTCGGAACTTGGTGCCAATTGCCGTTCGCGATTCTTCAAACTGCGAGGCGGTAATGAACCTCAAGGTCAACGGAAAGGAGCGCGCGATAACGGCGCCGGAGAAGATGCCGCTCCTCTGGGTTCTCCGCGATCCGCTGCGGCTGACGGGCACCAAGTATGGCTGCGGGATGGTGCAATGCGGCGCCGCACTGTTCACCTCGAGGGCCGGTGCGTTCCTGCGTCCTGCCCGTCGGAGCTGTCGCGGCAGCCGGTGACCAAGATCGAGGGCCTCTGCTCTTCATTGCGTGCGGGGCATAACTGCCGGGGTCATTCGCCTCGCCTGCATGCCAAATACAAAACCAAGTTTCATTCTTAAATGATCCGCCTTAACGGGCGGGAGTGGCCCAGATTTTCACCAGTTCGAACCCATTGATCAGCTGGTTGCGGCACCTCGACGCGCTCAAAAGGGGTCGCCTAAGCAACGCGTGGCTCCAATCAGCAATCGACAGCGAGGGAATTTGAACGTTCCAGCACCTCCGAAATAGACTCTGCTCCCAACATGAGCGAACGTGGAAGGGCCGTCGCAGTAGTGCTGGCCGCCTCGATGTTCATCGGATGCTCACAGGGACGCAACATCGGGGAAGTTGCGCAAACCCGCACGGCGCAACAACCGCACGGCGACGTGATCGATCACTTCGTCCCTCACATCTCCACCGATCGCGCCAACGAAGGTTCTCGGGTCAGACTCTTCATGCGGGAGCGTCGGGGCGCACCGTTGGGCCCCGTGGTCCTTTTTGTTCATGGGCGTTCGGCCGCTGCGGTACCCTCCTTCGATCTCGAGTACCGAGATTACAGCTGGATGGTTTATCTGGCTGACGCCGGCTTCGATGTCTTCGCTCTGGATCTACAAGGCTACGGGAGTTCGTCCAAGCCCACGGTCATGGACGACCCCTGCAACACCTCCCCTGACAACCAGGCGAAATACCTCGTTCCGAACCCTCTCCCGGCGCCTTGTCCGCCACCGTATCCGCATTCATTCGGTAGCTTCGCGACCGACTGGGACGAAATCGACACGGTCGTGGAATTCATCCGTTCGCTTCGCAGTAATCGCGCGCTCAAGGTAAGCCTCGTGGGTTGGTCTCGGGGTGGAATGAGAGTCATCGGTTATGCAGCTCTTCGGGCAGACAACATTGAGAAGGTCGTCGCGCTCGCGCCGACGCGGTTTCCGCCGGTAGCAAGTGTGCCGAGCTACCCGATGAACATGACAGACAAGCGTGATTTCTTCGTCGACTGGGATAGGCAGATCGATTCCAAGAATTGTCCGCAACAAGTCGACCCCTCGATTCGCCAGGCATTGTGGGATTCGACGACTGCCTTGGACAAGCTCGGACGCGGCTGGGGAGCGTCAGGCGTTCGCCGCTCTCCCGCGTTCACCGCGGTCGGATGGACCCCCGACCTTCCCGGCCGCGTTCAGGCGCCGACGCTCGTTATACGAGGAGCACTCGACGATCAAGCGCCCGAGGAAGCGACGCGCGCTCTCTACGACGCACTCAGCGGGCCGAAGGCGTACGTGACCGTGAGCTGTGGAAGCCACGAGCTCGTGTACGAGAAACAGCACACGAAGCTGCTGCAAGCTTCCGCCGAGTGGCTCCGGTTTGGCACGTACGAGGGGCGTTCGCCGGGCTCGATTTCGAAGTGATCGGGCGCGACGTCGACATTCGGATCATTCAGCTGATCCTGGCGCACGCCAGGGTTCAGCGGACCGAGCGAATTCTCCAACGTGACGGACGAAGTACTGCCGCTCGATCTCCAGGCGAGTTGAAACAGCAAAGGCCGTGTGTGCGAGTCCCGACGATCGCACACACTTGCAACGTGGTTCGACTAACGGTGTGCGCTTCTGAAATTCAGGTGTTTAGAGCCGAGCGCGTCGGCCCAGACGCGCTGCGCCTCATTGAGTGCAAAGGGGGGGCGTTGATCCATGGCGTGTGATCCCCGGGTTTGCACCGTTGCCGACGAATAACGTTGCCCGATGTTACCGATCGACCGGCTCTCAGAGAAGGAGACTCATGTCTTCGTCGCCGATCATGACTTTCGCAGATACCGGACCACGAGATCCGTTACCTCGTCCACAAACTTTTCTGCTTTTTCGTCGGTGAGGATGTCTGGGCGGCGCAGGACTGCCGCGTGTGTCAGTGCCTCCACTGCTGTCACGCAGATGAAGGCTGCGACGTCGGGATCGGCAAAATCGATCTCATCTCGATGTGCGTCGAGATAGCCTCGAACCAGTACGTAAGCGTCTCGTTCGGTTGCCTCGATATTTTGGAGTCGCCCAACACGTGGGATCTGTTCGGCAAGGACGCGATGAAGCTTGGGATTGACGCGGTGAGCGTCGATTGCGGCCGAAACGAGTTCGCGCGCCGCCACCTCGATCGGGCTTGCAGCCACCTTGACCAAGGCGTTGCGCGTCACCCGCATCTGTTCTTGCGTGTGGCGGTCAATGACAGCCGCAACCAGCGCCTCCTTACTCGGGAAATACTGGTAGAGCGAGCCAATACTGACGCCTGCCACGGCAGCGATCTTGTTGGTGCTGGCTCGGTCATAGCCCTCTTTGATTAAAACGCGAGTGGTCGCTTCCAGAATCGCATCGACAGTGAGACGTGATCGCTCCTGACAGGCTGATTTTCTTGGGTTAGTTTGCAGTTTTCGACCCATGTGCATGTAAGGAGAATGCGAGTAGACAATTATGAGCTATCGCTTACATTTTTGCAAATGCACAACGGCCCGACACCTCGGGATGGAAACGCTCCGAAACGCAAGCCGAACCGGTCCGCGCCGCGGGGCGGAAGCCAGGAAGGAAATCGGCAATCACCGGCTTTGCCGTTCGAGCTGAGCGCGAAATTGCCGCCGCGTATTCGGGAGGTAAACGTCGGTGAGCAACCCTAATTTGACCGAATTCAAACAGCTCGCGGAAGACGTCGGCAGGAGCGAAAGCAAGTTCTTCTCAGAAGCTCGGAATGGCGAAATGGCTGCCTTTGAGAAGCTTGTAGAGCGCCACCGGGACGACGTGTATGCCTTTGGGTTGGTCATTACTGGATCTGAAACGGAGGCGGGGGAC
Source organism: Myxococcaceae bacterium (assembly GCA_035262305.1). Lineage (GTDB taxonomy): Bacteria > Myxococcota > Myxococcia > Myxococcales > Myxococcaceae > DATFTC01. Next base: position 1,761 of record DATFTC010000372.1, on the reverse strand, counting down.
ATTGCCCAGGAAAGCTTTCTCTCTGCGTATTTGCATTTGCAACAATTTGAGAACGAGGCGCAGTTTGGCACCTGGGTTCATCGGATTTCGGCGATGAATGCAGAGCTGAGACTTCGGTTCTGTGATGATCGCCCTGCCGGCGCACAGTTTATGTCGCCCGAGCTCGGGGAACGCGGCGCCCGGGCGCGCCACGCAGCCGATAAGTTGTGGGGCACAAGAGGAACGGAATCGAGCGCTAGGCTCTGTCGCGCCATTCAGGAAGCTGCGGAGCGGCTTCCTCATCGTCATCGCGCTGTACTCTTTTACAAAGACGTCTTGGGGCTTACTTACGAGCGCGTGTCAGAGATAACTGGCCAACCGGTCGAAGACATCAAGCCTCGCCTCCATCAGGCGCGGCTGAAACTGTGCGAAGTAATCGATGGGCTCTACAACGAAATTGAGCCGCCTCGGCGAAAGGACGCAGCTGGGCACTAAAGAGCCCGAATAAAGCCTCATCGTGTCGAACCGCGTGGTGCCGATCAATCCCTGACGACCGCGCATTCGAACGGCGGTGGCGCCCAACGCGCCACCAGGAAATCTGCAAAGGCGCGAACTTTGGCGGGAGCGGCCGGCCAGGCGCAAAGAGCGCTTGAATCGGGCGCGGGCGGACGTTCAAATGGGGCGAGCACGCGTATGAGCCTACCCGTGTCGATGTGTTCCGCCACCTGCCAGTACGTCGACGATCTCGGTTCTCAAATCGAGAAGCTGAAAGTGGCCGGGGCGCGGGTGCGGAATGAAGTCGAGGTCGGCCCCGGGGGAAAACAAATCCAGATTGAAGATCCCGATGGCAATCCCATCGAGCTCCACGAGGCGCCGGCAGGCCCGAAGTGAAGCGGTCTACCATTTCTTGATCACGTTCCGCGACCGAAGATCGCTTCCGTGCGCGACTACCTGGACACTCATCACGCGTTCGATGTATCGGTAAGGCCTTAACGAGGCGGCGGTTGGTACCGGCAATGTCTGAACAGAACAAAGCGGCAGCGCGTGCGGTGTTCGATGTTTGGAGCACGGGCAAGTTAGAGCGGCTCGATGCACTCGTCGCACCAAACGTTGTGCACCACGACCCCCATGATCCCTACGCCTCTGAGGGCCTTGCCGGCATGAAGCGCACGATCCAGTTCAATCGGTCTGCCTTTCCAGACATGCAACTTATCGTCGAAGACCAGATTGCGGAGGGCGACAAAGTTGTCACGCGCTGGCGCGGAGAGATGACGCACACTGGAGCCTTGGGCGGCACGGCGCCGACCGGACACCGGATCATGATTACCGGGATCACAATAGACCGATTCGAACGCGGAAAGATCGTCGAGGCTTGGCGAAGTATGGATACGCTCGGCCTCCTCCAAGCGATCGGAGCTCTGCGTCGAGGCTGAAGCGTTGTCCGAGACGCGAAACTCAAGTTTACGCGAGCTCCTTCGAACCGAAGAAAGGAGCTGTTATCAGCCGTCCGCGCCAGCACCGCCGACCCCGATTCGTCTTCGTCGACGGACGACGAAGCCGACTATGCACGGAGAGACGTCCCCTACACGAAGGCGGCCCTGTGCTTCGTGATGAACTCCTCGATGTTCATTGCGTGCGTGCCGGTGAGCTCCCCGATCAGATCGTTCGTCACCTCGAAGATGCCGTTCTGGAGGTCCGTCACGGTCGCCTTGCAGTGGCCTTTGAAATGGTCGTTATCGCCCATGCCGAGTAGCGGCGCGAACTCATCGACCGGAAGTTGTT